>JADFGN010000163.1 GCA_022567695.1 Candidatus Poribacteria bacterium | reverse complement strand
CGCCAGAGCCGAATTCTTATTCACCGCAGAGGCTCAACCTTTCAGGTGGGAGGAAGAACCTCACGCACCCCACGCAGTTCTTGCTTCGCATGGGAGGGAAGACCTCACGCATCTCTGCGGTGACGATTGACGACGGCTTGAAATCCTCACGGTGACTGGATTCCGCAATAGGATTTCAAGCGGTGTTGAAAATGACAGAATAAAATGAGGGGTAAATGGTTTCAGTCAATTGCTATCAATAACCAGCTTAAAAGGGGAATACGATGAGCAGAACAAAGGATCGAAATTTACCCGTTGCGTTGGGCGGCGCACCGGTATTTGTACAGACGGCAGAATCTCAGGGAAAACTCGATCAGTGGCGACAGGTCACGGAAGATGAAGCACAGATGGTTCATGAAATGACCTTACGCAATGAACTCTCAGGTGGAACGCCTATCGTTCGAGAATTTGAACAGACGTGGCGTGAACGACATGGGACACGCTTCGCAATCAGCGTCATCAACGGAACAGCAGCAATACACAGCGCCATGTTCGGCGTCGGCATCGGGCCGGGCGATGAAGTGATCTGTCCGTCATATACGTGGATCTGTTCGATTTCGCCTGCGCCGATGCTCATGGCGAAACCGGTGTTCTGTGAGATCGATCCGGAGACATTGCTAATTGACCCGGAGGATGCCCGACGCCGTATCACAGAACGGACAAAAGCCATCCTTGCGGTACATTTGTGGGGAAACGTGTGCGACATGGATGGGTTGATGAAGCTGAGCGAAGAAACGGGTGTGCCAATCATTGAGGACTGTGCTCATGCCCACGGTGCAACATACAAAGGACGTCCGTGCGGTAGTATCGGACAGGTCGGCGCATGGAGTTTCCAGGGTAGCAAACCCGTCAGCGGCGGCGAAGGTGGCATGGTCGCAACAAACGACGTCGATGTTTTTGAAAGGGCGTGCTTGATCGGTCAGGTGAACCGTGTCGTTGGACTCGATCTTGTCACGGATAACTACAAGCATCTGCAACCCCTTGGACTGGGTATAAAATTTCGCGCCCATCCACTCGGCATCGGTATCGCTTCCGTGCAGTTAAAAAAGCTGGATGAATTAAATGCCCGCCGTCGCACACACATCCACGCCGTTGAAGCGGGAATCGAGAAGATTCGCGGCGTGCGTCCTGTGAAGAAATATGAAGGCGCGGAATCTGCAGGTTTCTACGGATTTCCTATCCATTACCTCCCGGAAGAGATGGGCGGACTCAGCAGGGATGGATTTGTCGATGCGCTCCGCAAAGAGGGACTTCGCGCAAATGCCAATCCCTACCCGCTTCTGCACACACTCCCGCTTTTCGCCGAAGGTTTCGATATTTTCACGCGCGGCCGTGGACCGCTGTGTACACCCGAAATGGGAGGCGATTATCAGGGCTACAAACCCGGTGATTTTCCGGTGAGCGAAAAAGCTTGTGCACAGCTCGTGTTTCTGCCAGTCTTGAGCGACCCGGTTGATGATGCCGCAGATCAGGTTATCGCTGCCATCCGTAAAGTTGCCGATCACGCCGAAGCACTCGCTGAACAACATGCCCAAGCCGCCGATTAAAGAAAGCCCTAGCAGATGTTTATCCGCTACGGGCTGTGGATCTGAAAGACGTTTGGCTATTTGACGTAGCATCCGATGGGGTTCCCACGGTGTGCCGTTTCCGTTGCCATCGCCCTCTTGCACGGTCAAGGTGATCTCGAAGACACGAGTCTGCTCTCGTCCGCCAATCTGCGCCACGACTGCTGTTCCTAAAATCGCGGCGATGCCTATCGCTATTAGCAAACCTCGTACCGCTGGATGTCGGCACTTTTGCGCTAAGCCAGTTCGGTTGAGTTTGAATCTTCGCATCGTGACACCTCCCTATCTCAAATTGAAAGTGAATTCGCCGATCACAATGGGAGCTCTGGCGATGACCTGCCCGGTATAGGTGCCTGTGACGCCCTCAAACTTCCCCGTACCTCCAATAATGACCAGAGTGTATTTTCCATCCTGCGCCGTATCTTCAGCGCCCATCCCGAAAATCTCCCCTTCGTTGTTGATAGCGAATCGTTGGATAACAAAGCCGGTCCCGACGAGATCGAAGGAATCATCCGCTGTTTCTCGATCCGTCCGGGTTCCACGGCATTGAAACATGCCCACCTGCTGTCCGTTTTCCATCAAAGGTCCCTGAACGAGAAAGATGACTTTACACTCCGCGAGCACCCGAAGGAGCTCTGACTGGACATTAAGGGGCATATCACCGATTTCGTCCAGTATCAGTGTGCTACCACAAGCGGCTTCAAATAACCCGACCTTATCTTCGATGGCGCCCTCGAACGCGCCTTTGCAGTGACCGAAAAGCTCGCTGAACAGCGCTTCCCCGGGAACGGCACCGTGGTTGATCGCAAACAGCGGTTTCTGCCCCCGAGGGCTATTGTCGTGAATCGCTCTGGCGACCAGTTCTTTACCGGTCCCTGTTTCACCGGTTATCAAGACAGCCGAATCGGAATCAATGGCAGCCTCGATTGCGCTAAAAACCTGTTTGATAGTGTTGGAACGCCCGTTGAGGTTTGAAAAGTCGTATTTGCTGGCCATTTCAATAGCTATTTGTCAGGCACAGCCTGACCTACCTGACTGAATGAGATAACAATCAATCGTCATCGCCATCAGACGACGAATCTATACAGCGACGTCATAAAGCAAATCCAGTGCCAAGCATAAAAAAACGCCCCGAAGCCAATCTGGGCGCAGAAAGCTGGCATTTTGTCATCGCGATGTAGAATGGAGTTTGGTGGGGGGATTCCACACACTCATGCCATATATGAAAGTGGGATTTGTTCGATGAGACGTGGGGAAAGGCGGTGTGTGGATTTCCCGCACCGGCTCTTGTGGGAAATCCACACACTTTCAATTAGTGCTGGAATTCGATAGCAGAATGAGCGGCGTAAAAAGCAAAACACTACGTGGGAGGGAGTTGAGTTAAGACATCAACGCGGTTTCCATGCCATGATACTTCCAACTTTATCAAAATCGTCGTCATTCGTGGCAAGGTTGGTGATGCCTAATGTCTCCATATGCGCCAGCAAGATGGCATCGTTTGTCAGTAATTCATGCATCACCGAAAGTTGCGCTGCCCACTGCAAAATGGTAACAGTTAACATTTCAACGCGCACCTTCATCGCCACAATCGCACCGGGGACAACCTGATGATGTGACAATCCTGCAATGCGCCCTGGAGTCTGGGTCAATCGCCGCACCAGCCCCTGGCAGGGTAGCCCATATTTTTGAACGGCTTCTGCAAGCATGACTTTGTGTTGTGCCTCAGCGACAGCAGTTGTCGCCGTTACGCCTGTGACGTTGCCTTGCTCCACACGCTTGAGGAAAGTCTTGCAATCGGCTGACAGCCCTGATCGCCAAGGGCATATTGCCGATTTCGTCTAATATCAATGTGCTTCCATCTGCGGCTTCAAACAGCCCGATTTTGTCTTCGCGGGCATCGGTGAACGCCCCTTTGCGGTGGCCGAATAACTCGCTGGGTGCCAATGCTTCGGTAAGTAATCCGCAATCACACTCCACCGGGGTTCTGTTTTTGCGAGAGCTATTGTAGTGAATCCCTTTGGCAACCAGTTCCTTGCCGGTGCCCGTCTCGCCCGTAATCAGCACGTCTAACCCCGAATCAATTGCTTTCTCCATCAGGGCGTGGACTTCCTTGATGCCAGCCGAACGACCGATGAGGTTTGAAAAGTCATATTTGCCGCTGACCTCATGTTGTAGATAATTCACTTTTGTCCGCAAAGTCGTGATTTCGATGTCACGGGGGTCGGGACGAACTGTCAGCGAAAGCTGAGCGGGCACTTCGGATTCCACAAGGTCGCGGTTGATGGCAATGACTTTGAAGGTGTATTCGCCGGGCGGGAGTTTTTCGTATCGGACCGTGTCTTCCCACGTGTCCCGCCATGCTTTATCGTAGCCTTCGAGAATATAACTGTAGCGCATTTGACGGGTGGCGAAGCTCAAGCTGTGATAGGAGATGGTCAACAAGTCCGTCTCCGCAGTCGTCAGTTCAAGTTCCGTTGGATTCTGATAGACCTTATCCGCGATGACCTCTCGGATTTCGATTGGCGGTGGAAGCGTAGCGGTGGGTCGGTAATGCACAATCTCACGGTGCGTGCCGATGATCATCGAGCCATCGGGTTGTGGTGCCAGCCCTCTAACGCTATTGCTGGGAAGTCCGTCTGCCGTGGTAAGCCACTGGAAATGCTTTCCATCGTAACGATAAAGCCCGCTGTTGGTTGAGCCAAACCAGAGTTGTCCCGCTGTGTCCTTCGCTGAGCATTGATGAACGAAATCCGTCAACCCTTGTTCCTTTCCGTAGGTCGTGAACTTCTCTCTATCAAAACAGCATAACCCCCAATTGGTTCCAATCCACAGGTTTCCGGCATCATCTTCAACGATAGACATGACGTTATCATCTGGCAACCCATCTGCTATCGTGTAATTCTGTAGCTGCGCCCCCTGTGGTCTCCCACCATCATAGCAGGACAACCCACCCCCATTAAAGCCACCCATCCCAGGTTCCAAACCACAGCCGCCCTTGACGGTCTTCGTAGATAGATAGAGATGACGCTGTTATCGGCTAACCCGTCAGCGGTGGTGTAGGTGTTAAAGCGTTCTCCATCAAAGTAGGAGACGCCACCGCCCATACCCCCGGTACCGAACCACAATCGGCCCTGACGATCTTCGCAGATTGCCCTGACATGGTTGGAAGCGAGCCCATCGACGGTCGTGTAAGTCCGTAGCTGCGACCCTTGTGGTCGCCTACCATCAAAGCAAGAGACGCCACTACCCTCGGTTCCAATCCACAATCGACCCTGGCGATCTTCACAGATTTTGAAGCTGATACGATTATCAGCTAACCCGTCGGCGGTCGTGTAGGTGACAAATTCCGCCCCATCGTATCGATAAAGCCCGCCGCCTACGGTTCCGAGCCACAGATAGCCGTGGCGGTCTTCATGCAGGCACGCAACCCCGGCTGCGGGCAATTCATCGGTGATATCATAAGTCCGCCAGACGCCCTGTTTGGGTTGGATGATTTCGACATCGTTATCGCTTTCAACATGAGGCCGCTTTCCGCTCGACACCCCTGACTCACTCGAATTGGTATACATGGCAATCTGTTGGAGCTTAAAACGACTCAAGCCGAGGGCGACCCGCACCGATTCCAGATCTTCGGATTTTTGATACAATTGTGTCGCAAAAGTGTGACGCAAATCGTTCAGCGTGAATTTTTGGCCGAGGATAGTAGATGCCTTTTCCATCATCCGTTGCAAATCACGCGGAACAAGTCGCTTTTGGGTACGCGCCGTGCAAAAAAGCGGCGCAGAAGATCGAAGTGACTCTCCAACCCGGCTTTTCGAGTCGATGAAATCTTCAATAGCATTCTGAACGTCATGATTTATCGACAGACGTCGAACGGTTCCGATTTCTCGGCGAACCTTTAGCGTTGTAATGACCTAACCGTCTTGCCAGACATCAGCAACATTCAGTCCGCAGACTTCGGCGCTCTTGAGTCCAGTTTTGAGGACGAGGGAAATCAGCGTTCCATCGCGGACATTTTCTGCCTGATGCAGCGTATCTAAAAGGAGATGCTGCTGTCGCGGCGAGAGGATCTGTGGGTCTTTGCGTGTTTTCGGGCTGGGCATCATGCGCTCGCTTTCAGGTTTTAAAGGGATTTAAGTCGGGCCACCTGAACGGTTGCTACCAATCAACCACCGAGTTGTCATCGGGATGATATGTCTCAGGATTTCGCCAATCATGGTCGAGTTTATCTTCCAGCGCGTCCTCGTCCAGTTCGATGCCTAAGCCGGGGCCAGTCGGCAAATCGACAAACCCATCCTTGAAGACAAACGGATTCTTGAGGTAACCCTCTCCTAACATTGTGTGTTCTTGGGCAATGAAGTTTGGAATCGAAGCATCTAACTGGATACAAGCCGCCAAAGAGATTGGTCCCAGCGGATTGTGGGGCGCGATGCCTGCGTAGTAGGCTTCCGCCATGCCAGCGATGATTCGGACTTCGTTGATTCCTCCTGCGTGGCACAGATCTGGCTGGAGGATAGTCGCTGCGTGCTTCTCCAAAATTTCACGGAATCCCCACTTCGTGAAGATTCGCTCGCCCGTGGCAATTGGCAGATGGGTGCCGCGAGCAATCTCCGCCATCACATCCACGTTCTGACATTGGCACGGCTCCTCGATAAACATCGGCTGATAAGGCTCCAACGCTTTGATTAGGAGCTTCGCCGTTTGGGGACTAATCGCGCCGTGGAAGTCGATGGCGATATCGACCTCTGGACCGGCGGCCTCACGCAATGCCGCGAAGCGCTCGACAGCGCGATCGACGAAGGCTTTGTTCTCAACAATTCTAGCGGTGCGTCCTCCAGCCACCCCCGTTTTGAAAGCGGTAAAGCCTTTGGCAATCCATTCTTTGATGGTGTCCGGATCGCCGCCGCCCTTGTATAGACGGATACGCTCTCGCGTTGGGCCGCCAAATAATTGATAGACAGGAACACCAAGCGATTTTCCTGCGAGGTCCCAAAGTGCTTGCTCAATACCGCTCAACGCACTTGTGAGGATGGGGCCGCCACGGTAGAAAGCGTGGCGATACATCCCCTGCCAGTGATGAACAACACGCCGCGGATCTTTCCCGATTAAGTATGGGGCAAGTTCATCAACGGCTTGAGCGCATGTCAGTGCTCGTCCTTCAAGGATCGGCTCGCCAAGCCCGACTAAGCCTTCGTCGGTGTAGACCTTCAAAAAAAGCCAACGCGGTTTTACAAGAAATGTCTCCAGCTTTGTAATTTTCATTCGATTGTCCTTGTATCTTCTCTCCTCGGAGGAGAGGGATTGGAGGTGAGGTTTCGGTGATGGCAATCTTCCCTTGGTTTTGTTTAAGCCTGTGCTTCTTCCGATGAGACATGGCGTTGACCGCTACGGATGGGGTCCGCAGGTTCAATGGTCGGTGCATCTTCACCCGCTTCAACCATTCGACGGCTGAGACGTTCTCTCATCACATCAGCCACCGCCCGGTGCGATTCTCGTCCGATGAGGTTAGTCAACTCGTATGGGTCTGCCTGTAGGTCATAGAGATATTGCTCGACATAGCGATCTGAACCTGCGTCACGTCCACTGTTTTTGTCCGGCGCATCGACACCATACTTCCAGCGTTGTGTCCGCACAGCACGTCCCACCTGTGCTTCGCTGATCTGGACGAAAACCTCTTGAGGCCACCCATCCGTTTCCCCTCGAACCAGTGGGAGGATAGAACGTCCTTGCATCTCGTTAGGGACAGGCAAACCAGCCGCATCCAAAAGTGTCGGCGGCAGATCGATGAGGCTAACAAGCTGTTGGATCTGCCCACCACCAACGAAGCCAGGCCCATGCAAAGCGGTGGGTACGCGGATTGCGCTTTCGTGGCAAGAACGCTTGTACTCAGAATTACGTGTTTTGAAGTGACATCCGTGGTCGGACGTAAAAAGTATAATTGTATTACGGATTAAATCCAGACTCTTGAGTGCGTCCAGCAATCTGCCGAGTGCTTCATCGAGCCGTTTGACCATGCCGTAATATCCGCCGAGGTGTTGATGTGTTGAACCGCCGAGAGCCGCGAGATCAGGCGGAACCCACTTGCCTGTGTAGCGCTCACGATAGCCATCGGGCGGCGGATAGTCGTCGAGATGGTTTTGGTGGTGCGGCTCAATGTACGACGTGAACAGATAAAATGGCTCGTTTTGGTGGACATCAATGTAACGAATCATTGCATCCGTCACTGCATCGACGCGATAGCCGGGGAGGTTGACGGGCTGATTGTCGTTGTTGTATAGTGTTGTTTGATACGCATCGGAAGTGAACTCCAGGACGTTGGAGGCAAGCCAGTAGTCATAACCAAACCGACGTTCTTTGGGGACTGGCCCCGCAACGCCCTGGTCATGAAGATGCCATTTGCCGATATAGCCTGTTGCATAGCCAGCATCACGGAAATGGTGGGCGAGCGTCTTGGCATCTGAAGGCAAAGGGATGCCGTTACGGTAGCAACCTGTTTGGGTGGGGTATAATCCCGTTTGAAGGCAGGAGCGGGCTGGTCCGCATACCGGCTGGCACGTAAATGATTTGTGGACATGCGTCCCCTGCTGTGCCATCCGATCGAAGTTAGGCATCAGGTCAAGCGGATTACCGTGGAGACCTGATGTGTCCCATCGCTGCTGGTCTGTGAAGAAAACAATAACATTAGTGTCATCTGAACGTTTTTGTGCCATATAATCAATCTCCGTCGTTCCAGCAAAGTTAAGTTTATCCAAATTGAGTTCAAAGAAGATTGGAACACTGATGAGAACTGGAATCCCAAAATTGTTGATGCTTAGTACTACAACTAATACTATTTCGCAAATGAAATGTCCTGTAGGTCGGGTTTCTGCGCGAGGTTCTTCTTCCCACCCGCAGGGCAAACCCGACAGGATGCTGTCGAGATATGAATCTCGACCTACAGCCATTAGGACTTTTCAATTCTAAAACAGTATAACTTGACGAATAAACTATACATTTTGGAGTCAGTCTCTGCAAAACAAGTTTTGCATTCCATAAAATATTGACCTTAATACTGAAAATTAAAGCACATCATTCCTGTTATCCAAGCTTCTCGACAATGCCTGCCGTCTTCGCAACGATTAGGTCTTCGATCTCCTTTACAAAAGGAGCCGGACGCAGGAAGTAAAAGTGTGACCCGTCCACTTCGTAGCCTCCCAGATCATAGGTTTCCTTGCTTGGGACGTAGCCGATTAACCCGTTGCTATATGCAACGGTAAGTGTCATTGCGGGCTGGAGCGCAGCTTTGATGTGCATACCAATTTCTGTCAGAACTTCGCCGCCGAGGAACACCGCCCGTAGCTCAGGATTAAATTGCACAACCTGAACCTCTTGCGGGCAAGCCGTCGGCAATCCGCCGGCCTCAACCAGCTTGAGCATTTCTGATGCCCAACGTCTGATGAGCGGATTAGAATGCGTTTCTGACTGGTCAGATAGCGTGCCGGTATTTGGGAGGTCGGTGTACGGTAGGCTATGGAATTCACTAGCAACACACAGATTCTCGGCGTCAACCGCGATGGTATCTCGTTGAGAAGCCATGACTTCATCAGCCATTGTGCGTGATGCGGCTTCAAGTTCCTCAAGGGATGGACTTTCAAACCCGCCACTTTCCCCTTTGAACCAAGGGCGGATGTTACCCGCACACCCCGTTGAAAAAAATGCCGGTGCTTCCGTCTGTTCACTCAACGCACGGCACAGAAAGCCGGGATAATCTCCGCCAACCAAGTATCCACCCCGACTCGTTGGATGACAACCGAAAATTGTTAGGCTGCCGATTAGGCGTCCATCGGTATCCTTAAACCAAATCGTGTCCAGATCGCGGTCTATTGGCCCATCCGGATTTGGCCCAAACCGGGCTCGTCCGGTCTCATCAGGTAAACGCCGGTTGACACCGAATTCAGAACGACCCCGAGAAAATGCAATCTCACCTTCGACTTGTTGATTCTTCGCCGAAACCGCAACTTTCACAAGCTGACTTTCGAGGAATTTTGCGTATTCTTCCTCAACCTCACCGGGCATCGCCATCCGGTAGAAGAACGGGGCACAGTGTGTATGTGTCGCGGTCAACACAACTTGATGGGGCAGCAACCCTATGGATTCAGCAATCCGCGCCTTCGCCGCCGCCGCGTAAGCCAGATCATAGCCGATAAGGTCTGCCGTTAGGATTAATACGTCGTCGGTGTCGCTGCTGATGGCAATCGCGCCAGCAACAAGCGGTTGGTAAACGCCCTCCGATTTTCGATCCCTCGAACCGTATCCGGTCAGCCAAACGGGTTCGCCGGGAGTTATATCTATACTTGCAATACCAATCTTGATCATAATAACCTCAAGGGGATGGATGGTCTCGTTAAAATGTGGCCTGTGTTCAATTCATTTTACCATAATGAGAATAGTCACACAAGCGTAAATCCAAATGCTCACGCGGGCAGAGCATGGGCAAGCCGCGGATTGACTGATACTAATTCCAGAGATCGGATTCAAGATGCATAATCGCAGAATTTTCTGTATCCATCAATCCAAAGCAAACGTTTATGACGTTGTAAAACCAGCGTTCAGAGGCGACGGAATACGATAGCTTACAAACGAAATGGAGTCAGCCAGATGAAATCGAGAATTTTCACAATTACAAGCACGCTCATATTGACACTGTTTAGTTTATCAATTGCTGGAGCGGCATCAGGGCTAAAAAATCAAAGGATTTTCGTCGGCACAAGTGCGAGGGCCCTTGGCATGGGAAGTGCGTTCACGGCAGGTCCAGCCGCTAGCGATAGTTCCTTTTGGAACCCCTCATCACTCGGTTTTCTGAAAGGCACTGAACTTTCTCTCGTCGGCCTGCCGTTTGCTGACGAATCGCAGGACCGGGAAGCCGCATTTTCGCTTGCGCTGAATCCATGGAAAATGGGAATTACGACGAAAGATGTCGGTAACTTTTCAATTGCTTCATGGTTTGATGGTTGGGGAAATGATGACGAAACCAATCGGGTGATGCTTTTTGGATACGGTCGCTCTTTGGGAAATGGTATTGCAACGGGGGCAAATATACGCCATCATCGGCGCAATCGTGCGCTCAGTGTACAAATCGGTTGGAGTCTGGATTTGGGGCTCCTGTATTCGCGAAAGTTGCAACGGTTGGGGGATGCAATGGCTGTCGGGTTGAGTATTGAAAATATCGGTGGAGGTATTCGGGAAGAAGAGAAAATCTCTGAGAAGATGCCACTTGTGGCACGACTCGGAACGACATACCACCTCGATACCGATACCATTTTGTCTAGCGACATTGTTTTGCATAATGATAAGGAGTTTGAATGGCGCGATCGCTTCCGAGCACATTTGGGAGCTGAAAGGTGGATTTTCGACAAACGGCTCGGAGTTCGCATCGGATATACAGCGATTGCCAATTACGATCTTTTCACCGAAGGGGAGTGGTCCAGAGGGTTCGGCTTGAGCAATGATACTGGGCAACTCGACTACGCTTATGTTAGTGGCGGCAATCTGGATGGAGGCGTCCACTGGATTTCTGCAACTCTACGTTGGGGTACATCCCCCCGGTCACCAATAATCCAACCGCCAATCGTAACTACCAAAGAGATACCACTAACAGAACCCGCCCCTATCATCATGCCGAAACCACAGCCTCAACACAGTCTGGAGATTTCGGAAGCAGTAATTTCACCGAACGGGGATGGGGTTAAAGATCTGACGGTCTTTGACTTCGAGGTCGCTGAAGATGAAGCGTGGCAGTTGGAACTCCGCGATAATTACGGCGAAGTTGTTCGGATATACTCCGGGACTGGTTTGCCAATGAAAACGATGACATGGGATGGTCGGGATGCCGAAGAAAATTTGGTGAGCGATGGAATTTATGTTGCACAGTTGATCTCTTTTGATGAACAAGGTAACCGTTACCCACACCAGAAAACAGACATCGTTGTCGATACGATTCCCGCCGAACTCGATCTTTCCGCAGAACCGTTGATACTTGTCTCTAAGAACGGAGACACTACCGAGGCGAGTTTAGGCGAAGGCTTAGTCGTCAACATGCCAACAGTGCATGTGCGGGCATCTGACCTGAATCAAATTGAACAGTGGGAACTCCTATTTTTCGATGGCGCAGGAAAGGTGATTGATCAGATTAAAGGGAAAAGCCATCCGCCGAATACTATCGTTTGGAACGATTGGCAAAAGCATAAATTGCGCCTAAAATCAGATTCCGATTACCGCTGTGCCTTGACGGTTTATGATTTTGGCGGCAACCGTACCACGCAAGAAACCCCTCTCGCCGTGGTCGATTTAAGACAAAACGATCAAACAACAGATGGAAGTGAATCAATTACCGTCCATCAAGAGGAACGTGGAATCGTATTGACATTGCCGGGCGTGGCTTTCGACACAAATTCCTATGAAATTCGGAGCGAATATCGTCAGGCACTTGAGGAAACTGCCGAAGCCATCACGACATATCCAGACGCTCAGATACTCGTTGAGGGGCATACTGACAACATGGGAGAATCAAGTTACAACCTTGAGTTGTCTCGAAAACGTGCGAATGCAGTGATGACTTACCTTGTGAATGAGTTTGCTATTTCACCGTCACGATTATCGGCAATCGGTTATGGTGAAGATAAGCCGATCGTCGATAATAATACAGAAGCCAATCGGAGTAAAAATCGGCGCGTGGAGATTGTGTTGCTGACAGTTGAAGATTCGCGGGTGGTTGAAGCCAATCAAAAAATCGAGGCAAAATGGCCGCCAAACGTGCCTGTGGTTCAAAAAGAGATTGAGGCTCCAAAATGGACGCTCTTGGTGAGTTCGTTTAAAAATCGTAAGAACGCGGCATTGCTTGTTGAATCCTTAGAAGCATTAGACTTAGGTGAAGAAATTCAACTCTCTCAAACTGAGATTCGTTCTGAGCCTTGGTATCGTGTCACAATCGGGCATT
Source organism: Candidatus Poribacteria bacterium (assembly GCA_022567695.1). GTDB lineage: Bacteria > Poribacteria > WGA-4E > WGA-4E > PCPOR2b > JADFGN01. The sequence continues at coordinate 655 of JADFGN010000163.1, read as the reverse complement.
TCCTCAAGCGGGAAGATGCAGCAGAACTCATCAACGAACTTAGGGATTCCCAGGGCATTGAAGCCATCCTAATTTCAGAGATGCCCCAACTCACAGATAATTCGCTTCTCCCGTAACTTCTGAATCAGATTGGGGTTGATTTGTCGATCTGTTTTGGGGAATGTTCAGCGGCGGATGCAATCTTTTGCTGATCGATTTTGTGGTCGAGATATTCGATGATCTCCCGCTGGAGGTTGATGATCGTAAATAAGATGCTTTGAACAACGGATTCATCTACCTCCTCTGCCCCACAGGAATCTAATGCTCTGAATGCCCCTTCAAGTCTCTCGCGAGTAATCCCAAGTTGATGGTCGTTTTTAACTTTACCTGGTTTAGCCATAACAGTTTACCTCCAAGATACCACGTGGTTGACCAGCCCTATCGTGGCATAAGAGTTCTAATGATTGAAAATAGCGTTCAAGTGGATACTCATTCAACACCAAATAGTTTTGGTCGATACCATAATACATGCGAGCATAGCGCGGAATAAAGAAACGTCGATCTTCCAGTTCAATTGTTGTTGTAGGATGTCGTGGGTCGACGACGATCGAGTAATCCAGATCACCCGGTTCCGGTTTGGCAGAGACAAAACTCCCCCAGAGTAAAACTCGTTTAA
>JADFGN010000162.1 GCA_022567695.1 Candidatus Poribacteria bacterium | reverse complement strand
GTTTCCATTGTATCACACTGTCCTTAACCTGTCAAAGGAAATACGCAGACGAAAAAGCTTGGAAAACGCGGCGCTTCGACCTTTCAACCCGGCTTTAACCACCCGGTATAGGAAACCACAATCCACCGGTCTGAACCGCCAAAGCCTTTTGCAGGGTGTCGTTGATGCCGATAACGTCTATCTTAATCTTCGCCTCTCGACAACGTTTGAGCACTTCAAGTATGGTATAAGAACCTTTGCACGGTTCATCGGTGACAAGAATAAAACGCCGCTCAACGCCAGAACGGAATTTCACCCTGGCGATCGATTTGACGATTGCATCGTAAGCCCGTTCATCGCCGCCACATTTGACATTTGCCAGCAAGCGTTCGTACTTTTGATAATCCCGCGTCTGAGGAAAAATCAGGGCATTATATTTAAATGTAGCGACCCCCATCGTGAAATCGACCTGTTTTTCTTGGAAAGTTTCTACCATGCCAGTCAGGTGATTTCCTACCGCACGAATGTTGTCCTCCATGCTTCCGCTGGCGTCTAACAGAAAAACAATATCAACGGCTGACGAACTTGCTCCGTCAGCAATACTTTCAGCAATTGCACCCAGCGCATTGCCAATTTGTGCTTCACGGCTAAGCGGCTCACCCTCAGAAACCTGTTCACCGTTTGGAATTTCATTTTGCGCAATTTGTTCGGTTTGCTCTGCTTCCGTGGAGAGTTCGTACTTGATTTCAACCTCAAGAGGTTGTGGAGATTCAACGGAATCGTTAAATTGTGCTTCATCGCTGACGTGTTCTGATAGGGGTGAATTTGATAGCGGCAAGCTGACATCTGTACCAAGTGCTTCCACTGTAAGAGCGGGGAGCGGCTGGATATGACTTATCGGTTCAGATGGCAGTTTCGGCTTTATCTTGGCTGGGACCCGTTGTACCATTTCGACCGGAGCTTGGCTAATATTTTCCAACCGTTGAGCCTGTGATTTGGGAGCAGAGATCTGTTTCTTCTCCGCGCGCGTTACATGGAAGCGTCGGATGTCCACAATCTCAATAGGCTCCATGACGATGGGTTCTGCAGTTGGCGGGGGGTGGTACCATCGCGGAAGATTGATATTGATCACGCCGAATGCAATCATGTGCAAGAGCAAAGATATAAAAAATGAATTCCGGGTGCGTTGTCGAGCTTGAGCTTTGGTATACATCGAAAACTCAAAATATCAGGAGTTTGATTGATGTGATGTGTAGCTGAATTCGCAAGTTGCTTTGAATCCCGCGTAGCGGGGAATTCAGAACCGAACTTTTGCAAGTTCGGCTACGTGTCAACACCTATTTTACAGTGCACTACGTTTGAAATATCAGAAGCGGATGGCAAATTTGATAACTTTGTCCGGTTCATGCTCAATAAGACGAAAAACTTCAGGTCCTTGCTCCTCTGCTCATCAGTATACCCGCGATGCGATTTTGGGTCAATCGAAAAATGTCTCATGCAACAAGAACCTTCAGATTGTAAAGGAGAGGCTATAGAAATCCTCACGCCTAAAAATAGGTTGAAATTGAGGGGCGATAGATCGTAAAATCGAGTGATAAATTATAAAATTCTGGCGATACACTGGAGACGAAAATCGATTGGAGCAGTTTGCTCCGGGAGTCGCTTTTTTGGTTTGAGCCTAACAAGACAATATGATATACTGTGTTAATAAGCTCTGAATTTTAGCCGATAAAGGCTATGCCAATGCTTTTTGGAAACGAAAAACATAACATTGTCGTCCAAACCAGAAAAGGCAGAGACATAGACAACCAGCAATTTAAAGAAATCACACCTTTTGAACTCAATCAATTACACAAATTGGATAAGTATCGTAAGGACTGCACATTTCGTAGTGGTGTATCTCCGATTTATAACTGTCATGGTATGACGTTTGCGAGCCGAAGAACGGGGATATTTGAATTAGATTCCCTGAAACTAATCATTTCAGACGACGGCTATGAGGAAGTTGCTCAGGCAAATACATTGCCGGGTGACGTTGCTATTTATCAGGAAGGTGGAGATATACAACATTCCGGTATAGTTGTTGAAATCAGGAACAGGAACATATCATTTCCCGTACCATGGATTTGCAGCAAATGGGGCAAGGGCCCCGAGGTTATTCATGCATTTTTTAATTGTCCTTACAAGCCTGAAGGCATCAAATTTTACAGGATAAAACCATGGAACCCAAATACAGATTCGATTTAAACGAACTCGGACCTATCTATCTGTACGCTAACACGCCGATGTACCTGTTCAGAAGGCTTAAAGAATCTTCTGCACTATCTGATGCGACGTCGGAATTCAGCGCAGAAGAGCTAATTGAGCAATACAATGAGATTGCATCAAAGCCTGAAAAAACAGGTGAAGAGGTCGTTGCCGCTTATGCCCTGTTGGTTTCCCTGTCATATAGGGATTACAATGAGATCTCTAATCTTCTTGATAAGGTCAATACGAATGGACTTGATTGGGCAGCGCATATTATACAAATCTTAAAAGCGACTGGCAAGAACACGGACTCTATGGAAATCAAACCTTCGATAACGCTGGATAACTCGTTTAGCACTTCAAGCCGGTTAGCGGCGGATGATTCGATGGATATATCGCTCTCACCTTAGTAAAGGGAAGCCTGATGAAGCTAACATTGATACTTGGCGCACAGGGCGTCATTTTGGACAACTATTCAAACAACTTTTCGGCGTTCAACATCATCGAGGAAATAGCCTCACCGAGTTTCCCGTTTTTATCGCCTCCAGTGGAATGGCTATTAGTTTTCGAGCGAGATGCCCAAGATGGACAAACACTTACAGTTACGTTAAGCACGGAATTGAACGGGGAACCGATCCATGAGGCCGACCGCGAATTGGGATTCGGAAACAAGTCCCGGCTACGCCTTCGCATGGCTATGCTGGGGATGCCACTTTCAAACCCCGGTAAACTCGAGCTTGTCGTCAAACATGGCGATAAAATTCTTGGTAGCTACGTTATTCGGATAAATAGTATCGGTAAAGTTGAGATGAAGTCAGATGTGTCTTAGCACAACCCACCCAACACCATGAAAGCCAATCATTCCTTGAGTTTCATTCCGACACCTCCGGAAAGCGACTTGTGCCCTTTCAATGTTTCAACCCAATGGCTTGTGCGACACCATCCATTAGTGTGTACATTTGTGGTGTGTCAGGAATCATCATTTCTCCTCCAATTACAAATTGGTTGACACTCCTAACTTTACAACTGTATGCTACAGTTAACGGTCGTTTTATTAGAAATTCCCCATGCCTAAAAATAGGTTGACAAATAATCGTGAAACGTGTACCGTGTTGTGCACAATGAATCATCACGATTGATGGGAAAAAATGACCAAACGCGCAATATTCATCGGCTTGCTTCTCATCCCTTTGAGTGCTTTCTGGATCTCGAATTCCGAGATGGTGACGGGCGTAACTGAGATTACATCGACATCGCTTCTAATCGGCGCAGTCTTTATCCTGTTTGTACTTGTTCTGATTAACGTTTTCTTAGAGAAAGCTGTGCCCCGTTACGCTCTCACGGGTGCGGAGATGCTGACGATTTACGTGATGCTCACCATCGGCATGAGCATCAACGGAATCGGGATGTTCGGTTTTTTGGTGACAGCACTTTGTAATCCCTTCTGGTATGCAACCCCTGAGAATGCGTGGAGCGATTTTTACCCCGCTATTCCGAGTTGGTTCGTGCCGCAGAGCAAAGAGGCGATTAAGCACCTCTACCTCGGTGAATCGACCTTTTATCGCGCCGACCACCTCCACGCATGGCTCACCCCAATCTTGACATGGAGCGTTTTCACTTTTGTGTTGTTGTGGATGCTGTTGTGTCTGAACGTGTTACTACGAAAACGGTGGCTTGAACAGGAGCAACTTGCATTTCCGATCACAACGTTGCCGATCGAGATGAGTCTGCGTGAACGACGCTTCACCGATTACTTGAAGAACCGCTATCTCTGGGTCGGCTTCCTGATCGCCGCTTCGATACAAACCAACAATACGCTGCAATACTATTACCCTCAACTCCCGTATATCAAAGTCAAACCGTTCGACATCGGCTATCTTTTTAACGAAAGGCCGTGGAACGCCATTGGTGGATTTCCGATTGCCTTTCATCCCTGCGTGATTGGCCTCACCTACTTTATCCCGCTTGATGTGTCGTTCAGTTGTTGGTTCTTTTATCTTTTCCGCAAGGGACAGCAGGTTTTGGCGGTAATGATTAGCACAGGCGGCGGGTCAGTTTGGGGACCAACGGCGCGTTATCCTGCAATCGCGGAGCAGGGCGTAGGGGCATGGCTCGGACTTGCCTTGATGACGTTGTGGATGGGGAGACGGCATTTTGCTGAGACAATTAAAAACGCATGGCGGGGTGGGAAATCTGACGAACCCATCCATGAACGATATGCGTGGCTGGGTCTTATCGGCGGATTCGGTTTTATGGTTGCGTTCTGTCGCCTTGCGGGGATGAATTTCATTGTACCGACAATCTTTTTTGCGTTATATCTGCTCTACATGGTGGGGTTGACCCGCATCCGCGCTGAAGGCGGCACAATCTGGAATTTTGGACCGTATATCAACCCGCAGAATTTGATGGTACATCTCGCAGGCTCGAGATCGCTGAATCCAACCAATCTCACGGTGCTTGCATGTCTGCAATGGTTTAATCTTGAGTATAGATGTGCAGTAATGCCGCACCAACTTGAGGGTTTGCGAATTGCGCGTGCGGCAAAAATTCGCTCGCGCTCGATGTTCTGGGTAATCGTCCTTGCTATGATTGTCGGGATTATCGCGGCATATTGGAATGTACTGCGGATGTATTATGTCAAAGGGGCCGGCACACCACACGTCAACCTATGGCGAACCCGGATGGGATTGATTCCGTATCGGCAGTTACGAGCATGGTTGGATTATCCCACCGAAAGTGGACTCGGTAGCCTCCCTTTCATCGGCGGAGGGATGCTCACCACGTTTCTGCTGATGTTTCTCCGCACCTACTTCCTGCGATGGCCCCTCCACCCGATCGGTTACGCTGTTGGACATAGCTTCATCATCGACCTTATCTGGATGCCGATGTGTGTTTCGTGGGTATTAAAAAAGCTCATCCTGCAATATGGTGGTATTCGTGCATATCGCCGTGCAATGCCCTTTTTCATCGGGTTACTTTTGGGGGATTACGTGAGTGCCTGCATTTTCAGCATTATCGGCGTAATCTTTGATATTCCAATGTATCGTGTGTTTCCAAATTAAATCTGAATCGGTGTGATTTGTCAATTTGAAGATTTTCAAATTTTACCTCTCAGAGCAGCATCTGAATCAGTTGAGCAGATTCGCCCATTTGTATATTTCTGCACGCCATCTTTCCGCTTGACAATTCCGATGTAGAGGAATAAAATGATTGGAAAATCGTTAGACCTGTGGAGAAAAGAGAATGCGAAAAAGCTACTGGAGATTTTCATTGTTGCTGATTGTTTGTCTATTCATTAATACGACAGGCTGGGCAGGAGGAAAGATTTTGCCTTTTGCGCATCAAACGGGGATGTGGGAATTTATGGGCGCATTCCCCGGTGTGGCCATGTTCGATTACGATAACGACGGCGACCTCGACATATACGTGACGAATGGCGAGGGATTCCCAAATCGACTTTTGGAAAACGATGGGGACGGAAACTTCACCGATGTAGCGAAGCACGCTGGCGTTGATGATTTGGGACGAGGACACGGCGTGGCGACAGCCGACATTGATAACGATGGCGATCTGGATATCTATGTTACAAACGATGGTTGGAATAAGCTTTACTTGAACAATGGCGATCGGACGTTTACGGACATCGCTGAATCGGCTGGCGTCGTGTCAAAATTTAATTCAACCACCTGTGCGTTTGCCGACATCGATAATGATGGCTACGTTGACCTCTACGTCGGAGCAACCGATCTGGTCTACGGACTGAACCAATTGTACCATAATAACGGAGATTTGACATTTTCCAACATCACTGAGCAGACAGGAACAGCGGCGGCATATTCGTGGGCTGTCGCTTTTTGTGACTACGACAATGACGGCGATCAGGATATTTTCGCGGCAAATGATCAAGGGATTGCACAGGAAGGTGAATTCTGTCCGATTATGCTCTTCCGTAACGATGGCAACCTGAAGTTTACAGATGTTACGACAGAAGCAGGATTTACGGTCACGGGAAGCTGGATGGGGCTTGCATTTGGCGATTATGACCTCGATGGAGATTTCGATCTTTTCGCGACGAATCTTGGGACTTCCGTCCAGTTTGAGGAGCAAGATACCAATCTGCACGCCCTCTACCGTAACAACGGAGACGGGACGTTTACGGATGTAGCACAGGAAGCAGGCGTGAAGCATTGGGAGTTCGGTTGGGGAACTGTCTTTACGGACTTCGACAACGATGGTGATAGCGATCTTTACTATGTTGGTAATTTTCCTTTCCTAGGCACAGACGATAATCCGGGACGCTTTTTTGTTAACAACGGCGATGGCACATTTACAGAATCGACAGCAAAATATGGGCTGCTAACTCAAGACGAAGATGGCAATAATACAATTGCGGTGGGGCTCGCAGCAGGAGATGTGAACAATGACGGACACGTAGATTTGTTGGTGACAAACGCAGGCACACAAACAACACCCGCTTACCCGATCATCTTCACCGAGAAGTTTGACAATCACCATTGGGTACAGGTGCAATTGGAGGGGACGATGAGTAACCGAAGTGCCATTGGCACACGGGTGCGCGTAACTGCTGGCGGACAGACGCAGATCCAAGAGGTTGCCAGCGGCTCAAGCAGTTTTTCCCAAAATAGCCTCGCACTTAACTTTGGATTGGGGCAGTATCGGCAGGCGGAGGAAATCGAAATTCGATGGCCCAGTGGAATTATCCAAACCTTCAAAGACGTTCCGGCAGATAGGACAATTCACATCCGAGAATCTGATTCATCTGTTGTGGCGGTCGAGCCGCAGGGAAAACTACCCACCGCGTTTGGGGCAGTCAAGCGCAACGCCCTATTTCAGAATTACCCGAATCCCTTCAATCCTGAAACGTGGATTCCTTTTCAGATTGCCTCTGACGCAACGGCCTTAATTTCAATTTACACCGTTGACGGCTCACTGATTCGTAGAATTGCGCCTGGACGTAAGCCTGTTGGGACTTACCTGTCCCGAGGTCGTGCGGCGTATTGGGATGGTCGAGATGAACGTGGAGAGCAGGTTGCCAGCGGCGTTTACTTTTATCGCCTAAAAGTTGATGATTTCACGGCGACGCGCCGGATGGTCATTGAGAAATAGGAAGGAAAGGATTACGACAATCATTCGATTTTTCTTATGAATTGTAGTAACAAAGATATTCTTCACAGCCGTAAGGGCGAGGCATGCCTCGCCCCACAGTAATGGACTTACTATGATGTGTAATATATTCTTGACCACTACAGATTTTTCTTATGAATGTCACGAAAATGGACACCAAATATACCGTTTTAATGACCGATTACGCCTGGCCCTCTGTTGAGCCAGAGCGTCAAGTTCTCGCAGAGATCGGAGCAGAGTTAATCGTTGCTGAAACAGGGGCTGAAGCAGAATTGATTGCCCTCGCCCCGCAAGCCGACGGCATCCTCACCTGTTGGGAACAGGTCACTGCCGATGTCATTCAAGCCGCTAAAAAGTGCAAAGTCATCGGGCGTTGCGGAATAGGACTTGACAATATCGATGTGGAAGCCGCGACGAAGTTGGGAATTGTCGTCACTAACGTCCCGGCGTATTGCATCGATGAAGTCTCCGATCACGCAATGGCACTACTGTTGGGGTGTGCTCGGAAAATCCCCCTATTCGATCGAGGCGTTAAAAGTAAGGAGTGGAACCGTGACGTGGGGCCACCAATACACCGAATACGGGGACAAACGTTGGGCATTATCGGGTTTGGCAAAATTGGGAAATCGATTGCGCCGAAAGCCAAAGCCTTTGGGTTGAAAGTCATTGCCTTTTCGCCGAATTTGCCCCAACAAGTTGCTCAAACGCACGGCGTTCAATGCGTTGATTTCCCTGAGTTGCTGACCCGATCTGATTTCATCTCCATCCATGCCCCCCTGACACCCGATACGCAGAGCATGTTGGGAGCGGAAGAATTTCGTCGAATGAAATCGACTGCCTATGTCATCAACACCGCTCGGGGCGGGATTATCGATACCGTTGCTTTACACGAAGCGTTGACGGAAGGTTGGATCGCCGGAGCGGGTTTGGATGTGTTGCCCGAAGAACCCCCAAACCCCGATGACCCCTTGCTTCATCTCGGAAATGCCATCATCACGCCGCACGCCGCGTTTATGTCAGAGGAGTCGATCTACGACTTGGAGGTTATCGCCGCCACCGAAGTCGCAAGAGCCTTAACGGGACAGATGCCGGAATCGGTGGTGAATCCGTCAGTTTTGCAGAGTGCCATGCTTCGCGCAAATTTAGCGAAATGAAAGGGCGGAGTTGAAATAAGGAAAGGCGCACTTGCAGTATGTAACAGGAGTGTCGAATGATAACAGAGACAATAAAATTAAAGACCGGTGAACAACTCATCATTAAAATTCTACATCCGCCACTCCTTGAGTATACTAACAAAGTCGGATGTTGGGGGGCTATCCGTGATGAATTACTCGGCGGAAAAATGAAAGCGTGGCTTTTCACACCTTACTTTGTGGGCGAAATTGAAGGTGAGGTCGTCGGGAGTATGAGCTATTATACCCCAACGGATACGCGGGATGTGGGGGTTGTGGAGTTTGTACAAACTGCGGAAAAGCACCGGCAAAAAGGTATCGCATCTGCGCTCATGACGAAGCTCATCGAACAATTCCGAGCAGAACAGGGTATGGCACTCGATCTTTGCACTACCAATCCGATCGCAGGCAGTCTGTACGAAAAACACGAATTTTGGTATAATGTGGGAGATGGGATGCGATATCTGGCACCCAACGCAAAACATTTTAACACGACCTATCTGGCCTTCTGCGGTAAGGCACAGATTCGAGATGCGACATGGGGCGATCTGCCTCGTGCTTCCGTGCTATACAATCATCCTGAACCGCGATGGTTCATCAAAGACTATTTCACGCAAAGCTTCCGTAATACACGGTTCGAGAGCCATTTTGTGAAATTGATGAAGGGAATTGAAAATCAAAGCGGCGTATTTGTGGTGTTGGAAAATCCCAAGGCGAGGCTTGTCGGAGCGGCTGTAGTACAGCGATTTGACACCTTTTACGAGCAGCATGTCGCCACCCTGAGTTTTCGCGTGTGCCCGGGGTATTTTGATCAAACGCCTGAACTTTTAACTGCCGTCGCACAAAAAGCGAAAGCACTTTCCATCAGCACACTTCAGATTTATATCGCCGATTGTGACAACGACCAAAAAACATTGGTGAAATCAGCGGGATTCGTTGAAGAAGCACGCCTGCGAAATCGGCTTCGAAATGGAGAGGGTTGGATGGATGCTTTGGTTTATACGTTGTCGTTGCCGGGTGCCATGCCTCCGTTACGAAGCAAAGGTGATTATTATGGTAGCAGAAAACCGTGGCAATCTGAACGAGTTGCCTCTGCCCAAGATCAGTAGGGGAATATGAAAGAATCCCGACCGCATGAAAAACGCAATTTTATCATATTCGCTGTAAACCATATTTTCATGCGCATGGGCTGGATTTTCAAGACCGAATCGGTGGTGATGCCGGGGTTTATCGATATCTACACCTCTTCAGATGTTATACGCGGGTGGCTGCCGCTCATTTCGCGAATTGGGCGAAGCATACCTCAGTTGATCCTCGCGCACCAGATGGCAAAGATGCCTCGGAAACAGGCTGTGTTTGTTTTATCTGGGTTCGGTATCATGATTCCCTGGCTAGGGCTAGCATTGATATTAGGGCTGACACGTTGGTCATCAAACGCCATCGTTGTGAGCTTTCTTGCGCTGTACACGCTACATTGGTTCACTTTTGGCTGCCATGCTCTGGCAAACGGCACATTACAGGGCAAGCTCATCCGCGCAGAGCAGCGGGGGCGTCTACTCGCATATTCTAATATCATTGGATGTACACTCGCCATCGGTGCTGCTTTTTACCTCATGAAGCGTTGGCTGGGAAATGGAGATGCCAATTACGCTTGGATATTTGCAGCAACTGGAATCTTCTTCGGTTTAGCCGCAGCCGTTACGCTTTATTTCAAGGAACCCCCCTCTCCGCCGCCACAGCAAACCTTACCTTTGCTCAAGTTCGTAAGTTCAGGTTTCTTGCTGTTACGGTATGATCGAGATTTCCGTAGGCTCGCAGTTGTCATGCTGCTATTCTTCTCAAGTTGGCCCCTTTTCCCGCACTACACGGTTTTTGGCAAACGGACGTTGGGGTTGGGATCGACTCAGTTCGTCACACTCGTGATTGTCCAGAACACGGTAAGTGCGCTGAGTGCCGGGATAATGGGAGCCATCGCAGATAAGCGAGGCAACCGAGTTGCGATGCGGATGCTTATATTTATCACCGCCTGTGTTCCGTTGCTGGCGGTCGGTATCAGTCGAATGCCGACGGGAGGACGTTTCTATTGGCTCGTGTATGCCCTTTTGGGATTGACGCCAGTTTCCAATCGCATCATCATGAACTATACGCTCGAGATTTCTCCCGAAGAAAAACACCCACAATATCTAGGGGTGATGAGTCTGCTTCAGGCGGTTCCACTGTTGGGTTCACCTGCATTGGGGATGTTGATTGAAAACTTCGGATTTGAACCTGTGTTTATCGGCTGCGCGGTGTTGGTCTTCTTGGGCGGCGTGTTGACCTTCAGATTGGCGGAACCACGATTAACAAAGGCTTTTTGATCTGCAACGTTTCTGAAAGATTTTGGAAAATCGACCTACGACTGACAAGGAGAAAGGTAATGAAAGAACAGCTAGAATTTTTCAAAGAGAACGGTTATCTCGTCGTTCCTGATGCTTTATCTGTCGATGAGGTCCACACAATTAACAATGTTATAGACCGCGATCTCGTCGAGAATAAGGTGATGTGGTTTGAGCGGGAAAACGGGCATTATCAACTCAATGTTCACATACTGCTTGCTCATCCGGAATTCGATGTCACCATGCGTCCACCACGGTTGTTGCCGTTGATGGAAACAATCATGGGGCCAGACCTCTGTGCGGAGGAACATTCGGTACGCATCCGCCATCCCAATCCTGATGGGGATACATGGTGTCATTGGCACCGTGATGCCACTGGTCGAAATGCTGAAGTTCCGCACGACACGCCCTACTTATCGATCGTCTTCTACTTGAGTGATGTGGACGATACGACACACAGCTTCAGCGTCATACCCGGTACAGCGCCCCCCAAAGAACTGCTCCCACTCGAATCTTATGACCTCACTACAGCACATCACATCTCCGGCAACGCTGGCACAGCAATCTTCTTCAACACGGCGTTGTTTCACGCGGGAAATGTCCGACAGACTTCTTCGGAGCGTCGAACCATTCACATTTACTGTGGCCGCACGACAGATCGCTACTTGAGCAATTACACGATCTTTCCGCACCGTCTATGGGAAGGCCATGACGAAGCCACACGGAAATACTACAGCCGTCCCAACCCAATCACCAAATTGCTGCTGGAAAGGTTCTAATCTAACGTGAGTTCGACGTAGGAATTCTGGGGTAGCAAGGGATTGGGGATTGGAGCATTGGGGGGTTGGACAAACCCTAATACTCCATTCCTCCATTCCTCCATTCCTCCATTACCCCGTGACCACAGATGTGGTCTGCATCCTTCTGAGATTTCATGCCAAGTTCAATCTCGTATCGGGATAGGTAAGGCATTTCTGTCATAGTTCTTGCTAGGCGGCTCTAATGGTCAAACTCACGGGCGGCTTCAGCCGTGCGTTGTTCGACATTTTTAGTCAATGTACACCAAAGCATCAAGACCATCGATGCCAGCCAAACATAGTATCCAACTCCTATGTCCTTTATCGTCTCGTATCCAACTCCTATGTCCTTTATCATCTCATTCTCGTCTACCAAGTGCAATATAGGCCATGAAACAACATGCGCAATAAGAATTATTTGAATGACTATTACTCCTACTGGAGGTTTTTGGTGTTTCCATGCAGTCATCATGAGTATAGGCAGCAGAATCATTACAATATTAGAGAAGGTAAACGGAAAATAATACAAGGATCTCCAATCAAGTTCAAACCACAGAGCGCAGATAGAAGCACACCAATATCCCTTCAACCAGTCTGACCCTTCATTAGAGATATAATAAGATGGAAGAAAAAAAGATATTGTTAATATACTTAGCGCAACAGTGAGAAGCTTCATTTGTCGAACCCTAGCAACGGCTGGGTTAATCCATCTGAGATAAAAATCGCGTAATACCATAATGGTCATCTCTAAAACGAGTCCATCTGAACGGCTCTAAAGCCAGATAGCGACTGCAATCTAAGGCAGTCCACCTATCGGTAAAACAGTGTTTCATTGCACGATGGATTCTAACTGGGGGGAAGTCCGGGTGACCGGACTTCTCTACCACCTTATGTAAGTGTCAAAAATACTGGGCACGGTCAAAGCCGTATGAGCAAAGGGTTTGGCGAAATCTAACCGCCCCCGTGATAGTCGGTGAGTGGTGAGTGGTAGAGTGGTCGATGAATTCACCACTCACCACTCCACCATTCACTTTTACCAACAGGTCAAATGAATGGGGAAAGAACGTCCGAACCCCGATGAACACTGAAAACCCATAATTCTTGACGCTTATATTCTTCGCTGTTATAGGACATCTTTGCTAATGATAGACTCCGCCATAAGTCATATTGCAAGTCAACTGAATCAGTTTTTAAAAAGGAGCTTTGATCTTAATGAGGATATCGTTGTGATATCCAATATTCTGGAACAAGATGGCAACCTAGCTTCTCACATCGATAACAAGCTCGTTGTGTTTCTCGTTAACATCGAGAAAGATACAGTGCCACACCGCCAGCCGAATGGGAACACGGTAGGTGGGAATCGATCTATGATAAGCTATCCGCCCGTCTATTTGAATTTTTATCTTATGTTTGCAGCGCATTTCAGCGGCAACAATTACCTGGAGGCCCTCAAGTTTATATCGAATACGATTAGTTTTTTTCAGAGACGGCCGTTGTTCGATCATCAGAATACGCCGGATCTGG
>JADFGN010000161.1 GCA_022567695.1 Candidatus Poribacteria bacterium | reverse complement strand
GTACTTCGGTGACAGGAGTTTGGGGCATCAGTTGAAATGTGCTGCTATCGAGACATGCCATCCCACTACGTGCATGGGCAACCCACAGCCGTCCTTCCTTTGACCTGCCCCATAAAAACTGGACACATCCCTTAGCAAGATTTTATCATTTCTAACTGTCCAGAAAGGGGAAGTCATGTCAAAGAAACGAAGAGAATTTACGCCTGAATTTAAACTCCAATGTGTCCTTGATTTGATTAGTGGACGGAAACGTCCTGTTGAAATCTGTCGCGAACATAACATCAGCGAATCTTTGCTTTCTCGATGGCGACAGCAATTTACAGAAGAAGCACCCAAAATCTTTGAGTCCAAACAACACCGTCATAACGCCTCTGCTCAGCGAACGGCTGAACTCGAACGACTTGTTGGGCGTCTGACTTTGGAGCTTTCTGCCTCAAAAAAAGTATCGAGTTACTTCGACTCACGGTAAAACAAAAACGCGATGTCATTGAGCAAGCCAGTGCTGAATATGATGTGGGTCTGTTATGTGAGCTACTTTTTTTCCAAAGAAGCAGTTTCTATTACACTTCAAAGGCAGTCGATGATTCACATCTGAGAAAAGCGATTGAAGAAATTTGCCTCAAACAAACGCGCTACGGCTATCGACGCATTACTGACCAATTGAATCGAAGGGGAATCGACGTTGGAGAAGAGACCGTCAGACATCTCATGCGTGAGATGGGACTTTTGGTGCGACCGTTACACCGAAAGATTCAGACAACTCAAAGCAAGAAGGGAAAGCCTTTATATCCAAACCTGATAAAGGATTTGGAGATTATCCGTCCCAATCAAGTCTGGTGTGGCGATATAACGTTTATCCCGCTGGCAAGGGGCAAAACCATCTACTTGGCAATACTCATTGATGTGTTCACCCGTGCGATACGGGGTTGGGAATTGGAATTACATATGTCCGAACAACTGGTTGACCAAGCGTTGGATGTTGCTCTTGCAAAAGGGATTTCTCCTGAGATTCACCACTCTGACCATGGTGGACAGTACATTGCCCAAGGTTACTGTGAAAAGCTGGTTTCTCTCGATTGTCAAATCTCAATGGCAGCCAAAGGCAAGCCCTGGGAAAATCCCTTCGCGGAAAGCGTTATTGGACACATCAAAGATGAGTTGGTTTGGACAGAAGAATTCACCGATTTTCAGCACGCATATTCTATGCTTTCGCATTTTCTGGATGTGGGTTATAATTATCAGCGCTCTCATTCTTCATTAGGCTATCTGACACCCGCAGAATTCGAGGCTCAATATCACGAGCTGCAAGGTTAGGAGACTCTGATGCAATGCCCCAATTGTCAGCATGAAAATCCACCACAAGCGAAATTCTGTATGGAGTGTGGTATGAAGTTGGAATTGACCTGCTCGAAATGCGGGCTCACACTCCTTGCCGAAGCGAGGTTTTGTATAGAATGTGGTACGCCAGTTGGTGGTAGTCCACGACCCGCTGCTGAATCGACACCCGTTCCTCAACTTGAAGACTTAAATCCCCAAATACGGCGCCTTATTCCTGATGCACTCGCTCAGAAGTACGCAGCTGCCGACGCACAAGATACCAGAGAAAACCGGCTCATTACTGCGCTCTCGGTAGACATCACGGGGTCGACGCAGCTTTCTGCCAGCCAATCCGCTGAATCGGCTTTCCAGTTGATGCAGGATTGCTTCGAGGTGCTCGTCAACATTGTGGCCAGTTATGAAGGTATCATCAGCGGCTTTCGAGGTGATGCGTTGTTGGCGTTCTTCGGTTCACCGATTGTCCATGAGAACGACTCAGAACGCGCCATTCTCGCCGCTTTTGATATGCGCGATGCGATGCACGACAAGGGATTACAGATTCGCGTCGGCATTCACACAGCACGCATGACCGTTGGAGAGATAAAAACCCAGCTGCATTCCGAATATACCGCTTATGGTACCGACATTGTCGTTGCTAAACGGCTTGAGGAGACGGCGGATACTGGTCAGATCCTGGTGAGTTCAGAAACGCACCGATTCACCCAGCGTGCATTTGCCTTTGAGAATTTATCGCCGTTGTCACTGAAAGGGTTCGATATGCCAGTGATCGCCCATTCGGTGATTCGTCCGCTTGAAAATCCGAGGAAATTAAGAGGAATCGAAGGGCTCACCTCACGGCTAATCGGTCGGGAAGTCGAGTTCGCCTCCCTTGTTGGTGCTATCGATGCGTTGGCAAACGAACAGATGGGGCAGATTGTGACCGTTGTCGGTGAGGCAGGAATCGGCAAATCGAGGTTGGTACAGGAGTTAAGGGAGATGTTCCAGTCGCACGACCAACTGCAATGGCTCGAAGGACGATGTATCTCGATTGGGCAGCCGATGAGTTTCTGGCCGTTTATCGACATTCTGCGAACAGAGTTGGGGATCTCATCTCAAGACAGCGAAGAAGATGTCGCGGACAAACTGATTGGGCATATCAACGACCTTTTCGGTGAAGATGCCCAACGTATCATCCCTTACGTGGGTCAGGTGCTCTCAGCAAAGCTGCCAGAGGCATATCAAGAGCAGATTCGATATGCGGCCCCAGAACAGATTCGCCATCAGACCCTGTTGCGGATGCAGGAGATGTTCATCGCACTGGCTCACCGACACCCGCTAGTTTTGATTCTTGAAGATCTACACTGGGCGGACGAGTTATCGTTGGATTTACTTTGGGTGCTTCTCGATGTGTTGGAGACCACACCGCTGATGCTAGTTTGCGTGTACCGTCCGCAGCGAGAACACCGAAGCTGGCAAATTGACGGGATAGCCTCGTCAAGACATCGAGACCGATGCACCTCGATTCGTCTCAATCCGCTTACGTCTCAACAGAGCCAGCAGATGGTCCAATCTCTGCTGGCGATTGAGAGTCTACCAGCTGAAACCGAAGCCGTAATTCTTCAAAGAACGGAAGGAAATCCGTTTTTTGTTGAGGAGGTGATTCGCTCTCTGATTGATCAGGGCGAAATCTTTCAAGAGGCTGGTGGTTGGAAGGCCAAAGCGTCAATAACGCAAATCAACGTGCCAGACACAATACAGAGCGTAATACTATCCCGAATCGACCGTCTCCAAGATGAAGTGAAGTATGTGCTCAAGTGTGCCTCTGTGATTGGTTGCGTGTTTCAAGAGCGGTTACTCGCCTATCTGTCTGGACAACAAGCACTTTTGAGTGATAGGCTTGATGAATTGGAGAGCAATGAACTGGTCTACCGAGAGCGGATTCTACCGGAGTTGGAGTACGCGTTTAAGCACGCCTTAACACAAGAAACCACCTATCAGGGATTGCTTGAACAACAACGACACTTGTTTCACGAACGTGTGGCAGAAGGTATCGAAATCATTTATCAACACCAAGTGGAAGAGTATTACGAACAGTTGGCGTACCACTACAGTCGGAGTGAGAACCAGGCGAAAGCGACTGAGTACCTGACGAAGGCGGGTCAGAAAACCGCCGGTCGGTATGCGAATGAGGAGGCATTGGACTATTTCAACCAAGCTTTAGATCTGGCGGAGTCTGACGTGTATGATGAGATTCTGAAACACCGCGCGGAACTGTTCTTAGAACTGTACCGAGGCATGGAAGCCGCCGATGACTACGAACGATTGCTCAACAATGCGAAGGTTTGTGGTAATCGACAAGTAGAACTTGAAGCACTCCTGGGTCTGGTTCGGGCGTATTACACTGTTTCGCTTGATCAGCCGGATTTCGCCGCCAAATTCGTTAAATTACAGACGGCTACATACGACCTCGCCAGCGAACTTAATGATAAGAAAAGTATGATAAAGGCCCTTGTTTTCGGTGTACAGTTTTCATCAGACTTCAAATATTGGTCTGCTCAAGAACAACGCACGAATGCCGACAAAGCACTTGCCCTGAGTCACGAGATAGGAGACGAAGTGCTGATCACCGCGAGCATGATAGCGATGTTTAACACATCGAGAACAGTAGAGTTCGGAGAAACATTGCGAAAACGACTTGAGGCACATCACGACCTAACTCGGCTGAAGGAAGTCTATTTTCTTTTGATGTATACGCATCTGGGATTTGGGAATTTTGAAAGGTGTATCGAATGTTCTGATGCTGCCATCAACTTAGCGAAGGAAACTGGAACGCCTCCAGTGATGTATCCAACGATTAAGGCACTCGCCGCATTACACCTTGGACGCTACGATATGGCGTGGACTTCTCTTCAAGATGAAGTCACAGATGAAGCGCACCAATTCGGTCAAGCATTCCAGAGTTTTGGCCTGGGGATGTACTTCCTTGAATTGGCTGCATATGAGAAAGCGACAGAAATGTTCGAGGCGACCATCCGGCAAGTAGAGTACCTCAAACGAGACTGGTTAAGAGAAATCGCTCAATTACGTTTAATAAAATCTTGCCTCGCATCCAAAACACTCGTTCAAGAAGAGTTAAATGGACTGTGCCGAGATATTCCGGATACTAAACACCAATTCTCAATCCTGCCAGGAGAAGTGAGAAGCGATATTGAACTCTATTTGGGAAACCCAGAAAAGGCATTGCATGAGGCTCTCAGCGCCAGTCGTCAGGCAGAAGCAATCGGGAGGAAATTCGCCCATGTATCCGCTTTGGAGTTACAATCTCGAATTCAACTACGCCTCAATTTACCCACAGAGGCGATTGTCTGCGCCAATCAGGCCCTTCACTTGGCAGAGGAAATTCAGTATATGCCAATGGTATGGCGTCTCCGAGCGGCAAAGGCAAAGGCGTTCGATATGCTTGGAGATACAAAAGCGGCTAGTCAAGAATACAATGCGGCCTCCGCCATTGTCCAGAGACTAGCGAATACTATCCACAGTGCGGAACTTCAACGCACTTTTCTCTCGACCCCTCTCGTATTATCGATCATTAACGCATCTAACCACCAAATAGGAAAGGATAGAAAGTGATACTCAGAGCTGGAACTCCAGAAGAAGCTGGTATGTCCGCACAACGGGTGAGCCATGCCGCGAATCTCGCCAAAAGTTGGGTGACTGAGGGTCATCATCCTGCCCTTGTTGTCCTTGTAGCTAGACGAGGCGTGATGGTTCTTCATGAGGCGTTTGGCAATTTAACCCCAGAATCTGATTCCTCAGCTATTGAACTTGACTCTATATTCTCGATGGCTTCCCTTTCCAAGCCCATTACAGCCACCGCTGCGATGATGCTTGTAGAAGATGGACAACTGAGTCTCAACCGCCCTGTAGCGGAATATATATCTGAATTCATCGGTGACGGCAAGGATAAGGTGATGGTTCATCACCTGCTAACGCATACTTCGGGATTCCGAACCGAAGACATCGAAGAACACGCAAAAAAGAGAAAAGGCACAATTGAGATTCTACCTTCAGACAAGACACAGCATTCACTAATTAACGAATATCTTTTGCTTCGGTACGATGCCCCCCTGTCGGAAACTCCCGGTACACTGATGTACTACGATGACTATAACTACAGTCTCGTAGGCGAAATCGTGCGGCGAGTGAGTGGCAAATCCCTCACTGATTTTGCGACAGAGCGAATCTTTAAGCCGTTGGGAATGCGAGACACTTACTACATTGTCCCCGAATCTGTGAGGCATAGAATTGTTGGACGACCGGATGATGCACCATTCGCTGCAAACGATACTCAGGAATCTCAGAAAACGCCTTGGCCTGCGTGGGGAGTGTTTTCAACTGCAATGGACATGGTGGTATTTGGTCAGATGTTCCTCAACGAGGGTAGCTACGAAGGGCAGCGACTCCTCAGCCACGCGACCGTTTCTGCGATGACCCGTAACCAAATTCCGGGGATTGGTGCACGGTATTTAGACGAATCCTATCCTGAAGCCGGATGGAGTTATGGCTGGAATATACAAGGTGATAAGAAATCCCACGGAAGCCTATTGTCGCCGAAGACCTTCTCACATGGTGGTGGTGGCGGGGTTCTCTTATGGGTCGATCCAGCCTACGAGGTTGTGGGTGCCTATTTCTCGGTATCACTCCGATCCATTCCACAGCACTATTACCATAGTGACTTATTCATCGATGCCGTAACGGCTGCCGTCGTTGATGTATAAGGTAAAACGTTATGCATGAGCCAAGCGACTCACATTACAGTTTTTCATGTCAATTCGTTGTTTTTTGCGTTCAAAACTTGCTAAGGAAAGCGGATTTTGTGTCCAGTTTTTTCGGGGCAGGTCAGCTGAGCAGTCGAGCAAAAGTTATAATGCGATGATTTTGGAACTCGTGGCGGAGAGACCAATTGCTTTTATTCCAATTGTGGCAAGGGTAGTTAGTACTACTTTGTCATCTACGTAGATGGTACTCGACAGCCATATTCCAGAGTTGGTCGATAACCTGCTTGTGTATCTGCTGAATCGGGATGCGTCGCCTGTCTCGTCGCAGGGAGAATGGGTTCCGAGGACGCCCCCGTTCCCGAGGTCTATGATGCCGCTGTCTCCACTCCTGGGTCACCAGGAAGCTATTAGTCAACATCACCAGAATGGTATGCCGATGAAAGCCAATCCACTTGCGACCTTGATAGTCTCCCCAACCCAGGTGCTGCTTGGCATCTTGGTAGAAGCGGTCAATCTGCCAACGCTGATGCACATAACCGACCATCTGTCGCAGTGGCACGTCCGGTGGGAAGTCGCTGAAGTAGTACTTCCACTCGCCTTGTTGCCCATTGCCAGGACGCTCCCCAATCAGCCATCCCTGTGTCAGACACTCCCCTTCCAGCACACGCCAGACTCGCAGAGAGATGAATTTCTTGCGCAACCACCCTTTGGTACCTTCCCTCCAGCGTATGGTCGTCCACTGACGACGTGGCAACTGCTTGAGCAGCGTGTCTGCACGCTGGACGCCAGATTGCGGGTCGTCGTCCGGAAGCCTACCCCTTGTCGCCTTGACCCGGAAATCACAGGGTACTGCAACCACATAGCGTTCGTCCCGCTCTTCGAGTCCGGCCAGGAAGGTGGGGTTGTCGCCATAGCTGGCATCGCTCACGACCGCTGCATGAGGGATGTTCCAGCCAATCGCTTCGTCGAGAAGGTCCAGGGCTATCTGTGGCTTGGTCTGGAACTCAACGTCTTTGGGAACCCCTGCCTGGTTGAGACGTACCTTATCCTCGGTCCACTCCTCAGGCAAGTACATCCGTGCGTTGATGGGCCAGGTCGTCGCTACATCCGCGTAGTGGCATGTCACCGCCACCTGGCAGTTGGCGACTTTCCCAAGCTCACCGCAGTACTGGTAAGCCACGCCCACAGAAGCCTGCCCTTGCTTGGGAAAACCGGTGTCATCGATGATGAACACGCCATCCCCCAGGAGGACCTCATCCCGCAATTGGGATACACGTTGTTGATTGGCATCCTGCTCTTGCCATTGGATGCCCACCACAAGCGACTGCAGGCGTTGGTAGTTCGTATCGGGGACGTGCGCCTCTATCGTCTCTCCGTTCTTGCGAGGCAGGTCCGAGAGCAGTCCTGTACTGTAGCGTTCCATACTTCTACGTCCTTCGGAACGGACGAAGTGTTGACCGAACGGTTCGAGGTAAGCTGCCAGTTCTGGCAGCGGTGTATCCGATGCGATGACTTTCTTCATGGGTATACCTCCCGTTTACTGGAGGTATACCACGAAATTAACTATTCCTAAATGACAAAGTAGTATTAGGAGTCCAAGCTCAGGTCTTTTTATGTCGCAACTTCTCTACTGGTGGAATAAGGGCAAAAAACCAGACTGGATTTATAAAACCATCGTGGAGTTTGAGGAGGAAACAGCACTAACGCGGGACGAGCAGGACGGAGCAATCAAGAAGTGGAAAGCTGTAGGTGTGTTGAAGGTTGCCTTAAAAGGCGTACCAGCAAAGAGGCATTTCCAAATAAACGCCGTGTGGCTGGCGGAAATGCTTTTGAAATATAAGGAACTGTGTGATGATTACAATAAAAAAGAGACCGCAAACAAGTTTGCAGAATTTGTGAAAACTAAGAAACCGAAAATCTAGTTTGCGGAAAACCCGCAATCTAGTTTGCGGAGAAAGGACAATCTAGTTTGTTGGTTTCCAACAAACTATTACAGATACTACTACAAAGAACACACATATATTTTGGACGATTTTAATTTTTAACTGTGGACAACTAACTTTTCTCTTCCTAAGTTTTTCGTTTTCTGTTAAAATCAAACAACTTTAGAACTCAACCGGCTTAACCGCCGCTTTTTTATTTCAAACCAAGTAAATAGGGGAGTGCCATAGCTAAAGACTCTATAAAAAAATAAAGCCAGCGCGCCAACACTGGCTTTTACTACTTTTTATAACCGTTAATCAAATAACATCTACCTATCAGCTCACACAAACTGAAGGATTTCTGAAATACACGAGGTATTTACATGCGAGATTATAGCATATTTCATACGTTCAGTGCAGAAACAAAAAACCGTTTATTTAACAACCTTCCAGATAAACCGTACTGTTCTAACAACCTAAAACAAGGTTTACAAATCCGCTCCAAGAAAACAGCGTTTGAGAAGTACATCTACATTCAACTCAACAAATACTACGCAGTCTGTTACCTTACCTTTGATGTAGACCGAGAAGGAGCAGGAGCAGAGTGGTATTTTGAGCTAGACTTACCCGCTCCCACATTTGTAACAATCAATCCTGAAAACCTCTACGCTCACCTTGTTTACGAGCTTTTCACCCCCGTTCTTCTATGGGAAAATGCCAGACAGAAGCCCATTGAATGGCTCAACGCCATAAGGCGCGCATGGACTGAAGCCCTTGGAGCAGATGCCGGATACAATGGGCTTATTTCCAAGAATCCCAATAGCTCACATTGGCACATCTTAGACTTTAACGCCCGCTACGATTTGGGTGAGCTCTCCGAAGCCGTAACAATCAAAGACCATCACTATCAAACCCCCAAGGGCTTCCGTGAAGACTTCGCAGGAGAAGGACGCAACAACTTCCTCTTTGAGGTTGGTAGATTCTATTCTTACCGAAAAAAAGACAGTTGCAAGAACGAAACAGCCCTGCAAGATGTTTTATTTACTCATCTTCTCAACGTAAATCACACCGAATTCGCTGAACCGCTCCCGATGAATGAGGTACGCCACATAGCAAAATCTATCGCCAAATTCACATGGAAATATCGGAATACCATATCAGGAGGTTACGAGCGAAAGACTACCGATGAAGAACTGAAGAAAATCCGCATTGCTAACGCTCATCAGACAGCCGAGATTAAGAGATTAGCGACCGAGGGAAAAATTAAAAAGGCGATAGATACGTTTTTGCGAGCAGGTAGAAGAATTACGAAGGCAGGAATCGCACGAGAGGCAGGCGTATCAAGGCAAGCGATTAACAGGTATTACTCACATCTATTCTAAAAAAGTGGAAACTTAGCAACTGCACTATAGATTATAGCCTTGCGGAGCAAGGAGCGCCGAAGGCGGGCGAAAAGAGGTTTTTACGGTAAGACATTTCTTTGGAGAATGTTGCTAGTAAGTCTGTAGCCACCGCCAGCAATCGTGCGAGAAAAATTTGTGAAAAACAATATAACGAATGTTAAAAAACAAATGGATTCAACTAACTCTCCTACCTGAAATCTTCAAATCTTCGTACCGAGACTCAGGAAAAGACCCACGAACCTATTTCCTCACCCTATTTCCTCACCCACTGGAACTACCGAACCGCTCCAAAATAAGGCGGCTACCGCCTTCCCCCCACTTACTTTAACTGGTTCACCCCCGCACTGCTTACCGCAGGCTAAAATCCAAAACCGCTTCCTATCGGGCGACTCCACTAACCGTGTCGGGATTCACTTCTAACCGAAGCTCACCTTTTGTATTTTAGCCTGCGCTTCGCACTCCTATCGGAGTTTCGCTATCGCTCAGGCGGGGGTGAACTGGTGAACAGTTAAAGTAAAGTGGGGGGGTGATACCAAATGAGAGACGTACCCGCTGGGAACAAACAAAAAAATCAAAGATTACCAAAGAAAAAACTCACTATCGTTGAGAGTATTCTAAATAGGGTGGCTCGTTCCACCATTCATCGATGCAGCTTGACTAGCAAGTTCCTCAAAGTAAAAACAAATAACCGCTATCGCTAAACACTGAAAGTATAGAGGGTGATGGGTCGCTCCATCACGGTCGGTGGTATTTTGACGGCCAAGGCGACAAAATCCCTTCGTTTATCATGCATAACACTCTAACACGTATCCGAGGAGTACCAACTCAGTCGCAACAGAAACAACACGGCTCACTTAGCTATCGCTATGGAATACCATAACGAAGCCCACTCACCGCATTGTTTCTGTTGCTTCCATCTTTTAGTTGCAAAACTACCGAAAATAACGGGACAATATAGGCGAAGAAAAAGTCGCTATCGCTAAATACTAAACACAGAGAATAGGAGACAAGTATGGGAGCTACGGGTTTTGAGTCGGAAACTCATTTAGATAAAGATAAATTAAACAGTCTTATAAAAACAGTAGTTGCAAATTTGAAAACCAATGAGGAGTTGGATACTCTCATAGGTATTGTAGAGAGATTTGGAAAAGTTGTTGCGATTTTGGAAACGCACCAGTAAGAAGGTAAAAAAAGCCCCCGATGCTGTGTAGAGCAACGGTGGGCTATGAATAAACTCGTATTAAAATCTCAAGTTTGAGTATGAACAAACAAGTGTGTAAACGAGCCATTTTTGTTTATACATGCTTGTTTTTGATTTGTAAACGTTTGGGAATGAGCTAGGTGTGGCGGGACAGGGGGGGGTTGTCTTTCAACATATTATCTCCTCCTGTGGTTGTATGGAGGGTAATTGCTTATCGTTCTTTGTATCTCGGTGTTCTAACCTGTCCAAAGTCTTGTCAAGTTCCATGGAGTCTATCCCACGTGTCCTTCCAAGTTTCGCTAACACTCGTCCATCTGCGAGCGCAAATTTCATTTGTACTCCTGTAAGTTCCTCAAGAAACAAAGCAAGTTCAAGGAGGCTTTGTTCAGTTTCGTCCGAGACCCGTCCTTTGCAACCCTTTGCAATTGTAGTTACCCTGTTTAGTATTGGCTCCATAAGTGCGTGAGCCTTTTCTTGGTATTCCCGGATATTACCTGACATTTCGAGCGCAACATTATACGTTTCTTCGAGTTTATCACTGCTGTCATCGTGTAAAGTGTCTTCCGGTGGGACTGCTCCAAAGTGTTTCATGTTTGTCTCCTATTGAATAGATTAGAAATGTTGAAATGCAACCACTACAGCATTTCAGGCTATTCAAAAGGATAGATTTTCTGGGAAACAGCTTAACACACGTTAACATACTTTTAATAAAAAGTCAAGGGGTGTGATAAAATGAAGAGTTTTAAGGAATTAAGAAAACAAGTGTTTTGGGTAAGAATGTATATGAACCTCTGTCTATTCTGCTTAACGGGTTATGGTCTCATTTGTGGTGTGATATTCGTGGGCAGGGTGCTGTGGCTAACTCTTTCTGGTATACCTCCCACCTCTGTTCGTGAGTTCCCCGAATTTTTTATTGGGCTTCACGGTGTGAACTTATTTGGACTAGCTGCTGCCGTTATCACAATAGGAGTGTGTGAGTGGCTTGATAAGAAATACATAAAAGAATTCAAAAATTGTGTGCTTAAAGGAACGGAGTTGGAATTAGGTGCTAGACGCTTTGAAAGGAGAATGATACAGGCAGAATTTGAAGAAAGAAAAGAAGACCACGGTAATTTACTATTCAACTACATAGAAAGATTTCAGTCTGTCCGTGATTATAGTTTGTTTTCTGACAAGGAGCTTAAATTTCTAGATGAAAATTTGGGAGAGACGAGGGAAGAACCCGAACGTACCCGTGAAGAAGTGATGGCAGACGCAATAAATAATGCTGAAGAGCAGGACAGTGTTGTTGGACAAGCTGAAGACGCTGCGAGGAAACGCTATAAAAAGTTGTTGGAAGAGGGTTATTCACCAGAAGAGGCTGAAAGGAGGACTGAGCGATTTAAGCAAACAATTTTAGATAACTTTAATAATGAGGATTCGTAGGGGCTACCAATGTCAAAGAGCCTAAAATAGGAGGTATGAGATGAGTTTTGATGATTTACTTTGGGAGGCACTAAGCAGTAAAAAAACCTCCTCATATTCATCGGCATCAGTTGAAATTGGAGCCGATGTTGCGACTGGAGATAAACTTTTTTTACCGATAGAGGAACCAAACAACAGCTTATCGGCAACGCACACCTACGTCATGGGAGGTTCAGGCGCAGGAAAAACCAAGTGGCTAGAAGGCATCATACGAACCATTATCAAACTAGGGTACGGCTTGATATTCCTTGATGGTAAGGGCGGCAACGCCACTCTGTACGATGACCTCGTAGACTATTGTGCCGACCTCGACTTTGATGGATACCATCTGGCGGAGAAAACCACCCTCATCGACCCAAACGAAAGTGACTACAGCGTAGGGATTAACTTGCTAGAGCGCATCGGAGAGCAACCATCGGACGTGCTCGCCGAACTTGTTTTAGAAGCACTCAAAAAATTCTTTAACGAGGAAAATGAAACCAAGTTTTGGTTAGAGGAGTGGTTGCCTGCGTGCCTTGTGCCACTTATCAAAGCGGGTTTTACACTTTTGGAGTTGTTTGAGTTTCTTAACCTTGAAGACCCCAGATTTCGTGACGCGGTTATCGAGCACATAGATGAGGAGTGGTACAGGGGGAAATGGGCACGTTTGAAAGGATTTAGGCGGAACGAGCAGGAGATGAGACTTGGTGCAGCGATAACACGGGCAGACAGGTTTTGGCAAAGTGGTACTTTGAAAGCTATCTTTGGGCAACAGAAAACAACGATTGACTGGTTGAAAGTCATGAACGAGGGCGGAGTGGTTCTTGCGAAACTAGGACAGACACCCAAGCTAACACAAGGAACAGCCAGACTCATCGGGGCAGCGATACTACATCAGGTGATGACTCTTGCGCCACTTCGACCAAAGAGCGAGCGGAAACCATTCTTTTTTGTGGTTGATGAGTTTCAGAAGTTTGTGACTCCTGATTTTGCTGATGGACTCGACCTTATGAGGGAATACGGTATTTTCTTTGTACTATCACATCAACACCGCACACAGTTTAGGGAGGAAGCACCAGAGGTCTTGAATTCCATAGACACAAACTGTTTGAACAAAATTATATTTACCTGTTCGCGTCCTGATGCGGAAGATGTATCTTTGGATATTTATTCAGGTCTGATACA
>JADFGN010000160.1 GCA_022567695.1 Candidatus Poribacteria bacterium | reverse complement strand
TGGCATTGTCGGCTTCCGCCGCAAAGGAGTTTCCCAGTTTCGATACAGCATTCTGCTTGTTTTGCCGGCTAGCGTTGGCGCGCTTATCGGTGCACAGATTGCGGTTGACATTGATGAAGCCGTCTTCAAGCGTCTCCTGTCTGGAATCATGATTGCGGTGTTGTGTTTGATCCTTTTCAGCCCAACCAAACGGCTGCATGCTGGAACCGAAAATCTTAGCACCACTCGTAAGCTCATTGCGATGATTGTTTTTTTCTTTATTGGGATTCACGGAGGATTTATTCAGGCAGGCGTTGGATTCCTTATCATTCCCGCTCTGACACTGATTAACGGTTTTGATTTGGTTCGTACCAATGCGATTAAGATATTCGTTGTGTGTTTTTACACAATGGTAGCTCTTGTTACTTTCATTAAGCAGGGGAATGTCGATTGGTTTTTTGGGCTGACCCTTGCGGTGGGAAATGCAAGTGGTGCATGGTTTGGTAGCCACTGGGCAGTTGCTAAGGGAGATAAGTGGATCAAAGCCATTCTCGTTGTCACTGTATTGGCATTTGCAATTAGGCTTTCTTGGCAAAGCCTTCGCTAGAAAATGGATCATTTACCTATTTCAGAGATGGAGAGAATTATGTCTAAACTACGAGTCGCTGTTGTTGGTTGTGGGGGGCGCGGTCGAGGACACATGCGGATTCTCAAGAATTTTAATGACGTTGAACTGGTCGCTGTCTGCGATCCGGTGGACGAAGCAAGAAATACTGCGGGGGATGAGCTTGGTGTCGGAAACCGCTATGCCAGTCTGGAAGATCTGTTAGCGGCTGAGTCACTTGATGCTGTCTTTATCGCAACCCCAGCGCATCTCAATGGACAGACGGCGTTACCATGTTTAGAACAGGGCGTCAACACTTTGCTGGAAAAACCGCCGGGGATGAACGTCACAGAGACTGTTGCTCTGCGCGATGCCGCTACCCGCACAGGTGCTAAAGCAATGGTCGGTTGGAACCGCCGCTTCCATCCCATCATCGTCAAAGCGAGAGAGATGGTCGAGGCGCGTGGCCCCGTGACCCAACTGGTTGGCGAGTTTCATAAAAGCATCACCCGGTTTGTGAAAGCGGGTCGGTTCCCTGAGCCCCTCATGGACAATCTGTTTTTGGAGACCCCCATCCACGCACTTGACATTGTTCGCGCAATCGCTGGAGGCGAAGTCGCGGAAGTCCATAGTGTCGTGCGTCGGACTATCTCCAAGTACAAGGATGTACATGGTGCTCTGATCTTGTTCGATAATGGTTGCCTCGTTCACCTGATTGCTAACTATACCACCGATGCCCGTTTGGAACGATATGAAATTCATGGCCGTGACATATCTGCTTATCTCGAAGGTGTGTCGCACGGCGTTGTGTTTTGCGACGGGGAAAAACACGAGTTAAGTGGAGCAGGCTCCAGCGGAACCGAGGAACAGAATCGCTACTTTCTTGACTGCATCAGAGCTGACCGTCCCATTTCACTCCCCGCTGCCAACTTGGATGAAGCGGTCAAAACGATGGAATTGGCGGAGGCAATTTTAGCCAGTGTGCGGCCGTAGTGAGTTGCTCTTTTGACACAGCGTCGTGCGATTGTTGCCACATTGAAGTCATTGAATCCCACGTCTTTTGGGCGATTAGAGATGGCATCTAAATTGCTCATTTATTGCAAATCAACATCAAAACTTAGGAGGCTATCATGAAAAAACTAACCCACCACTGCCTATCGGCAATCAGCATTCTTGGCGTAATAATCTTTCTTGCTGGTTGTGGGTCTAAAAAAACAGTGGAACGCATTGAGATAGACACCACCATTGACCTGTCGGGACGATGGAACGATACAGATTCTCGCCAGGTTTCCGAAGCAATAATCATGGATTGTCTCAACCACCCATGGATTACCCAACACACAACTCGTTCCGAAGGGAAAAAACCCGCGGTGATTGTGGGGGCTGTTCGCAATCGCAGCACCGAGCATATTGCGATCGGAACATTCATTGCCGATATTGAACGCGCTTTCATCAATTCGGGTCGAGTATCCGTTGTTGCGAGTTCCAACGAGCGCGGCGAACTTCGCGCGGAGAAAGAAGATCAGAGTAAGTTCGCAAGCATCAAAACCATCAAAGAGATGGGGCGTGAACTGGGTGCGGATTACATGATGACTGGTCAAATCAACACGATTGAAGATCGCGAGGGCGGTAAGCAGGTGACCTTCTATCAGATAGATCTGACCCTCACGAATATCGAAACGAACGAAAAGATCTGGCTCGGTCAAAAGAAAATCAAAAAATTCATCAAACGCAAGAGAACGACTTTCTAACGGTAAGTCATCAGATATGAATGCCACTGGCTTAAGCGGAATCATTCTGCCTAATAAGAGTTACGCCATATGCCCGAACCTGGGACACTCATCAAGATCGGCCGCAAGGAGCACATCGAGTGTTTGTACGACGATGGGTTCCTCTACATGAACAACCTGCCATACTTCTGGAAGGTCGAAGACGAAGAAATCCGTGGCGACCCGCATGACGGAATCGCCACACTCCATCGCGGCACAAAGGCCACAGTCAAAAAAGATGGCGTTGAACTGCCGATAACCGTTATTGCCTGGGATCTCAGGCTTCACCCAGATAACGCGGATGAAATCAACATCTTCAGCATGTACGCGCTGCGACCATCGACCACGCCAATCGATGATCGTGTGCTCAAATTCGGAGACACGGCTCTGATTCTGACGCAGCCACAAGAATTCATGAACCGCATCCTTGCTGTGCTGAAAGATCAAGACATTCATGGCGAAGCAGAACTCGTAACGTACGTGCCCGACGACTACACCGGAGAAGTTGGCCCGTTCAGAAAACTTCAGAGATTTTCGTGGCAGGCTGAATGGCGGATCACAACTTACCGCGGCCCAAAGGGGCCTCGCACACTTTCAGTTGGTTGCCTTCATGATATTGCCGTGGTTTACCCAACCACAGAACTAAACGCAGTGATCACAACAGGTACCATGACGCCCTAGCAAGGTGGGGAAGAAACAAATTTGCGAATGAAAAAAAGAATTCTCAATGACAGGAGGATAAACGATGCAAAATCTAACCCGTATAACGTTTGATCCAAATGTAATGGGGGGCAAACCTTGTATTCGGGGATTGCGTGTCACCGTTGGAACAATAGTTGGACTGGTTGCCACCGGATATTCCATTACCGATATTCTGAAAGCATATCCTTATTTGGAAGCAGAGGATATCCGTGAAGCACTTACCTATGCTGCTTGGCGGACTCAAGAAATAGAATTGCCGCTGGTTGCCTATGAAGCTGCTAATTGATATGAATCTTTCTACTGAGTGGGTCGAAGTTTTTGAACGACAAGGATGGCAAGCAGTTCACTGGTCAGTAGTGGGTGACCCTCGTGCGTCAGATAGCGTCATTATGGCGTGGGCACGTGCGAATGATTATGTGGTGTTTACACATGATCTTGACTTTGGAACGTTGCTGGCAACTACCCGTGTACAAGGACCGAGTGTTATTCAAGTTCGCACGCAGGACGTTATGCCTCAAAATTTGAAGAGCAGGTTAGTGCAGATACTTCGTCAATACGAGTCAGTACTAGAAAGTGGAGCCTTGATTATCGTGGACGAAGCTCGGGCTAGAATGCGTATTCTGCCCTTTAAATAAGTTGCATGATTGTACTTACCCGGCCAGTTGACCCTTCGCTGCACTCAAGGGCAGGCTTCGGGAGATGTGGTTTTATGAAAGTCGAGAACTTCCGCTCATAGAACGGATTGCTTATTGAGACTTATTGAAAAAATTCGTCCGATAAAAATCCGACCAAAGGCGTAATCCGCCATAATACCCTCATCAAAGGTTAGTCTCACACCTAACCCTATGCTGACGACTTAGATTCATCATTGCAGCCGTCCAATAATCCTAGCCGACGCTAATCGGCATAAGCGCAAAAATACTGGGCGTGAGCCAAAGTCGCATTTAGCCGCTGATATTAAATTTTCTTTACCTGTGAACAAAAATGAAAACTGAGCCCACAATTCCCCTGCAAGAGATTCGACAACATATCAATGAAAACTATGATGTCCATATTCAGACGCTTGAATTCCTTCCTGTTGGCGAGGGGGCATGGTGTTTTCGAGGAAAAGGTGATACGTCACTGTTTATCCGACTCGTACAGGACCCACTTGCCGAAGAAAAGGCTACGAGCGTATCGAAGTTTCTTCATGGGAAAGGCTTACCGGTACTGGCACCTCTACATCACAAATCGGGTGACTTAATCTCCTTTATCGATGGTAGCGGGCTCAGTGTTTACCCGTTTATTCACGGTTCGACGTTGATGGATTTGATGGAGAGCACTTTTACCGATGAAGACGCATCGCCCTTGAGGAAGGAAACTGGGGCTTTTGTTGCATGTTTACATCGCATTGACAGAACAAAGTACGCCAAGTTAGCCCTGCCGACGGAGGATTTTTCTCGGTTCCAGGATGAAAGTATCGCCATCATAAGGATGGACAATAGGCAACAGAACTGTCCCCTAATCGGTGAGTTGTGCCACTTTCTTTCCGTATGGCGCAGAGAATTAGAGAGCTTGATCGCCGCAACCCAGAAACTTGCGAGGATGTTGCGGTCAGAGAAACTGGACTACGTTCTGTGTCATGGCGATATTCACGAAGCTAACGTGTTGGTGTCTCGCGAAGGTAAACGCTTCATTATCGATTGGGATAACGTCATCCTGGCTCCGAAAGAACGAGATCTGATGTTTTTCTATGGTAATGCCTTGCTCGACTATCTTGAAGGGTATTTTGGTCATGATGTGCCCCGCTCAATTAACCAAGCCGTCGTTGATTATTATGTCCTTGAGTGGGCGCTTCAGGAAATCGTCGATTACGGCACGCGCATCTTATTCGATACACGTTTTGACAGGGACGGGCGTATTGATGCATGGCAGCAATTTCAAGGGCTGTTCGAACCTGGAGGGGACGTAGAGATGGCATTTGCTTTAATCCGCAAGATGGAGATTTGAGTCCTTACGTGAGTGCAATGATTGGCGTTGATGCCACCGGCACTCAGTTTACTCCGGCTTGTTGATACCTCCGCGAGTCTTTTCGACAGCTAGACATGGAGTCGAGAAGGGGCGGAGAACGTCTGTTGAGGAGTTGGAATGACTTCTTTAGCAATTGAAATGCGAATATCCACTGTGCAGAATGTTACTGTTACTGAAGACACCCTTGTAGTAGACCTTACCGATGGACGCACCGTGTCTGTGCCTCTGGCATGGTATCCGCGACTGTTGTATGGCACACCAACGGAGTGCAACAACTGGCGGATGATTGGTAAAGGTGAAGGGATCCATTGGGCAGATCTTGACGAAGACATTAGCGTTGAGAATATTCTGCTTGGAAAGCCTTCTGGCGAAAGTCAAGATTCGCTCAAGCAGTGGCTAAAGGAACGCGAAAAACCCTGTAAGCCGGACAACAAGGGAGAGTCTACCTAACCAGCCGTTGCAGTTGACCCTTCACGAAGCCTGTCCTCGAACGAAGTGAAGGGCTCGAGGACAGGCTACGGGCAGGCTTCCGTTTTCGGCAAGAAAACCAATCGTTTCCGGACTCGGCGATCCCCGTCACAACTGAACTTGGGGCTTTATGAAACCACCTAAAGGAGTCAATATGGATTTACAAATTCGCCGTTTTAAAAACAGTGACATCAACTATTTGGTCAAGCTTTCATTACTAGCATGGGAGCCAATTTTTACCGCATGGGAACAAATTCTTGGGCCAAAACTCTACCCAATCGCAATCTATCCCGATTGGCGTAAAAGTCAAAAAGAGGTAGTTGAAAAGATCTGCAATGATGAGAAAATCAACACTTGCGTTGGGGAAGTCGATGGGGAAATTGTTGGCTTTGTGTCATACAGTTTAGATGACAAGGACAAAATTGGGGAAGTCCAATTGATCGCAGTCTCTCCAGAATATCAAAATAACGGAATCGGTACGGAATTGAATAACTTTGCGCTTCAAAAGATGAAGGCAAGCGGAATGAGGCTGGCTGTGGTAGGAACTGGTGGAGATGATGGCCATGCTCCGGCCAGAAAATCCTACGAGAAAGCGGGATACACTGCCTTGCCTTTAGTTCGGTATTATAAGGCTTTGTAAGTGTCTACGAAAGTAAAGTTAATTGAACCAGAAGGAGAGAAGACATTGGAAAAATACAATAGAAAATATTGGAAAATACTTTGGCTCTGCTTAATTGTCGTTATCCAGATAAATGCAATCGCCGATGAACACGCAACTGTTTCTGAAGAACGTTTGAGAGCGCGAGAACTCGGCATCAAGATCGGCATCTACGAGCCGGGCAAATATAACGCAATCACCGATGTAGCGGGAGTGAAAGTTGGCCACGTTACGCTCCATTACGGTGAGAGTGTGCGAACTGGCGTTACTGCTGTCATTCCGCGTGATGACATTTGGATCAATAAAGTATTTGGGGCCGGTCACATCATCAACGGTAACGGTGAAGCAACAGGCCTCGCCTGGACTAACGAGGCGGGGTGGATTGAGTCTCCAATTATGCTGACAAATACGCTCAGCGTTGGGGCGGTCCATGAGGGCGTTGTGCGCTACATGATCGAACGTTATCCATATAACCACATCATTCTTCCAATCGTCGCGGAGTGTTATGATGGTGGACTTAATGACATCAGCGGGCTTCATGTCACTGCACAACACGCGATCGAAGCAATCAAGAAAGCGACCGATGGGCCTGTTGCAGAAGGTTGTGTTGGCGGAGGCACAGGCATGCGATGCTACGGATTCAAGGCAGGCATCGGGACCTCCTCGCGTGTATTACCCGCCAATCGCGGTGGGTATACGGTCGGTGTGCTGGTCAATGCTAACGGTGGGCGTCGTCGCCAACTCCGGATCGACGGTGTTCCTGTCGGACGGGAGATTACCGACCTCACACGCGAACGGGGTCGGGATGGTTCGTTTATCATCGTTGTTGCAACAGACGCTCCATTGGTGCATCGTCAGTTACTACAGCTTGCCAAACGTGTAACTCATGGACTGGCTCGCACCGGAACGCCAAGCACAGTCAGTAGTGGTGAGTTCGTCATCGCCTTTTCGACCGCCAACGTCATTCCCCGGCGGACGGATGATGGGACGTTTTCCGTCAAAATGCTGGTCAACAATCGAATGGACGCACTCTATCAAGCGACTATCGAAGCGACGGAGGAGGCAATCGTAAACTCCATGACGGCAGCGGTTACGACTGTCGGCAAAAATGGAAATACCATCCACGCGATTCCTTTAGATCAATTGAAAGCAGTTATGAAAAAGTATGGACGGCTGGCTTCCGATCCCGAAAGCGTAGAACATAAATAGTAGACCTCAACTTGTCCACTCAAGGAGGAAGATGACTATGAAGAGATCCATTTACATGCTAAGCCTGTTGACTGTGTGCTCCCTACTACTGGTTGCCTGTGGAGATAAGGAGACCGGTGACCTGCTGGCCAGAATTGAGAAACGGGGCATCATCCGCGTTTCAACCGATGCTAACTATGCCCCTCAGTCATTCCTTAAAGCGGATGGCGAGTTTGTCGGTTTCGACATTGATGTGGCGAAGGAAATTGCCAACCGCTTGGGCGTCAAAGTGAAATTTGTCACACCAGATTGGGCCCTCATCACTGCCGGGAATTGGGGAAATAAATGGGACATGAGCGTCGGTTCAATGATGATTACCAAGAGACGCCAAGAGGCCTTCGACTTTGCCATGCCTCCATACTATTACACATTTGCTCAACTTGCAGCGGCTAATGATTCAGGCGTTGAATCCCTGGAGGATATTGCCGGTCAGAAAGTTTGCGTCGGTGCCTCGACTACGTATGAGAATTGGCTCGAAGGCGACCTTGAAAAGCTGGCTCTTCCCGACGAATCAAGCCTGTTGGCCTCTCCGCCTACTGGCGTAACCCCTCTCCCGCTGCCAACAGACAACGAGTGTGTGCTATCCATCCAAGCTGGAAGAAAGGACTTCGTAGCCTTCCTGACCTCTAATACAGTTGTTGAGTCGGCTATCAAAAAGGGGGTCCCTATTCACAAGGTTGGCTCACCAGTCTTTGTGGAAAACCTTGCTGTTGCTTTTGATACAAAGAGCACTTTTGATAACACCCGCTTAGTCCAACGTGTGAGCAAAATTATCGCTGAGATGCATAAAGATGGAACGCTACGGACGCTCTCAATGAAATGGTTTGATGGACTTGACCTGACCAAAGAACCCGCCAAGTAATTCGGATTTTCGGGGTGATAATAAGGAGGAATTATGAATACACCCTCTACACCGCCGACAACCTCTGGCAAGAGTCAGACTGAACTCATTTACGAACGACAACAACGCCAGATATTTCGCTTTAAGCTGGGTGTCAGAATTTCGTGGGCGGTTTTAATCACTGTACTCCTATTCGCGTTCAGCGGTGTAAGCTTCAATATTTTCGGTCTGCAAGTCAGGACTATTGTGTTAGACTTTGACTTCATTCGGAAGTGGACACCATTTATCTTTGGTGGGCTTGGGCTGACCATCCTTTTATCCATACTTTCTACCACACTCGCCTCGGTTCTGGCACTTTTGGGTGCGCTAGGGCGTTTGTCCAAATTTCCACCCGCCTATGCTCTGGCCTCCTTTTACATTTCACTCATTCGAGGAACACCGCTTCTGCTGCAAATCATTTTCTTCTTTCTTGCCGTTGCCCAAATGGGGATTCAGCTCTCCGGTTTTTGGGCGGGTGTCATTGCGCTTGGGCTTAATTACGGCGCGTATATGACCGAAATCATGCGTGCTGGTATCCAATCGGTGGGCATTGGCCAGCGTGAAGCCGCCCTGGCGATTGGGATGAATGAGACCCAAATCATGCATCGCATCGTTCTGCCACAAGCATTGCGGTTAGTTATCCCCCCTATCGGCAACCAATTCATCGCGATGTTGAAAGACACCGCACTCGTCTCGGTAACTGGTGTTGTATGGGAACTTCTCTGGCGGGCACAAAAAGTAGGCAAGGCGAACTTCAAAACGATGGAAGCGTTGCTTGTCGCCGCTGTTTTTTATTGGATTATCACGATTATCTTCTCGGTGGTTCAATCTCGTATTGAAGCGTACTTGGCGAAAGGAGAACGCACATGAACCCCATTGTTCGAGTTTCCCATCTGGAGAAATATTTCGGCCATCTTCATGTCCTCAAAGACCTGTCTTTCGAAGTCAATCCCGCCGAAGTGAGCTGCATCATCGGTCCCAGTGGTTCCGGCAAAAGCACGTTGTTGCGTTGCATTAATTTTTTGGAGCAACCTGACTACGGAGAAATTGAGGTAGCTGGCGTTGTGGTCGAAGCGCAAGGCAAAGGTGCTGCCTACCGCCGCCGAATCCGCGATCTTCGTCTCAAGACAGGCATGGTTTTCCAATCCTTTAATCTCTTTCCTCACATGACTGCCCTCGACAATGTGATTGAGGGCCCCGTTACAGTGAAGGGCATCAAGAGAGCCGAAGCCGTCGAAATCGGGATGCACAACCTGGAGAAAGTGGGGCTGATCGATAAACGAGATGAATACCCCTCCCGACTGTCGGGAGGACAACAGCAACGTGTCGCGATTGCTCGTGCGATTACTATGCAACCACAGGTCATGTTGTTTGATGAGCCAACTTCATCCCTCGATCCAGAACTGATTGGTGAAGTTTTGGGCGTGATGCAGCAACTGGTTGAAGAGGGGATGACCATGCTGATTGTCACCCACGAAATCGGGTTTGCCCGCGATTTTGCCCACCGTATCATGTTCATGGACGAGGGACGCTTTGCCGAAATTGGTCCACCAGCACAGATCTTTGAAAATCCACAAGATGAACGCACGCGCGCCTTCTTGAGCGCGTTCGCCAGCTTCGAGCCACGAAATCATGCGTAAGAGATTCAACAGCATCCACTTCTACGGGTAAGCAATCTTTTTGAAAATGACCACGTGCTGACGAGGAAGTTTGTCAATCGTTTCCACCCATTCTAGCGGATGCGGCGTCGCTTCCTTGACGACCTGCAGTTCGGTCATTTTATGCAACCGTTTGATCGGGACAGACGGGTCTTCGGCGCGGTATTCAACAAAAACCACTCTGCCACCTGTTTTGAGGGCACGGCAAATCCCCTGCATCATTTCGTACGGGTGGGAAAATTCGTGGTAGACATCGACCATGATTGCCAAGTCTATTGAATCCGGCGGCAACTTCGGATCGGTGATGGTCCCGAGCGCGCCTTTGACATTCGTAATGCCACGCGCTGCCATGTCTTTGGCAAGCAGGTCAAGCATTTCCTGCTGGATATCCACACCATAAACTAAACCGGTTGGTCCGACTTTCTTTGCCGCCCGCCGAGCAATGTAACCCGTCCCGACGCCGATATCTGCGACCACATCCCCCGGTTGTAAATTGAGCGATTCAACGAGTATATCGGGGCGTTCTTCCGATTCGCGTTCTGGACGTTCTAACCAAGTCGCGCCTTGGTGTCCCATGACGTGGGAGATTTCACGCCCCATGTAGAATTTCCCGATGCCATCGACATTCGGAGCGTTAAGCTGTTGGTAGCGGGAAGGTGGGGCGGCTTGCTTCTGAACCTCGACCTGCCCAATCAAACCGCTTATTTCCAAAAGGAAAAGGAGCGTCACGACAATATACCCAACTGTTCGCATCTTTCTTCTGTGATTCACCGACTGTCTCCAATTATTTTATTTTAACTTCGTTACATTGGTCTAAATAATGGCACGGCAGGGGAGTCGAGACCGGAGACGAGTTTGCCCGCCCCGCTCAAGTTGAGGGCGTAGGGGAGGGTGAGGCTCCCGCCGAACCATATACGTTTTCTGCGAGTTCGTCAATACGCTCTAGGGTTTCCCCTCAGAGAACCACTGTATCTGCGGCATATCCGTTTGGGGCGGTGGCGGCCAGTGGTTACCACGCTGACTGGAAAGTCCTCTGTTCGGCCCCGGCGTAAAGTTCTTGTCCGAGAGGCCGATAAGTTTTCCATTCTCAACCCAAGCCTCGTCGCCTCCATAAAGTTGGCTGATGAGGAGATCGGTCAGACGAGCGAGGGTGTCGGTATGTTCAGCAGAATTAGAGAGATCTGTTAATTCATGGGGATCGCTTTCTAAATCAAACAATTGGCAACAATTTCCAACAGGATAATAGATCAGCTTATAACGACCGTCATGAATCATGCGCGTGGCATGGTCATCTTCGCCGACCTCACCGTAGAACCAATCTCGCTTTTGGTCGCCGACCATTGAAAGCCCTTCGACGGTCTCCGGCATATCGATACCCGCCAAATCCAGCAACGTTGGCATGACATCAGCCCAGCCGACGAGACGGTCATCGACGCGGTTATAGCCCACCCGTTTATCCCCGACTGCGCCAACCAGAATCATCGGGATGTTGGCTGAATACTCGTAAAAAAGCCGCTTTGCCCACATATTGTGAATCCCAAGCATATCGCCGTGGTCTGATGTAAAACAGATAATCGTGTCGTTGAGGAGGCCTTCTTCCCGCAACGTGCCGATGAGGATACGCAACTGATGGTCAATATGGGTGCAGAGCGCGTAGAAAGCACGACGGGCCGCGATAATCTGGTGCGCCGTAAACTTCGCCCCCCGCGCCCAATTGGCTTGCAAGCTGAATGGCAGATTGTTCGGGTCAGTTGACCAAGTCCCATGATACGGCTCATCAATGGGAATATCCCGATAAAGATCGAGATAGGTCTGCAAAGGAACTAGCGGAGGGTGAGGATGCCGATAGGAAATGTACCAGAAAGCCGGGCGATTTGGATCTCTTCGTTTAATCGTCCGCGCCATCTGATCGGTCGCCCAGTTGGTGGCATGCGTCTCTTCGGGGAGGTGCCACGGGCGGGTGCTGTATTCATTGTTGCTCATGCCGTGGTGAAATTGGCGGCCGGCATATCCGCGATCGCCGAGAAATAGCTCGTAATCATCTAAGACACCATACTGGACTCGGCCCTCTTCGTCTAAAATCACATCGTCAAAACCGATCCGATCCCGTTGCGGGTAAACGTGCAGTTTGCCTACCGCATAGGCTTGATACCCCGCATCGCGAAATGTTTGCGCCATCGTTGGCAATTGCGGCATGGGAAGTTTATCTTTGAATACCCGGTCGTCGTGAGTGCGAGGCGTAACCCCCGTCATAAGCGTGCGACGGGCGGGGATGCAAACTGGGCACTCTGCATAGGCATTAGTAAAGCGGATGCCGCTGCGGGCGAGTTCATCAAGTGTTGGGGTTTGAATCGCCGGATGTCCGGCAACTCCCAAGAGCGCAGCGGGCCAGTGGTCAGTGGAAACTAGCAGTACGTTATTTTGGGTGGGCATGGATGACTCCTAAATGATGGACTAAACCAGATTATTTGGACTTTGGTAAATATGCACGACATTCAAAGTGAAGTGAACATGAGCCGTAAGATAAGAGGGCAGTGGCCACAATCTGGTCAGCGGCTGGAGGAAAGTTATTGCCAACGAAGAAAACTGATAAATCATATAAAATCCTATCAATAGGACGGAAATAAGTCAAGTGTTTTCATCAAACCGAGAAACTAAATAAATGAGTTGGCGCAAGGAGTAGAGACTATCTAACTAATTTTCAAAAAGAAACTATATGTTCTGCTGGGGTTGCACCCCAGCATCGAAATGATACAAGCATTTCAAAACGTATACTTTAATATTCAAAATTAGTTAAGAGAAAGACATGCAACATTTTCACTAAAGTGCTAGGAGAAATGACAATTGGAAACACAAGTTGATATACAAATGCCTCTGATAAAAGGCGGCTTTG
Source organism: Candidatus Poribacteria bacterium (assembly GCA_022567695.1). Lineage (GTDB taxonomy): Bacteria > Poribacteria > WGA-4E > WGA-4E > PCPOR2b > JADFGN01. The sequence continues at coordinate 395 of JADFGN010000160.1, read as the reverse complement.
TCATCGGTGACGTGATCCAGCGGCTCTTGATGCAAGATGTGGACTTCAGCCTTTATATCGATGCCGGTGCAGATTTTGAGTTTTCCGAAGACCATGACCGCCTCCTTGAATTAATCACAGGACCCGCTGAAGACAAGGGAAGAAACGTCGGCATAGTTAAGAAAAGGATCAGAATCACTTCCAAAAGGAATAGGCTACGTTTAAAGGGAGATAGTCCTTATGTTTATCTCGCAGACGCAGATCTGTTGCTCCCCCAAAAGCCGTTCTTTGGCGGCATGATCCGTGCCTTAGCAGAAAATACGAAGGTTGGCGCAATAGGGCTCTGCTGTTATTCAGACCGCGATCACGTCTCTTGCGCTTCAATGATGTTGAGAAGACGCGACTTTGTTAAAATT
>JADFGN010000710.1 GCA_022567695.1 Candidatus Poribacteria bacterium | reverse complement strand
AAAGAGGGAAGGGGGAGTTAATTCTCCCCTCTCCTTGCAGGAGAGGGGCCGGGGGAGAGGTCTGTTGCAGATCTCCAATATGTATTTGACCCTTAATATTTTTCTAAAAACCGAGGTCTTTTCTGACGACATTATTCAAGGGTTCACCCTTCATATACCGTTTTATATTATCACAGAAAAACTCGATTGTGCGGCGCGGGCGATGTTGTGAACCGCCAGCAGCATGCGGCGTGAGAATGACGTTATCCATCTCCCAGAGCGGACTGTCTTTATCAAGTGGTTCAACTTCAGTGACGTCCAGTCCTGCCCCAGCGATTTTACCAGCTTTGAGGACTTCAATGAGAGCAGGTTGGTCAACAATCGGTCCACGCGCAACATTGATGAAATAGGCAGTTGGCTTCATCAAGGCTAAATTTTCGGCATTGATTAAATGCCGTGTTTCGTCCGTCAAAGGACAAGCTATCATCACGACATCCGATCGGCTCATGAGGTCTGGGAGTTGATCGATTGGCATCAGCTCATCAACGATATCTGGTTTGTCTGTACGGTACGCATCGACAGACAGGACGTACATTTCAAAACCTTTGGCACGCCTCGCCATGTGCTGTCCGATACCGCCCATTCCGACAATACCGATTGTAAATCCACCAATCTCAATCATCGGTGATTTGCCGCGCCCGCCCCATATACGCTGGTCTTGGCTACGAGTAAAATGCTTGATTCCCCGTGTTAAACCAAGTAGCAGCGCAAAACCTTGATCGGCGACGTGAGTCCCGTACAATCCTGCCGCGTTGGTCAAAATAACATCGCTTTCCTTGAGCTCGGAATACAGATGTTTATCCATTCCCGCGCTCGAGGACTGAATCCATTTGAGGTTTGGCAAATGCCGAAAGATACCTTCGTGGCAGAAGCCGTAGAAGATTTCTGCATCTGCGCCCTCCTTGATGAGTTCCTCCTCTGAGCTTGGAAATATGACCGTATTTTCGCCAGCGGTATCACAGATCATTTGACGAAGTTCTTCTTCTAAACGTGCATGAACTAGAATTTTCATAAATTCACCTTCCTTCGGTTACCAGAAATAAAATAGAATAAGTTAGGTTTACTTTTTTAGCTTTCTGTTGACTCGGTGCTGTCTGTTTCTAGATTGACACTTCGGTCAATCTTTACAGCTCGTTTTGCGAAATCGACTTCCAACTTATAGTCAAGCAACATTGCAGTACCCAAAAGAGCATCTTCGGATTCCGTTAGGAGTATTTCCACATCTGTCATAGGTTGATCAGCTAAAGCCGCACGTCCGATAAACACAAGATCGGTTTTCAGAGAACCATCTGCAAGTTCTGTCGTTTGACATGCCCAGAGTTCTAATCCAAGTTCAATCGCTGTCGAAATTGGTAAACAGATGTCCCCATTAAAGCCAGTATCAATGATAGCATCAATGGTCCTTTCCGTCCTGTGCCCTTCTAATGTAATCTGAATCTTTGGTTGATTATACTCATCCAAAAATGCTCCCATTTAAACTCCTATTTACCACCGACGTTTATGCACGGCCGGAAAACCAACCCTCACTAAATAAAATAGTTTATCAGGATACTTTTTTTTAGCTTTTTTCAGTGCTTTTACAACAGATGTGCCGAGAAAGTAATCCTCGGAATCAATTTCAATGGCGACAATTTGTCCTTGGCACTCTGGTTCTAATTTCTCCTGCAATTTCTGATTATAAATTTCTTGACCTTTGGTAGCAATTTTATGCTTTGAAAATGGCATGAAATTATCGCTCCTTTCGTGGACGAAGATATTGCGGGTTGCGTGCGCAAGACAAAAAATCTGGGCTGACGCATGTTTGGGTCTCCAAAATTTACGCCCAGGGACTATAACTCACTCTTTACTTCCACGGTGGATGCTCTGGCAGCAACGCTTGAAATTCCTCAATCAACCCGGTTTCGTAGTCGCCTGCGTATTCGTTACTGAAGAATTTGTCCATCCCTTCATTGACGAAGCGTTTCCACGATTCTTCTTCATATCCGGGGTTGACCGGGAAGAACAACGCGTTAACATCTTGACCGGCTTTCAGATCTCCTGGAGAGTCGCCAATCATCAGTACGTGGTTCGGTGCATACTTTCCTTCTGTCGTCAATGCGAGATGTTCCGATTTTGTACCCATCTCTTGCCCTGCAATGACGGCGACATACTGGTCGATTTTGTGTTCTTCCCACTCCCGTTTAAGTGCTTCATAAGGCGTTGCCGAAACGACAATTGCGTCTGCTCGCCCCTGTAGCTTTTGCAAACTTTCACGGACACCGGGAAACGGCGGCAGGTCATGAACAATCTCAGCGATTGTTTCATTCACCGCGAGACTCCATTCGAGGACTTTGCTTAACTCCTCATGCCTCTCTCCCGTCGCATTTTTAATCGCTTCCTCAAGGGCGGGGTTGCCAAGCTTCGTTTCTTTTTCTGCCCATTCCCGGAGATATGGAAGTTCAGGAATTGGAACGCCGGTCTTCTGGACTTTAGGCATCTCGCGCAGAAAATCACTGGAAAGAATGATTGCTTTGAAACGGTTTGTACCACGTGTTTTAGAATAGAGATTCACGAAATCCCACACTTGATGGACTTGACGCGAAATGGCGGCAAGCCCAAAGTGCTTAATCAGGTTTACGCTGAAACTGTCGTTGTGCTTGACTTCCATCGAGTTGAAGGCACAACCATCAGAATCAATTCCAACAAAATACTC
>JADFGN010000159.1 GCA_022567695.1 Candidatus Poribacteria bacterium | reverse complement strand
GATAAAGAAACGTCGATCTTCCGGTGCAATTGTTGTTGTAGAATGTCGTGGGTCGACGACGATTGAGTAATCCAGATCACCCGGTTCCGGTTTGGCAGAGACAAAACTCCCCCAGAGTAAAACCCGTTTAATCGTTGGATATTTTCTCGCACTTCCAACGATTAGGCGTAGGAGATTGCCTTGCCGTTGTCGCGTTGGTATGCTTGCGCCAAACTGGGCCAATACTTCGTCTAACTCGGCAAAGTAGATGCCCGGCGGCAAATATCCATCAACGTTCAATTGAGGTAAATTCATCCCGGTTTCCTTCTATCCGTCGATTCGATAAAACTGCTTCGCCGTATCATAAAAGAGCTTACGTTTCTCCCCATCGGAGGCATCTTGAACCGCCCATAGCAATGCCTCCAACCAATCCGCATATTCAGCGGCTAACGTACAGACGGGCCAATCACTGCCAAACATCAGCCGCTCGTAACCGAAGGCTGACACAAGGTGATCGATGTACGGCTTTAATTCCTCCTTCGTCCAATTTTCACTCGCCCGCGTCACAATTCCGGAAATCTTGCAATGGACGTTATCAAACGAGGCAAGCTCACTCATGTGGTCTGCCCAAGGCTGAAATCGTCCACCTTGAATATCTGGACCGCCACAGTGATTGACGGCGTGCCGTATGTTTGGAGTGGCTTTTACCAATTCGATTGCTGCCGGAAGTTGTTCGTAGTGGGCACACAGATCAAAGGAGAGATCGAACTTTTCGAGCCGTTGCACCCCCTCGATTAGCTCGGAACTGCTGTAGAATTGGTTATCGGGCCTATGCCACGCCATGCGCCGCACACCGACCACCAACTCTGATTCTGTGAGTTGTTCGAGGATTGCTTCGACATTCGGCTCTTCAAGCGGAGCCGCAGCAACAATTGCCCCGATCATGCCGTCCTCCTTTGCAATTTGTGTCAGCCACTTCACCTCGTCAACGACATGCTCTGGCGCCGGATCGCCTTCGACGTGCACCGATCGGACAACGTTAAGCCCTACGGTAGCCCGTCGGTAATCCTCGATTAAGTATCGCTTTTCGAGCGCGTCAAAATCTTCTAGCCACGGATAATTCAAATTGGACGTGTCCCACAGGTGTTGATGGGTGTCGATAATTTCTAGCATTAAGACCTCCACTTCCTGATAAGTAATCGTTCTTTAATATTTCACCGCAATAAGTGACAGGCCGCGTGCGGGTGCCGATGGACCCGCCGCAGATCGATCGCGCGCTTCAAGAATCTCATAGAGGCGATCGACGGCATTTTCGGAATCGTGCAGTTTCAGTACGGTGCCGACAATTGCGCGAACCATTCCTCTCAGGAACGAATCTGCTTCAATTTCGAAATAAACGAGTTCGCCCTCCTTTCGGCAACGAGCAACATAAATTTTACAGATAGGATTACAGCGATCGCTACCTGTCCGCTGGAAAGAAGAAAAATCCCGCATCCCGACGAGTGACTGGCAGATGGTATCCGCTTGGTCGATATTAATGGGTTTCGGAAAAAAATAGGCGGTATTTCGTAAGAACGCATTGGGGTACTCTCGATTGAGAATCGTATATCGATAAACCCGACGCACCGCACTGAAACGGGCATGAAAATTAGGAGAGACCTCTTCCACATCGGTAATAACAATGTCTCGCGGTAGAGTTGAGTTCAATGCTTTCTGAAACGCAATCGGCGGCATTTGAGAAGGGGTATGAAAGTTCGCAACTTGTCCCGCAGCATGCACACCGCTATCTGTTCGTCCCGCCCCGGCAATTTGCACAGGCATCTTTGTAATTTTCGTCAGTGCATCTTGGATAACTCCCTGAATCGTTACGGTATCGGGTTGAATCTGCCAACCGTGATAATTTGTGCCATCGTACTCGATTGTCAGCTTGATGTTTCGCATACCCTTCCCATTCTGCCAGTTATCCGAGGGAGATTATAATTCTGTGGGATCGTCGAGTCCGGAGACGATAGATAAATGGCGATTTCTCTTATCGGGAGAGGGACTCCCTCCCACAAAACATCCGCGAACTGACCGGATCTCGCGATAATAATGACCACTCCTCAATTAGTTATACTCTACACACATTTTCGCTTTATGTCAAATTTTATGTTCCACGTCAAATGAAAAATGATATAATTAGCGAAACTTCCTGCTTTCCTGCTCGCAAGGTTAGGCAGAGTGTTGAGGAGAAATCATCATGGAAAAACGCGAATGTGGCAAATCGGGGATTGAAATATCTGTTCTCGGAATTGGCTGTTGGTCGTATGGTGGCGGAGATTATTGGGGACCCCAAGCCCAAAAGGATGTGGACGCAGTGGCTCAAGCCGCGTTGGACTCCGGCATCAATTTCTTTGATACGGCCGAAGGCTACAACTCCGGGCGAAGTGAAGAAGCGTTGGGAATAGCACTAAAAGGAAGACGGCATGAAGTGGTCATCGGGACAAAGTTTGGTATGCGTCGTGCGGACCCCGTTGTTTTGCGCGAGAAGTGTGAAGCCAGCCTGCGTCGATTGCAGACCGATTACATCGACATTTACATGGTTCATTGGCCAATTCCTGAAGGCCCTGTTGAGGAGGTGTTTTCAACCTTGAAAGCACTTCAATCAGAAGGCAAAATCCGTTCAATTGGCGTGAGCAACTTTGGCGTGCAGCAACTGTCCGAAGCCCTCGAAACAGGGGTTCGGATTGACGTGAACGAACTCTGTTACAACCTCTTGTCGCGGGCGATTGAGGTGGAAATTTTGCCGCTGTGTCTCAAAAATAATATTGGTATTCTAGGATACATGCCGTTGATGCAGGGCATATTGACTGATAGGTATCGGACGGTTGATGAAATCCCAGATGTCCATTCACGTTTCCGACACTTTCGCGGCGATCGACCGAGAGCAGCGCATGGCGAAGCCGGGGCAGAAGAAGAGATGTTGAAAACCCTTGATGACATAAGGAAGCTGGCAAAAGCAGAAAGAATTCCCTTGAGCAGGCTGGCTTTGGCTTGGACAATCGCAAAGCTGGGAATAACCTGTACGCTGGTCGGAACCCGCAATATATCGGAACTTCAGGAAAATGTTAAAGCTGCATCCCTTTCCCTCTCTCCTGAGATTATTCAACAATTGGATGACCTAACCGCTCCTCTACTACGTCAGCTTGGTGCGAATGCGGATTACTTTCTCGGCACACGAACCCGTTGATATGTTGCGATTGGTTTTGATATCAGCAGTTGTGTTCAACATAGGCAGCAACAAGTATCGACTCATCGCCTCGATCCATTTTAATCGAAGCAAAGTATACATTCGCCATGTGTTGACCCACGCAGAATATGATAGAGGAGGCTGGAAGAAATGAACGTTATCGCAGAGGACATTCAAACTCACTGGAGCTTTGTTCGCCCACTCCTTTCTATTCGAGATGAGCATGAATACAACTTAGCGATTGAACGGCTTAACGCTCTAATTGATGAAGTTGGTACTAACGAACACCACCCTTTGTATGAACTCCTCGATACGCTCGGCACAGTCATACATGCTTATGAGGAGAAGTATCATCCAATGCCTGAGTGTAGTCGTGTTGAGATGCTTCAGTTCTTAATGGAGGAGCATCAACTTGGACCGTCAGATTTGCCAGAGCTAGGCACGACCGATAGTGTTTGGGAGATCCTTAATGGCAAGCGTGAATTGACTGTCAATAATCTTCGTGCCTTGGCCAAACGATTCGGCGTATCACCAGCAGTTTTCGTATAAGATGCTAACCAATGCTATACTCTGAACGGTTCAAAGTTTGAATTGAGGTATTGAATAATGCAAGGACAGAAGAAGACATTTTGGTATATTTCCTGCCTATGTTTGGCGTTAATTGCTATCCACAGTCACGGGAAGGCTGATACAGATGAGCGTCATTTAGAGTATGCAACCCATCTGGACCGGGGAATTATACTGATGTTTCAAGGAGATAATAATCGTGCCATCGAAGAACTGCAAAAAGCACTTGCTATTGAACCCAATCACTACGAGCTCCATCACTACCTCGGAATGGCGTATATCGATGGCGAATTCTGGAACAAGGCTATAGACGCTTGTCAACGATCTCTGGAATTAATGCCGAACAACATAGAAGCTTTATACTCGCTTGGAATGGCTTATTTCGCCATGGGTGAGTGGGCAAAAGCATCCGAGCCCCTTCAGAAGGCTACTGTTCTTTCTCCTCAGCATGCCCGCGGCTATAGTGCGCTCGGAAAGGCTCAGGTCAAGTTACGTCAGTTTGCAGAGGCCGCTGAGACGCTGACAAAGGCTCTTGAGTTGAATCCCGCTTCACCCATTATATACCACGAGCTAGGTACAGCTTATCTCAATCAAAAGAAATATGAAGAAGCAATCGTCTACTTCAAAAAGGCAAATCAGCTTGCACCGAGCTATCCACAGCCGTATCATGGTTTAGCTACAGCCTACATGCGTAAAGGGGAGAGAGAGAAGGGCCGGGCAGGGATGCTGCGATTTCAACAGTTGCAAAAGGAAGTTGCGGAGCACGAGCGGTTGTCACGGCTCACGCAAGCGGAACCGGACAATATTGAGGCATGGACTGGATTGGGCAAGTTGTTGTTGCAACGAAAAAACTATGCCGCAGCGGTACCTGCGTTTCAAAAATGTATTGAACTCGACGCTCAAAACGGCTCATGTTATCATGGCCTAAGCCAGGCGCTCATCCGTCTCGGATACCCTGTACCGGCGCGAGAGGCTGTACTGAATGCGATTAAAATCCATCCACACGAATCCATTCTGTATAACACGCTGGGGAGCACTTATGCAATGCAGGGCAAAACACCGAACGCAATCAAAGCGTTCCTGAAAGCGGTGGAACTGGATCCGAAGGTCCCTTATTATCACCTTAATCTTGCCAAATTGTACGAACAGATCGGTCGTCCTAAATTGGCGAAAGAACATTATGAACAATACGAACATTTCAAAGGGGAAAGTCCGCAATGAAGTCAGTTATACGAGTTTTTCAGTTATCATGCGATTGCGCGATGAGACCTAACCCCCAGCCCCTTCCCTACAAGGGAAGGGGAGTCTTCTCCCCTCTCCTCGTAGGAGAGGGGCTGGGGAGAGGTTTTGTATACCCTCTAAGTGAAAAAGTCGTATCAGTTATCCGATGGCTCCTGTTCGGTGTTGCAATTGTTCTCGTCATCCCGATGGCTTTCGCCGCTGACGATGAAAACATGATACGCATCCCCGCAGGCTGGTTTACGATGGGTAGTGAAAACCGCGGCGCTGATGAAAAACCAGTCCATCGCGTGTATCTCGATGGGTATGATATCGGTCAATACGAAGTGACCAACGAGGAATACTACAAGTTCTGGAAAGCCACTGGTGAACATAAACCTGAGAATTTTTCAGATGAACATGGCATCGGCATGTGGCCTGACCGTGCTCTGAAATTTCCACGTCATCCCGTTGTGGGTGTTGCTTGGACTGATGCGGTTGCTTACGCCAAATGGGTGGGCATGCGTTTGCCAACAGAAGCAGAATGGGAAAAGGCGGCACGCGGTTTGACCGATCGGCTCTGGCCGTGGGGAGGCGCATTGAAACCCTACGCCAATACGTGGAACGGTAAGGATGGATACGACAATACCATCGCACGCGCTGGCAGTTTCCCCGATGGTAAAAGTTACTACGGTGCAATGGACATGGCGGGCAATGTCTGGGAATGGACAGCAGACCGGTATAATGATGTCTACTACACCTACAGTCCCAAACGGAATCCTAAGGGCCCGGATACGGGAAGCTGGCGTGTCATTCGCGGTGGTGCTTGGACTGACAACATCAATCGATGTACCACCACTTTTCGACTTCAATTTTATCCCGGCCTTAAAACCTCCTTCATCGGCTTTCGCCTCGCCCGGACAGTCGAATCTTCGTCTAAGAAGCCATCCTCGAATCCTGCTCCTCAAAAGTGAAAGATGCAAGATACAAGATGGATGCAACTGAATCCCTAACCCATTTGATTCAACATTTAGACAATGGTATCGGCGTCTCAGCGGCGGATAAAGAAATTACTGTCATCGAGAAGGAAGAGCTATGAACAGGCAAACATTATCCCTCAATTATGTGATCGGATTTCAACTCTTATTGGGCTGCCTTATGATGCTGGCAACTATGACGGTTATTGCCGATTCGCTGCCTGTGTTCGTCGATGTCACCGAAGAAGCCGGTATCGATTTCAAGCACATAAACGGAAAGACAACCCATAAGCATATCATCGAAACGATGGGCTCCGGTGCTGTGTTTTTTGATTACGATAACGATGGAGACTTAGACCTGTACGCCGTTAATAGCGGGTATGTGCCGGGAACGACCGAAAGTCCTCCTGTTGGAAATGTGCTGTATCGTAACGATGGCGATGGTCATTTTACGGATGTCACAGTGGTCTCCGGGACAGGAGATACCGGATACGGCATGGGGGCGGGAGCAGCGGATTATGATAACGATGGCCATCAAGATCTGTACGTCGCAAATTTTGGGGCAGATGTTTTGTACCATAACAATGGAGATGGGACTTTTACGGATGTGACCAACGCCGCTGGTATTCAGAATGACCTCTGGGGCGTAGCCGTTGCCTTTTTGGATTTCGATCTGGATGGAAATCTTGACATCTTTGTCGTCAACTACCTTGAGTATGACCTATCGATGCAACCTACCGTCTACAGTGGTTTAACTGGCTATGGGCATCCGCGTGCCTACAAGGGTACGCCCGATGTGCTGTATCACAACAATGGGGACGGGACTTTTACGGATATTGCCGAAAGTGCAGGGGTTACGAATCCCGAAGAAGGGAGAGGCATGGGCGTCGTCGTATGTGATTACGACAACGATGGGCGACCGGATATCTATGTCACCAACGATACCAATCGGAATTTTCTTTATCATAACAACGGCAACGGAACATTCATTGATGAAAGTCTGTTCAATGGCACGGGGTATGATGAAAACGGGATTGCAGAAGGTTCCATGGGCGTCGACTGTGGCGATTATAACAAGGATGGTTGGTTAGATTTCATTGTCGTGAATTCGGAAACGGCGACGCTCTACAAGAATGATTCGAGTGGTGTTTTTACCGAGGATACAGTCGCGGCGGGATTGAGCAAACCGACCTTTCCGTTTGTGGGGTTCAGTTCACTTTTTCTGGACTATGACAATGATGCCCATCTCGATTTCTTTAGTGCGAACGGACATCCGCAAGATGTCATCGAAAAACTCAGTGATAATGCAACCTATGCCCAAAAAGATCAACTGTTTCGCAATAACGGAGACGGCACTTATACGGAGGTTTCAGCGACTTCCGGCGTATATTTCTCACAAGCCCTTGTTGGACGCGCAACAGCAAGCGGTGATTATGACAACGACGGGGATATGGATATTTTCATCATGAATTCTAATCAACGCGCCGTTTTGCTGCGCAACGATGGAGGGAATCGGAATAATTGGATTCGGATTAAGCTGGTCGGCACCCGTAGCAACCGTGATGGCATCGGTGCAAGAGTTCGCGTTACGGCGGAGGGTGATACGCAGATCGCCGAAGTAAAGAGCGGCTCCGGTTACGCTTCCGGCAGTGACCAACGCCTCCTCTTCGGTTTAGGTCAGCGTACCCATGTCAGTGAAATTCAGATTCAATGGCCAAGCGGAACAAACCAAAGAGTTAAGGACATCGACTGTAATCAAACACTTACCCTTACTGAGAGTAATCAACCTTAAAAAGTGATTGACTTTTTAAGCCCATTGTGCTATAGTAGAGATCTTCACAGACAGACAAGTTATTTAGCCTTTCTACTCATACGACTTTGTCACATTTCCTTAGCTCTTGAATCGGATTTCTAATGTGACAACGCCAAACTAAATTTCAGTCTCAAAGGAAAAATAATGAAAATACGATTCGTGTTATTATGCATGGTACTTGCGATATGTACAAGTACCGTGTACGCTCAGAAATTTCAGGAAGCCGGTGATAGCTGGATTACTAAATGGTGGGGCATGGATCTCGTCCGAAATCAGGGCGGATTCGCGGCGTCAGCAGGCAGAGATTTTATTGATGAAGGAACAAAAAGTAAGGTCACTGACGCAACCGCTTCCACACCAGAGGGTCTAAAGAAATTGTTTGACCTCAAAACGGTCAACTTGGACAAGCAACATGGTGACAAGAAGAACAACGGGGAGCTGGAATGGAAGGTCGTGACCATCGTTCCCAACGATGGGATGAATATGTCCTCCAGCCATGGTGAGGTAGACCTAAGCAACATCGAGTGGTACGGCATTATTGTCATCGCATCGCCTACCGACCGGACGACAACGATGCACCCCGCTCATGATGATCACGCGCATATTTGGCTCAACGGAGAAAAAGTCTACGATAATCCAACGTGGACTGGTGGTGCTACCACAGTTACAAGACCGACCAAAGTCACTCTGAATAAAGGCGAAAATATACTCCTATTTCGATGCGGTGAAAGCGGCGGGTCTGACTACATAAATCTGCATTTTGAGAAAGCCGATAACGACTTAAAGATCCTGCCAACCACGAACGATGAGTTTGAAAAACATATAAAATCTCTGTCAGTTGAGCCAGGTGGTAAACTGACAACAACGTGGGCCGATATTAAGGTAAACTGATAACCTCTTACGTTTGGGCTTTGATGTTTTTGGTGTGTTCTCAGCCCAAATTGTAGCATTAATAAGGAGTCAAGCATTCAGATGAAAAGATTTAAGTTTTGGACAGTCTCAGTGATATGTGCCTTGAGTTTGACTGTCGGCGTTTCATATTTTGCGGTCGCCCAATGCACAGTTCCGGGGGCACATCAGAAAGGGGAACCATTAAAAGCAGGGCAATTAAACGATCCCTTTGAAGATCCACCACAGGCGGCAGAGTTGAACGATAACCGACCCGACGCGCCATGGATTACTAGATGGTATTCACTGAAGGGCCCCATCACGAATAATGGGGGATTTGCAGCTTCGGCGCGCAAAGACTGGATAGACATGGGGACGAACGGAAAGATTACTCAAGAAACGCTTTCGACAGAAAGCGGTCTCAAGAAGACCCAGAATACCAACGTAAACTTGCGAAACAACGGGGGCGATATGGGCTGGTGTATTATTGAGATTAATCCGGCTGATGGTAATAATATGTCCACGGCTTATGGTCTTGTGGATCAATCGGACATTGATACCTACGCCATTATCGTCATCGATTCACCCAATAAACGCAAGGCAACGATGTCTCCTGCGCATGACGACCATGCACAGATCTGGCTCAATGGGGATAAGGTTTACAATAACTCCAGATGGACCGGGGGCGCGACAATCGTAGACTTTGAATTTGAAGTGGAACTCAAAAAGGGCACCAACGTTCTCCTGTACCGGTGCGGTGAATCAGGGGGTTCGGATTACTTCAACTTGCATCTTGATAACCAAACCGACAGAGTGGTAACAATTTTCCCCGAAGACGCGAAAGATGCTGAGGAGTTTTTTAAAGAGGTAGGTGGCACTCTTGCCGTCGAACCCAGAAATAAACTGTCAACAACGTGGGCGAATATTAAACGGCTCAAATAAGGAGTGGAGATTAAATAAATTGGACGTTTAACCTTGAGAAGGTTCCAAGCCTTCTCAAGGATATCCTAAGCGCTTTTGTGAATTTTAGAGCAAAAAAGAATTGTTTTTTTTTTGCTCTCGTGCTATATTAGGGGTCATCATTGGTTTTCCAATAGGAAAACCAATTTTTAATGTCAGACTTTATTCAATACTAACCGAAAAGGAGTAATAGAATCAATGAAACTGCTTCAGTTTAGCACATTACTAATGTGCGTTATGGTCTTGACCTTCGGCGTTGCTTATCTCGCAACCGCTCAAAACTATATTTTCGATTCAGCAGATCCTTTGGCAGATCCGCCAGCGGGAGATGCGTTGGCCAGGGATGACTCCGGCGAAACCAACTGGATTACCAAGTGGTTGGCACTTGATGGACAGGTTACCAACAATGGTGGATTTGCCGTTTCCGGGCCAATAGACTGGCTTGACGAAGGAACCAGTGGGGCGGTGACTCAGGAATCCATCTCCACAGTAGATGGTCTTTTGGCTGCGAAGGATGTAACCCTCACCCTTCCAGATAACGGTGGTGGCTTAAATTGGGGAATCTTCGACATCGATCCTGCTGACGGAAACAATATGTCTTCCATGTACGGCCTGGCTGATGAATCAAACTTTGATACCTACGCCATTATCGTTATCGGGTCGTCAAACAACCGTGATGCCGTAATAGCCGCAGCTCACGATGACTTTGCACAAATCTGGGTCAACGGAGATAAGGTCTATAATAACTCAGTATGGACAGGTGCCGCTCAGCAGGTGAACTTTGACATTCCAATAAGCCTGAACAAGGGGGCCAATGTCCTTCTCTATCGGTGTGGAGAGTCGGGCGGCAGCGACTATTACAATTTGCGTTTTGCGGACGGTGGTGCTGGTCTTTCAATTCTTCCCGAAACCGATAACGTCGATGATTTCTGGAGGGGCGTTACGACTGCTGTCGAACCCGGCGGCAAACTTCCGACGATCTGGGGAGATATTAAACGTCAGAATCGTTAAGCATCAGTACACATTTTAGATAACTGAATTTAGCATTCTTGAAGCGTCACATCATCCTCTGGGGTTGTGTGACGCTTTTTTGTTGGAAGGCCCGCCATTCTCGATCCCAATTTCTAATCTGACAAAATCGTAGTAAATTTTATAGCAAAAAAGAATTGACTTTTTTTTGCACTCGTGCTATATTAAGGCTCATCATTGGTTTTCCAATAGGAACGCCAATTTTTAATGTCAGATTTTATTTGATACTAACCGAAAAGGAGTAATAGAATCAATGAAACTGTTTCAGTTCAGCACATTACTGATGTGCGTTATGGCCTTAACTTTTGGATTTAGCTATCTAGCAATGGCTACTCACGTCGATGATGACGTGGGTGTTAACCCAGGTCCAGAAGCAGATGAGTTGAACGAAGACCGACCCGGTGCCCCATGGATTACCTATTGGTGGATGCTGGATGGGCAGATTACTGACAATGGTGGTTTCGCTGCATCCGCTCCAATAGACTGGCTCAGCGAGGGTTCTGGTGGGGCAATTACCCAAGAATCAATCTCTACGCTAGCAGGTCTTATGGATTCGCGAGGCTCTACCATAAGCCTCCCGAACAACGGTGGTGACTTAAATTGGGATGTCTTCACGATTGATCCGGCTGATGGTAACAATATGTCTACAATTTATGGTTTTGCTGATGAGTCAGACTTTGATACTTATGCCATCATCGTCATCGATTCGCCGGATGACCGTAATACCGTAATGCAGCCTGCCCATGATGACCATGTGCAGATCTGGATTAACGGACATAAATTTTATAATAACTCCCGATGGACTGGTGGAGCCACAACCGTAGACTGGGACATTGAAATCAGTTTCAATAAGGGTCTCAATGTACTTCTCTATCGTACTGGTGAATCCGGTGGATCAGATTATTTTAATCTTGCCTTCCAAGATAGTGATTCTGATTTGACGCTCTATCCGGATGACAGCGGCGCGTTCTTCGACGCAATCTCAACAGCTGTGGAACCCGGCGGCAAACTCCCGACTATCTGGGGAGATATTAAACGTCAGAATCGTTAAGCGTACACATTGCTAGATAGCTGAATTTAGCAATCTTGAAGCGTCACATCATCCTTTGGGGTTGTGTGACGCTTTTATACCATAAGGGAGATTTCCAAATGAGAAGATTTGTCTTGTTGACGCTGTTCGCAGTTGTGTTAGCGTTCAGCCTTTTATCTCTAGCAACAGCGAAACCTATTCAGGGTGGTCCGCTCAAAGAAGCCGACTGGCTGAAACAGCCGGTCGGGGATAAAGTAGACGAAGCGCGACCAAAGGCACCGTGGATTACAAAATGGTACGCACCAGATGGACCGTATGAAAACAACGGTGGATTTGCAGCCTCTGCTCCGAAAGACCTCATTGACGAGGGAACAAAGGGCAAACTCGACCAGATTAAGCTCTCGACAGCCGAAGGGCTTATGATGACAGAGAATATTGATCTGGATTGGGCCAAGAAGAACGGTGGGCCACGCGGTTGGACCGTTGTTGAGATTGATCCGGCCGACAACCATAATATGAACACCATGTACGGCCAACCTCCAACCGATAATTTCGATACCTACGCCATGATCGTCATCGAATCGCCAAAAGATATGAAAGCTGTCATGTCTTCTACACACGATGACCATGCCCAGATCTGGATTAACGGCGAGAAATGGTATAATAACTCTCTGTGGACAGGTGCTGCTCTGGAGGTCGATTACGAGGTCGAAGTGAACCTCAAGAAGGGCGGTAATGTCCTGGTTTTCCGCTGTGGTGAAAGTGGTGGTGACGCCTACTTCAACCTGCACTTTGATGATGCCACAAACAAGGCTGTCAAGTATTTTCCAGACAAAGCTGACGACAAGGCCAGTTTCCTGAAAGAGGCGGCAGCCGCATTATCTGTTGCCCCGGCAGGAAAACTTCCAGAAATTTGGGGGCGTATTAAGAGAGGTCAGTAATCCGTTAAGTAAATGAAAAATTGTCACGGCACATATCAATGATGTGTGCCGTTTTTTTGTGGCAATCCTTGGTTTGCATTCGGCGAATGCAGCCCCTTTCATCGGGATGGAGCTTATGACTGTAAACACGACAGCCCTATCGACGGGCGCGAAACATCAAACGCTTGAAACTCACCGAAAAATGGAGAGGTTCGATATGGATATTCACTCGGTATTGATTCAACAACTTCAAAAAATCGCCCAAGTCGACCCCAAAACGGTCTCTGAGCTGTTCCGTCTGCTTCCCAAGCGTGCACCTGGCCTTTGGCGTATGCTGGTTGTGGGAGCCTATCTTGATGACCAAATCAACCTCAGCAAAGCTGCAGAAATGCTTGGAAAACACCCTGTCGAACTGCGTCGCGAATTTCTCAAGCAGGGCATCCCTGTGAAAATCGGCGTCGAGAGCATCGCCGATGTGAACGCCGATGTAAAAACGTTGGAAAATCTGGAGCGACATGGATGATTCTCGCGGATAACACCGTCCTGACTAATTTTGCATTGATTGGACGTTTAGACCTTTTAGACTCGCGTTTGATAACATCGGCATCCGAACCACATCTAAAGTTCGTCAAGAGTTCAAGAGAGGTGTGCGAAAAGGCCTGTTTCAAGAAACAGATATAGG
>JADFGN010000158.1 GCA_022567695.1 Candidatus Poribacteria bacterium | reverse complement strand
CAACACGGTCAGTTTCGGCGGGAATCGAACCCGGGGTTTTAGGTTTGAGTGACATGTAAAATCTCCTTCATTATTCAGTATGAAGGTATTCTATCATTTCGGGGTATTTTTTTCACCTCCAAGTCCATGACGGCACTCTTCATTTATCATTTATCATTCATCATTGAGCATTTATCATTGGCGAAGAATTCGCCAACAGCATCTAACTGGCCAATACCCCGATGAGACAATCGTTATTGTTTTGGATAATGCCCCGGCTCACGGGTACCAAAGACTTCATGGCGAAGTCAAAGTCAATGAACAGTTGTATTTTATTTTTTTCCGCCTTACGCCGCTGCCAAACTCAACCCGGTTGAGAAGGTGTTCCGTTTCTTCAGGGCAAAGGTCACTCACAACCAATACTTCACCGATATTTCCGACTTAATCGAAGCCGCACGCAACTTCTTCCGCTATTTATACGTTTGTCGAAACCGCGTGGCTTCACTCATCATGGGTGAAGCGTAAAGAGTTTCTGTGGAATTATTTAGCCTATGAGCCCATAAAATAAAAAAGCCGTGAGGGTTTCATCCCCACGGCTGTAAATCATCATAATCATCAGGGCAAGTATTTTAATAACGCTTTCTGATTGCGCCCCAGGTGGTTGAAAGCTTACCCGTTGGTTCAACAGCGAGTATGACATCCGGTGTACATTCATCAAGGTTATCACAGATAGCCCAATTATCAAAGGAAACAACAGTTTTAGCCGCCCCAGTGCTTGAGCCACCGTTCAATCCAACCTGACCGCTCTCAGGCCTGACATTGCCAAAATCCAGTTTACTTTCCAGAAGCCATTTTTTGGGTTCCTTTTCACCATCTTCCCAAATCTTGCCGTTGAATCCCTTGTCGCTAATCTCGCCTTTCATCCAATACCACTTTCCAATTTCTATTTCTCCAAAAGGGGGCACGGTATCATTCTGTTTCCAAGCAAGATGGTCATTCAGAAATTCCATGTTTTGCAAAGTGTTATGAATCAAGAAGGCATAGCCGGATCCATTGCCGGGGTCAAGCCGGAATCCCATCCCACAACGTGCGAGATCGCCATTTCCCCAATCATCAACGCGAATCATCACCAAACCTGTATGCGGCTCTTTGAAGCCTCCGTTCATGACAAGGTAAGTGTGATCGCCGGGGGATTCCTGCGTTTGGGTGATGACCCCGCCTTTCTCTTCCCACTTTCCGGGGTGGTCTTTGAACTCATACTTTGCATCAATCTTCCCGTCATCGAAATCATCAAAGAACAAAATCTTGCTATGTGCGACGGGGTTCAATAGAAAAACACCGATTAAAACCAGCGTTAAGATGATAAAGGTTCTGATTGAATAACTGACTATCATTGTTCCGTTCCTCCGTAAAATCTTTTTGAGTTTCCCGCCATTTGATTTTCACAATATTGACGGACGGTTTAGAAGGGTTAAGGAATCCGAAAATTGTTCCATCAGATTATCTAAAATTCTAGCATATTCTATACTTTTGGGCAATAGGATATTTTTTAGCTTCTACTCATCCCGCACAATAATCAGTTGATTAACATGCACCTGCTTAAGCTTTTGCACATCGCCGTTTGGCCATCGAATCTCTATCTTATCGACGACCGTTCGATTACCGAGCCCGAACAGGAGTTTCAACTCATTTTGTGAGAGATACCCGGAGCCGCTTCTAATTTCTCGCATCTGCAAAAGTTCTCCAGCGTAAACCATCGCACGCGCTCCGATTGCATCAGAAGACGCTTTTATGCTAACAAGTTGGATAGCAAGCCAATTGTTTTTATTGCCCCCGTCGTTGCGAAGTAAACGGGGTGTACTATTGGAATTGGTGACCAAAATATCGATGTCACCGTCCAGGTCGTAGTCCGCAAATGCTGCGCCACGACTCACATCTTTAAGGCGCATCGCCGGACCAAGCTGGTTCGATACCTCTGTGAAGCTGTTATCATTATTATTTTGGAAGAGAAGGTTTCGTTGGCCATAAGTTCCCTCCTGCCCAAGCTCGACAAGGTTGTCGTGGAGATGTCCATTGGCAACGAATATATCCCGATCGCCATCGTTATCGTAATCGATAAACTCCGTGCCCCAGCCGAGATACGGATAGGTGATATACCCCGTTTTCGTGCTTGCTGTTGCATCGGTGAAAAAACCATCTTGGTCGTTGTGATAAAGCGTATTGGTCTGGTTTGCATAATTTGTTACGGTAAGGTCTAGCCATCCGTCATTGTCGAAATCGCCGAACGCTGTGCCCATCCCGTTCTCCGGGACACCGTTTTCGCTGACCGCGACCCCGAGCATGAATCCGACTTCCTCAAATGTTCCATCCCCTCTGTTTTGGTAGAAGAAGTTTTCGGCTGAATCGTTGGCAACATAGATGTCTAAATCGCCGTCGTTGTCGTAATCTCCCCACACGACACCGAGCCCCTTACCGTTTGGATTGTAAACCCCCGCTTCCTTTGTGACATCGGTGAACGTGCCATCCCCGTTATTTCGATAGAGCGTATCCGGCAAGCCGGAAAAATTATTCGGCTCGCAGTAGGCACGAATGTCTTTCTCCCTCAACCCGCACCACGGATTTTCCTCAATGCTGAATTCAATATAGTTCACGACGTACAGATCTAAATCACCGTCTCGGTCATAATCAGCAAAGGCACAACTTGTGCTCCACCGCGTTTCCTCGACGCCCGCCGCCCTCGTCACATCCGTAAACGTACCATCGTTGTTATTTCGATAAAGTCGATTTGCGCCATAGTTTGTGACATACAGATCAAGGTCGCCGTCGTTGTCATAATCTCCTGCCGCACAACCGTGCCCGTAGCCTGTATCGCCCACGCCTGCTCGTTCTGTCACATCGGTGAATTTTCCGTCACCGTTGTTTTCATAGAGATGGTTGATTGGAATCTCTGCCCCCTGATAACCGGGTAACGGCGCACCATTCACAAGATATAGATCTGGGTCTCCATCGTTGTCGTAGTCAAAGAACACCGCGCCCGACCCAAGCGTCTCCATGAAATACTTCTGACCGCTTCTGCCATCGACATGAACAAAATCGATTCCAGCGGATTCTGTGACATCGACAAATTGAACATCGGAATTTGATGAAGCGATTTGAGTGAAGGAGAGACTGAGCGGGAAGAGGGGCAATGAAGAAATGAAGAAATGAAGAAATGCGGAAATTAATTTCCTTTTGTCTAATCGGTTCATAATTCAACCAGCAGATTCATCTTCATCTTTTGCTAAAGCTTCTTGGAGAAACTCTTCCGGGGTTTTTACTAATTTTCAGGATTAAAGTTGTCATTCTGAGGCTTTGCGAAGAATCTGGGAAGCAGAGACTCTTCGCTTCACTCAGGCCTGTCCTCGAGCGCAGCGAAGGAATGACAGGAAATTGATAGTTGGTTTGTGAAAATTAGTTACTCAAATTCAGCCTAAAACTTTCGTCTAGAGTTTAATCGGTTTGCAGCTTTAGAAAGCCATATGAAAGGGCATTCTATATGAAACAACTAACGGTCAGAGGAATAGAAGACGGACTTCACAAAGCACTGAAGCATGAAGCAAAACGAAAAGGAGTAAGTATCAATAGCTATGTTTTATCTCTACTCAAAGATACCATTGGTTTCATCAACCCAAATGGCCAGAAGAAGCAAGTATTCAGCGATCTTGACCATCTCGCGGGGACATGGAGCCGAGAAGAAGCAGACGAATTTGATAGAGCATTAAAAGAACAGCGTCAGATAGATGGAGGATTGTGGTGAATCGAAAGCTGATGATGGATACTTCATCAGGCCGTCGTTTCCGCGATGCGCTTGCCGCCGAAACTCCCTTACAAGTCGTCGGTGTGATTAACGCCTACGCTGCCTTGATGGCCGAACACGTTGGATTTCGAGCGATCTATCTTTCCGGTTCCGGCGTCGCCACCGCTTCTTACGGCCTGCCCGATCTGGGCATGACCACGCTAAACGACGTACTGGAGGATGTTCTCCGCATCACCAATGCCACTCATCTTCCGCTTTTGGTCGATGTGGACACTGGCTGGGGAAATGCTTTCATGATTGCACGAACCATTAGCCAAATGATCAAAGCTGGCGTCGCGGGTGTACATATCGAAGATCAGGTCCAAGCGAAGCGATGTGGCCACCGTCCCAACAAGGAAATTGTAAGTACAAAAGAAATGGTTAATCGCATCAAAGCGGCTGCCGATGCCAAGTCAGACCCGAACTTTGTACTCATGGCACGCACCGATGCATTTGCCAACGAAGGCTTGGATGCGGCTATCGAACGGGCGTGTCGCTATAAAGAGGCGGGTGCAGACATGATTTTCGCAGAAGCTTTAACGGAACTTGACCAGTATCGAAAGTTTGCCGATGCAGTGAATCTCCCCATTCTGGCAAATATGACGGAGTTTGGCAAGACATCACTGTACACGACAGAAGAACTCAAGGGGGCTGGCATCAGCTTGGTGCTTTATCCGCTATCTGCATTCCGGGCGATGAACGCAGCTGCGCTTAATGTGTACCAAACGTTGCGTAACGAAGGAACACAAAAGCAGTTGGTTCATACGATGCAGACACGAGCGGAATTGTACAAGTTTTTAAACTATCACACGTATGAACAGAAACTCGATCAACTCTTGAAAGAGAAATAGGTTAGAATTCGCGTCTCGACAAGTCAGAAACAGAGAAATTGACCTACATAAACTATTGGAGGAAATTGATGAAGACTAAAAGAACGGGCGGTTTAGCCGGCGTGATTGCAGGTGAATCAGCGATTAGCACGGTAGGAACAGAGGGCGTGGGACTTCGCTATCGAGGATATTCCATCCACGATTTGGCAGAAGGCGCGGCTTTCGAGGAAGTGGCTCACTTACTGATTCACGGAAAATTGCCCACACAAACTGAGCTTGATGACTACAGAAAAAAACTGGTAGGGCTGCGGAATCTACCCGATGGGCTTAAAACTGTGCTTGAACAGATTCCCGGTGATGCTCATCCGATGGACATGATGCGCACCGGCTGTTCCGTCTTGGGCACGATAGAATCGGAAAATGAAACCAACAGTCAGTTTCACATTGCAGATCGACTGCTCGCCAGCTTTGGTTCAATGCTATTCTATTGGCATCATTTCCACACGAACGGGGTACGCATCGACACAAACGCAGATGATAACACCATCGCTGGACACTTTCTAAGTCTGTTGCACGGCCAAAAACCCGATGCATTACGACAACAAGCCCTAAATGTTTCACTGATTCTTTACGCCGAACACGGGTTTAACGCCTCAACCTTTACCGCGCGTGTTGTCACATCAACCCTATCTGATTTCTATTCCGCGATCACCGGGGCTATTGGGACGTTGCGAGGCCCCCTGCATGGCGGTGCCAACGAAGCTGCGATGGAACTCATTTCGCAATTTCAAGAGTTGGACGACGCCGAAGCAAAGATTTTGGACCTGCTTGCCAAAAGGGAATTGATTATGGGCTTCGGTCACCGTGTCTATACGACCTCCGATCCACGTTCGGATATCATCAAAGGGTGGTCGCAAAGACTCTCTGAAGCCAGCGAGAACACGGTGTTATATGAGGTTTCTGAGCGGGTTGAGCAGGTCATGTGGCGTGAAAAGAAACTGTTCCCGAACCTCGATTTCTACAGTGCCTCTGCTTATCATCTGTGCGGCATCCCGACAGCGATGTTCACGCCGCTTTTTGTCGTGTCGCGTATTACCGGATGGGCGGCTCACGTCATCGAGCAACGGAGCGACAATCGGCTAATCCGCCCAAGGGCTGAATACATCGGCCCCGATTCGAGACCTTTCGTGCCGATAGCTGAGCGGACCTAGATCTGAAATACAAGACTAAGTTCAATTAGAAGGCGCGGGGCGAATCCTCGGCTCGAGTCCCTCCGCATAGTGAGGGACGGACGTGAGGTAGTATCCCGCTTTATACTCTACCTCAACGAAGTAAACGAGCTTTTCCTTTTCGCCTTCTTTCAAGGTTAGCTGAACGGTTCGGTCTCCTTTCACTTTTTTGATCTGATAAGTGTACGCAGCGTCTGTGCTGTAGATAAAACGGATTCGCCAAATTTCATCACTATCATCTGCTTGGGTGGTAAACAAAAGAGTATCGGTTATTGAAATCGTTGGCGTTTTGGGCATGACGCCAACGCCGTGCAGCCAGTATTCGATTGCTTTCTTTACGCCCCCATTCAACCGTCTAAAAATCTCAACACCGTTGTTATATGCATCATACAAGCCCTCATCGCTCCTGTAGTAGCCGTGATCGGCATCGAAGATGACCTCCAATCTTTTGTCGCCACCGATGCGGTCGAACACATGTCGTGTCGAAGGAATCGGGAAGAATTCATCCTGTGCGCCGTTAAGCATAAAGACCGCACCGTGTGATGAATGAACGGTACTTAATGGATCATAATGTCTCTTGAAGATTTTGAACGCCTCGGAGTCTTTCGTTTTCTGTCCTTGCTTCAGAAAGATGGAAGCAATCCAATTGTCCGCATATTCAACCGTATTTGCCATATCCCCTGTTGCCGCGATGGGAATAGCGAGTTTGATTCGTGAATCGATCGAATTCGCAAGCATTGTGCAAATGCCACCTCGAGATGTACCTGTCATCCCAATCGCATCTGGATTGACCTCCGGCAAGGTTTGTAAATAGGTAATCCCCCGAATCGCAGCCATCACATAATGATACATCCAACCGTCTTTGGGGTCGGCTTCAATGTCTAACCACTCGATGTAGCCATCCGGCGGCCCGGTGGATTTTCCACTACCCACCCTGTCAATTGATAACGCGACGACTTGGTGTTGGACAGCCGCCTTTTTAGCGTCGTTCATGCCCCCTGTTACGTTGAGCCAGCCGGGAAGCGGTGTTTCTTTTGCCGTCTCCGGCATGGCAAGATGCGCCGCAATCCAAATCGTTTCGCCCTTCCACTCATGAGAATTGTAGCGAATTTCACGCAGGATTAGAGCCGTACCTTCAACCATTTCGGTAATTTCAGATTTTACCTCCACGTTAAGTGGAGCAGATTTCGCCCATTCAACATCCCATAAGCTCAAGTCAGCAAAACAGGCTGTAACGAATATCAAAAGTAGGATTGCTACGCTGAATAGCAATCGTCGGTGGTTTACGGAAGTAAACATAATCGCTTCTCCTTAATCCATTAGTACACAGCCAATTAAATTATGAGGTGCAAGAATTCAGAACCGAACTTTTGCAAGTTCGGCTACATATCAACACCTATTTTAACTGTATTAGTGCATTAGTTTCCAACAGTCAAGTGATGTACAGCCCACCATTACGCCCCTGCCATTGTTTTCCTCCTGCAAGCTTGTCCGACGCCTGGTGGCTTTAATGAGAAACCTCTTCTTTGTAGATTTTCAAACCTCTTGCTTGATAATTATTAACGGCGTTTGGATGGTCTAACGTGCATGTATGGACCCACACTCTTTTCGCTCCCCGATCCCACGCCGATTGGATGGCGTGACTGAGTAGAACACCGCCGTACCCTTTCCCAATGAATCGCTTGGCTAATCCAAAATAGGCAATCTCAACATTCCTATCAGCTTGGAACTGTAATTCGTAATATCCAGCAAGGCTTCCGAATTTGTAAGCGACCCACGTTCTGAGTTTGTCATTCTCAGCGTACTGTCTCCACTGTCCATCGCTCCATTGAAGTTTATCGACCCAATGCCACGGTTTCCCAATAAACTCATACAAGAACCGATTAAATTCATACTGCTTCACTTTGCACTCCATGATTTGGAGTGCCGGATCGGTGTTGTGCTTATACTTCAACTCTTTTGGATGATCCATTTCCAAATAGTATGTGGTCACAGATTGGTTCATGGTGAGCTGTCTCCTCTGGGGAGGCGCAGCGAGAGTTCGTCGAAAAGCGAAACGAAGATAACGTCTCTATATTACGATAGGTCTGTTGCCGCGCAAGGTGTTCCAAACTTTGGCGTTGCATAGGACAGATGCGTCTTTCCACGCGCGAGAATCTGATTCCCATTCCGGCACTCTTCCAGGGGTGCTCCCCAATGCGTCCATGAACGCGCGTTGGCGTAATGCCCGACAAACGCTCGGCGAAAGCGGTCTTGAGAACTGTTGGGATGCGAGCGATGGATGATATGTCCGCCGAAAAACGCGACATCGCCTGCCTTCATCACCGCTGGTATTTCACATCCTGGATATTTCGCTGCGATTGCACCCAAGCTGTTGAGCGTTACGTCATCATGGCTGACATTTTGCGCGTCACGATAGACCGACTCATACTGTGTGCCTCTGACGAACCAGACACAGCCATTTTCCTCATCGGCGTCTTCAAGCGCAATCCACGCACCGCAGAGCGTATCAGGGTAGCTCGGAATGTAATAGGAATCCTGATGATAGCCCTGCCCAACTTGCCCGGGGCCCTTGAGAAATAGCATCGTCTGCATCGCCATGACATCCGGACCGATGAGCATCTCTAACACGTCCAAAATACGCGCGTGTAGCAGATATCGTTCATGGATTTCGAGATGGAAATGAAGTTGATGAATTCGGACATATCGATCCTCAATTTCCTCGATTGTTGCATCAGGTGGCGGCGGCTCGATTCTGCCGTCCACCGTTACTTTCCCCTGCATGATGTCAACCGTGTGGTCGAGGAGTTCTTGCACTTCGTCTTGACTGACGAGGTCTTGAACAATCAAAAAGCCATCCTCATGGAACGCCTTGACCTCCTCAACAGAAACCAAATATTTTTCGTGTTTACTTTGCATGTATTTTCCTTCCTTCAACAGATTAAGCCTTGTCTAATTCACTCGCACTCAGCCTCCAGAGTTCTGCTGCCGTGCCACCCAATATCCTGTCTCGTTCCGCGTTTGTCAAAAACGGCAATCCCTCGCGAATCAAACGCAGTTCTTCCGAAAGCGAGGGCCAATTGTGCTTGATTCGGTGATGCCCCGGATACCCTGTGCCCCAGACAGTTCGTTCTGCACCAAAAGCGTTCATCAGCGTCTTGATAAACGGATGCACATCGAAAAAGGGGAAACCTTCGCTAGACCGTCCTGCGACATCGGATAGCTTCAGGCACACGTTATCGTATTGGGCGAGGTCGGCAATTGGCTGAAATGCGCTCAAACCGTCTTCGACCTTTGGATAGCCCATGTGGTCAAGAATTAATGTCAAGTGCGGATATCGTTGTGCGATGGTCGCGATTTGGTTGGCAAAGGTTGCATTGAGATGAAATTGAATGACCACGCCAAGGGCGGCGATTTCCTCCCACATTGGGTTATTTTGTGGGGCGATGAGAATTTCCTCATTCGGATAGTAGAGCGGATGGAAACGGAATCCAGCCAATCCGCGTTCGTTTACCCAATAACGCACCTGCTCAGCGTTATTGGCATCCTGCGGATTAATAAGGCCGTGTCCAACAAAACGGTTGGGAAAACGGGCGACTGAATCAGCAATATACCCATTATCCCACGTGGACCAACTCGTCTGCACAAGTACACACCAGCTAACGCCGTGTGCATCCATTTCAGCGAGAAGTTCGTCAGTAGTTCCCGGTTCATCGGGATAAGAATTCCAACTGGGAGCGGTGGGACCAATTGGATATTTGGGTGGGTCAATTTCCCAAACGTGAACGTGTGTATCAACAATCATCAGTGATAACTCCATTTTAAGCGATAGACTGCCTATCATTGTACCAGCTTTTCAACATTGACTCAACGAAAATCGAGTCCGCTCATAAATGTAATCGACACCTATCTTTCGCAACAGGCTGTGTTTGAACATCTGTCGCTAAACTGAAGAGGTTGCTATTTCGTCTGACAATCAAATTTATCAAATGAAGGAGAAAGCGATGGTACGAACTTTACTTTCAGCATTACTCATCGTTGGTTTGGCAACATTGCCAACCATTGCAAAAGCTCAGGAAGACTCGTTGGTCTTATATCTGTCGTTTGATACCGAAGCGGCAGATGAAATCAAAGACCTGTCCAAACACGAAAATCATGCCAAAGTCGAAGGCGACCCGAAATGGGATAACGGGAAGCTTGGAAAGGCTTTGACCTTCGATGCAACCGATGACCAAGTTGTCGTGCCGACCAGCAAGAGTTTAGATATCACAGGTGCAATTACAATGATGGCCTGGGTCAACCCCGGCAAACAGCTTCTAGACGATTGGCGAACGATCGTTGGAAAGTCACCGACGAACGTTTTAGGCCAAACGACGTTTGCTTATGATATCCGAACCGATAAGGCAGGAACTTACCGATTTTCTCTCAACATGGGCGGATGGCAGAATATCGTCGGCCCCATCGCTGAGATCGGGAAATGGACACATGTCGCTGGAACGTATGACGGTAAGAAGATGGTACTTTATCTTAATGGTGTTGAGGTCGGTCAGAAGCCGGCAAATGGAAAAATTAATGTCATCGCTGACCCGGTCGGCATTGGCAACATCATCGATGCGGGCGGCGCGAGTAAGAATGAGTATTGGGCGGGGCTGATTGACGAAGTGAAGATATGGAACCGAGGTCTGAGCCTAAAAGAGGTGGAGCAACAGATGGATTTAGCTCAGAAAGACATTCTCGCTGTCAATCCCCAAGACAAGTTGGCGACGACGTGGGCGGAGATTAACTAATTTTCACAAAGAACCTATACATTTTCTTCCTCATTAGGTATACTTCTCAAAACGACATTTGCAGGAGTTTACTGATGATTTTTGCCTGGATTTCCTCCGAGGAAGACGAAGAACAATTACATACAGCCCTCAAAGAAGCTTTAAAACCATATATCTATAGACGTCTGCTTATTATCCAATTTTCTGCCCAAGGCAAAGGGGTCGTGGAGTTGGCATCTCTGTTTAGGCTTCATCCGCTGACGATTCGAAAATATATTCATGCCTATAACCGAGATGGTATACAGGGAGTCGTACCGGCAGACAAGTCAGGACGCCCTTGCAAATTGCCGCTGACCAAGGATCAGTGGCTCGATATTCTTCATCAAGCACCGGCGACGTACCTTAAACTTAACACCCCATCCTACAACTGGACGCTAGAACTTCTCGCTAGGTATGTGAAAATCTATCATGGAGTTACGATAAGACCCTCTGGGATATGGTACATTTTGCGCCGACACAGAATTAATATGGGACGTAGCCAGTGGAAACTGACATCTCCTGACCCTGAATATAAGGTCAAGCGGGATCGAGTCGAAGCCCTAAAAAAAAAGCGAAAATCGGACAACTGACCCGCGATGATGTTTTATTAGTCAACCCTGGGATTATACCGATGGCTCCCCAAAAGAAAGCCGTGTTTATCTACTTTGATGAAACGGATCTCCATTGGTGCCCTGATAAAGGGAAAGGATACCAACTCATTGGTCATCAACAGGAGGTTATGACTCCTGGTACCGATGAAGTGAAATATATCATAGGAGGCGTGGCATATCCTTCCGGCGAAGGGCTATACCACATCTACGACAGGAAACGGACGATGGAAGTAGAAAACTGGCTCGCGGCTGTATGGATGATGTATCCTGACACTTTTATCTTTCTGGTATGGGACAATGCATCAACTCATACCACTGATATGCTTCTCCCCTTCTTAAACGCTCATCAAGAGCAAATTTGCCCCGTGTTTCTACCCACCTATAGTCCGTGGTTAAATCTCATTGAGAGACTTTGGCGACAAATGCGCGCTGATGTCACTCGTAATCACTTTTTTGCTAGCATACAATCCTCTTGTTTTGCCGTTGTTGAGTGGTTGACACAGCTTCCGTTTTCTCGCTTCATGTCCTTGATGGGAATCTCAAAGGAGGAACAAATCCTCATTGAGTCTTACTTGTAAAAAGATAAACCTTTTTATTGAAAATTAGTTACAGTTCCATTGAGGATAATGTTTCTGACATCTGTTGTCGCTTAGGTGTGGAGGCGGACATGACGCAAGTGACGCAGTCTGCCAAGTATCATTATGAATTCATGGCGAATACAATCGTACCTGAGCCAGAGGTATTGGAAGCATTGAGCATGCTGAAGAAAAGAGGATTAAAGCTGGGTCTGATTAGCAATTGTGGACCCTCTGTCGTATGACTGTACCATTACCATCACCAATTACACACAGAGTCACCTGATAGATTATGGGCAGTTCTTCGCCAACTATACATATATCAATGGGAACAGGAGCCATTTCTACTGATCTAAAGATAAGAGGTTCAGGACGTTTTCTAGCCTTGGGGGAAAGCACCTTGATGCCTATATCGTCACGCCGGGTTCAGCGTTTGAGAAGCACGGAAAGATACCACATGCTGATTGAGGCGATGGAAAAGTGGCTGATACGTGGCATCACCCTGTATTGGTTAGTCATCCAAGTCCGAAAGGATGGCGGCATATGAAACATACCCACAATGACCTATCATTAGCAGCGGAATTGATGAATGGTTAGAGATTTTACAGTGTTGCATGTAATGACTATACTTTCCGAGAAGAAAATATGAACGAGACAAAACTGACATCTACAATCCCCGAATGGGTGATCTATCCAGGGGAGAAATGGGTAAAGATAACGTCCACTCAGGCGGGTTTTGATGAAGCGCAATTCAATGAGCTTATGGCCAATTCAGAGCTCAGAGGCGCATCTTTCCACGGAGAAGTCCATGACGGAAATAAATGGGGAACCGTTCTTACCAGAGGCGGCTACCTTGTATATACCTGGGGCGATTCGGACTATAGATATAACACGGCATCGGTGGGAAAAGCGTTTACCTGGGCTATCCTGGGACTTGCTGTCGATGAAGGCCTAATCAAACCGAACGATTCCATAAATAAGACGTGGACTGGCGAAGGCCAACTCTCACATCCGCACAAATATCTTAATCGGGGGCATCACAAGGCGCTTACCTGGCATGATCTTGTCGCCCATCGCGGTGGGTTCCCCATCACGAATGGGTGGTCTTGGCGGTATACTCAGAACTACGATAATCCTGCACCCAAGTGGGCTAAGTGTACGAAAGATCCGTATTATGACAACTATGCTCATACACAGCCTAGCGTCCATCACCATTACAGCAGTGGAGGCGTCTGGCGGCTTAACCAGGCCCTCACCGTCCTGTGGGATATGGACCTTAAACAGCTCCTTGATGAAAAAATATTCAGTCACCTGGGTGTGCCGGCAGACAGGTGGGACTGGCTTGAGGGCAAATTCGTCCATGATAAGAGGGATTTCTACCCTAAAATGCCGGGGTATGGTGACTTTGTGGATGCGCCCTATGAGATTAAC
>JADFGN010000709.1 GCA_022567695.1 Candidatus Poribacteria bacterium | reverse complement strand
AGTTTGGCAATTCCCGGATCGGTGACCACCAACGCTTTTCTGGCTCCCAATCGCTGGGCACTTTCGCCAACTTTCTCTGATGCGCCAATTCCGGTGATGACCGTCGGGGGGATAGTAAAAGAAGGTGCCGTTGTTTTTGGAAAGTTCATTGCGATGCTCCTTGTGTGGAACGTAAAACGTAGTGCGTAAAGCCTAAAAAGAAACGGTGTGTCCACTCATCGGGTGGATACTTCCCCATGCTAAACGCTGGATACCGACTGCTTTAGCTGTCGGAGCTTCATGAGCGTAAGCTCCCAGCAGTGGAGTTCAGTCCACCGATTCCGTCTTAAGTCCATTCTCCTCGGACTCAAGTATTGTGCCATCTGCTTCATTACTAAACACCCACAGATCCCAGAAGTGGTTATCCTCTTGTTTGTCAAGATAGGCCTTAATCTGCGCGACATTCTTATCGCCAAGCGTTTCCACACTGTACCCTTTACTCCAAAGATGCTTTCCAATCTGGGTCCTCAATTCAGGATACTTCGTAAAAGCAGCGTGACTGCTTGCCCCCTTTAGATTCTGAACAACGGCTGAAATGGCATGTTCCGGCTTCAGACTAATCAGAATATGAACATGATCAACGGCAATTGCCACAGAGAGCAGCGAATATCCATTTCGGTCGCAGATCGCCTGAAATTCAGAATTGAGCAACCGAGTTAATCGTTCACCGATGATCTTTCTTCGGTATTTGGTTGACCATACAATATGGGCGTAAATTTTGTAACGTGCTGATGCGGTACTACGCGCGTTGACGTACTGTTGCCGATCCGGGGTGCTGTGTTGTCGTTTGTTTGATCTCATTGTTACCTTGTTGATATGCACCGACTGAACTCGGTGGCTGGGAGCATTCGCTCATGAAACTCCGACGACTGAAGATCGTCGGTATCTTGGTTGTTTCACACACCTTTTTGGAAGGCGTCCAAGATCGCCTTGTTCCCACTGTGACAGCTCCCGCTGTCGTCGCCCCGCGTGATGATTCGTATTTTCGCCTGCGACATGGGTATCCTCCTAATTAATCAATTAAGCCTACCTTTGAGCACAGCGAAGGGACACATAAAACACCTAATGTCGGAAATGCCGGATACCGGTGAAGACCATCGCAATACCATACCGATCGGCTGCCTCAATGACGGACGGATCGCTGACTGATCCGCCGGGTTGAATGATCGCTCGGACACCAGCTTCGGCAGCAATCTCAATATTGTCGGGAAACGGAATATAGGCATCCGATGCAAGCACTGCACCTTTCGCTCTTTCGGGACCAGCCTTCCGAACCGCGATGAGACTTGCATCGACGCGGCTCATTTGTCCGGCACCGATTCCAACAGTTTTGGTGCCTTGAGCGAGCAGAATGCAATTTGATTTGACGTGCTTGCATGCCTTCCACGCAAACAGCAAAGATTCGATTTCCTCCGCAGTCGGTTCCTGCTTCGTGACAACTTGCAGTTTGTCAGGTGTCATTTCATGCACATCCCGACCTTGAACGAGGATGCCTCCGATAACGTTGCGAAGCTGTTTCGCCGAAACATCCTGCGCCAATTTTCCCGTCTCCAAGATGCGTCGATGTCGAACGCGAGCGAGTGCTTTCAACGCTTTTTCGGTGTAGCTTGGAGCAATGATTGCTTCAACCTTAACTCCTGATTTAGCCGCTGCGCGAATGGTGTTTGCAGTTTGGATAGTGACTTTGCGGTTCAATCCGATAACCGAACCAAAAGCGGATGTCCGATCGCAATCGAGCGCATCGGTGAACGCCTGTTGAAGGTTATGTGCAGTTGCCAATCCACACGGGTTGTTGTGCTTGATGATTGCACATGTGGGCTTGTCGAAATCCTTGACGATTTCGAGTGCCGCCTCCAGATCGAGGATATTGTTGAACGAGAGCGGATGGCCGCTCAGTTGATTCGCCCAAGCGGCACACGTTTCAGGTGGAGTGTGCGTACGATAGAATGCCGCACCTTGATGAGGATTTTCACCGTATCGAAGGCTTTGGACTTTCTCAAAACGTAGGTCTAGAATCTCAGGAAACTCAGGGTCGGGGTTATCCAAATTAGCGAGGTAGCGCGAAATCGCTGCGTCGTAACGGGCGGTATAAGCGAAAGCAGCTTTTGCCAATCGAAATCGCGTTTCTTCGGAAAGACTTCCATCATTCTTCTCAAGCTCCTCGATGATTTCGGGATACTGGTGCGGATGGGTAACCACCGCGACATCACGATGGTTTTTGGCAGCCGCTCGGATTAGCGTCGGTCCGCCAATGTCTATGTTTTCAATGACTTCAGCAAGGTCCACACCTTCTTTCGCAATTGTCGCTTCAAACGGATAGAGATTAGAAACCACAAGATCGATGAGTCCCACACCATGTGCGGATGTTTGGGCGACATGCTCGGGATTATCACGAATCGCCAACAAACCACCGTGGATCTTCGGATGAAGGGTTTTTACCCGGCCGTCAAGCATTTCGGGAAACCCCGTGTAATCGGATACCTCCCGAATCTCGATTCCCGATTCACGCAGGAGTTTAGCGGTGCCGCCTGTGGAGAGAATCTCTATGTTTTTCTGAGCAAGCGTTTTTGCAAGATTGACCAAATTCGTTTTATCATAGACACTGATTAGCGCGCGCCGAATCATCCGTCTTTTCTCCTTCGATTGAATGCACAAAGTCCACTGTGAAATATGTTCTGACCTAACCCCCCGGCCCCCTTCCCTACAAGGGAA
>JADFGN010000001.1 GCA_022567695.1 Candidatus Poribacteria bacterium | reverse complement strand
ACTAATTTTCGGGAATAAGTTTCCGCAAGAATTCAGTTATAATGCGGGTCCTGTGGTTTGAAATATATAGTTTAATAGTGAAAATTAGTTAATATTACCACGATAAATATCATCAAAGTCAACACATAATTTTTTTAAAAAAAGTAATACAGTGTAGCCGAATTTGCAAAAATTCGGTTCTAAACCCTTCGGGTGGGCAAGAACCCCCGGCCCCGCAAGCGGGGAGGAAGCCAACAGACCTCGCGCATTCTTGCGAATTCAGCCCCTCAACATTTATTTTCCAGAGGACTGCTACACATGATGCACGGGATAAGGACATTGCTTGAGGAGTACACACGTCTGGCAACGTGGCGTCTTGCGGCAGGTCTTAGATCCATGCCGCACAATGAGAGCGTGGTATTCATTGAAAAAATGCAGGTCGTGGGGCAGAGATGACATGAAGATGGATTGTAATCTGGCGTAGTGGTATTTACCTGCCATCCACCCTAGCCGCGTGAGCAAACGGTGGGTATATGCATCAACCACAAAAATCGGTTTTTTCGCCGCATAAAGCAGAATCGAATCCGCCGTTTCCTCTCCGACGCCATAAATCGAGAGTAACTCTTTTCGTAAATTGGGGAGATCGTTCTCAAACAGCGAATCCAACCGATTGTTGTGAGACTTGCGTAGATGCTCGAGAAATGCCTGGACCTTCTTTGCCTTGACACGATAGTACCCCGATGGCCGGATAAGCGTCTCTAGCTGTGCTTGCGGCACTTTGCCTAACCGCTTTGGTGTGAGGAGATTGGCGGCTTTCAGATTGTTGATTGCTTTCACAACGTTGCCCCAAGCGGTGGCTTGTACTAAAATGGCACCGATGATCACTTCGAATGGTGTGTCCGCGGGCCACCAATTTTGTGGCCCATACGCGGCGTAGAGTCGATCATACAATGTCATCAATTTCTTGTGCATTTTTAACACCTTAACGCCACTTGCTGCCTTACTGATCTCTTATATCATCTCCCATTGATTTCCCAATGCTTGACTGTGGCAAGGATTATTCCTCAATCATATACGCGAATATGCCAAAGATTTTTCTTATCTCCCTCGCGTAATATTCTTCTAAATCGATATATGCTTGATTGTCAACGAGCTTTAGAAATCTCCATAAGCTTCCCGTTGATACGACACCGAAAATCGTATCAATTTCATTTTCTCTTTGCTCGTTAAAAATCTGGGCAGCAATCATTTCGGCAAAACATTGGGGAATGCCCGTTTTGATTCGATCATTTTTAGCTTCAACGAGGAAAATTACGGGAGTACTCACGTAAAATTGCTCCGTCGAGCGGCTGATAATAAAATCGCATTGACCATTGAGTCCCTGTTGTGGGGCGACATTAAAGTCTGTGCCGGAAAATAAGCTGATTTTATCCTTGAAGGTCTTCCGGTATTCAGCCAATATCGGGGCAATGATAAATTCGGAGCGTGCTTTTTCAGTATCAATGGCAAGTGCTAGAGGGATATTATCTTCAAGAGTATTTAAAAGCCCCTCCGAGATATCAAAAGGCTTGGTGTCGCCGAAAAGATTCACATCCTCGGAAATTGCGATCTGAAACTTCGTTTTGATGTCCTCCAATGAAAAATCACTGTATGCCATTAATCTTTATCTCCTGTTAGTCGGGGGATTAAACCGAAGCCCTTTTTCATAGGTGATAGCCTAATAAATTCTCAACGTTTTGAATGCTTTTAGAACACTTATTATCCATAATCACGTCACGAGAAATACGTCGACTAATATATCATATTCAATAACTCATCACAATATCTTTCATAAATTCGACTGCAAAAAAGATTGACATCCAGTGAATCACTCGATATAATAAGAGCCACTTTCGGAGGAGAATTTTATGCAGAGTTTCAAACAAATCTCATTCAATTTATCTGCTCATGACTTTCGCATGATAAGTTTGCATACGCATACCTCCGTGAGTCGTATCTCCCAAATTTCCTTCATCCGCGTCAGGCGTTCAAGAAGCGGATAGTGGGAGGTCTTTAACTTTGTTGCATTCATCGTAAAATAGATCAATTATCTACAAGCCCACTATCAACAGCAAATTCGATGTTGATAGTGGGCTTTTTTTGTTTGTAGAAAGGAGCAAGACATGAGTCAGACAGAGAAGTTCATTTCACTGGAACGTCAATATTATGCGCAAGTGTTTCCTCGCCATCCAGTTGTTCTCGTAGAAGGACGTGGCGCAAAGGTTTGGGACGTTGAAGGACGCGAATACCTTGATTTGACCGCAGGATGGGGTGTATGTTGCTTGGGACATAGTCATCCAAAAATCATCGAGGCGATTGCCCGTCAGTCGAAGCAACTTATGCAGGTTTCAAATTTATTTTATACCGTCCCGCAAAGCCGATTTGCCCAGCGGCTTGTTCAAGCCTGTCCTGATGGCATTGATCGGGTCTTCTTTGTCAACAGTGGCACAGAAGCTGTAGAAGGCGCGCTTAAGTTGGCGCGTCGAGCAACGGGCAAAACGGAAATTATTTCGACGCTGAATAGTTTTCACGGACGCACGCTTGGAGCCCTTTCTGCAACGGGACAGCCCAAGCATCAAGCGTCCCATCAGCCACTACTGCCCGGTTTTCAATTTGTCCCGTACAATGATCTGGCGGCAATCTCAGAGGCAATCACCGAACACACGGCTGCGGTGATTTTGGAGCCGATTCAGGGTGAAGGGGGAGTACACGTCGCTGAAACCGCATATCTGCGTGGAGTTCGTGAGCTTTGTGATTCGCGGGGGATTTTGCTAATCTTGGATGAAATCCAAACGGGAATCGGGCGAACGGGGGCTTTCCTCGGCTGTATGCACGCGCATATCGTTCCCGATATTCTCTGCCTCGGTAAAGGCATTGGAGGCGGTTTCCCACTCGCCGCGTTTTTGGCGTCTGAACGAGTGATGCGCACTTGTGAGCTTGGTGACCACGGTGGAACTTATTCGGGGAATCCACTTGCATGTGCGGTGGGGGACGCGGTCATCGAAACGCTTCTTGCTGAGAACTTGGCGGAAAGAGCATGGGATACCGGAAAGGCTGCAATGACTCGGTTGCGCAAGATTGAAGCTGCCTTCCCCACACTTATTCGAGAGGTACGCGGCAAAGGATTGCTGATTGGTGTCGAGCTTATATCAGATGAAGCGGCAAAAATGGTTGTCTCTCTGGGAATCGAACGCGGTGTGTTATATAATCGTGCCGCAGGAAATGTGATTCGTCTGTTCCCTCCCCTCAACATCCCTGAAGAGCTGCTCTGGCATGGACTTGATGCGTTTGGCGAAATCCTTAAGGAGGTCGCTTGATGATAACCCAAACAACTGACTTCGAAGGAGTTCAGTCACTATTATATGAAGATGAATTGGTCAACGCACCGATGATTCGCTTGCTTAACGCTCCACCTGCTAATTTGGAAATCTGGCTTGATTCTATGCCTCAATCGAGCGGTGTTTTATTTATACAACCTCCCCAGCCGGGGACATGGGATGCCGCGCAGTATCCGACGTGCTGGCAAAGAATTTGGATACAGTCGCTTTCAACGGCGGGCGTCGATGGACTCATTGATCGGCTTCCTCCCAAACGGGAGTTCCTGTTCAAACTTCACCGTCCATGGATTGCGGCACATCTCATGGGACGATTATCGCTTGAATGGAAGGGAGGCCTGTCTTATTTTATGTTGATACCGTGTGATTTCGTTGACCGGCGGGAACACAACGTCATCGAATTAGCAGCGCATCATATCCCTCAAGCAACCGATCTTTTCACGCATTCAGGCAGAACGACAAACCATCTCCAACAGATATTTGCCCGGCCAGATACTGCCGTGTTTGGTGTCTTTCAGGGGGAAGAACTCATCTCGGGAGCATTTGTTGAGCCGCGCACCAAGCGGACGATGGAAATTTGCGCACTGCAGACGCGAGAAGCGCATCGAGGTGAAGGACTTGCTGCCTCCGTCGTTTCTGCTGCAACACGTTGGATTTTGGACAGAGGCAAGCTCCCTGTGTATGCCGCACGCAAGATGAACGTCCCATCAATACGGCTTGCCCAACGCATTGGTTATAGGAAGTACGGGCGGATTGATCACTATTATTTTAAAACTTGCACCAAACCAAATAATTCCGGTGACGGATGATGTGTTTCAAACTCAATAATTTTCATAAAAAATAGCGACTTTTTTGCAGCAGTTGCTCGTTTAAAGGTGCAACTTTTTTGCGGCGACCGAGTGCTGATTGTGGAAGAAAGCTATGCGCTTGCCGCATTTTGCGATTCATTTGTGGCTGGCACGACACTTGCCTATATTGAGAATGATGATTTAAAAAATAATGCGGAGGAGATGAAGTCCTCATGGATTTTAGCGTCGTGCAAATCAACTTGATTTTGGCCTGGCTCTGGATTGTTCTAGGCTTTGTTTCCGGCTTTCTTCTCGGCTTAGGCTTTCATGGAGAATCATGGCTAGGAGGTTACACGAGTTTTAAACGGAGACTCTATCGGTTGGCTCATATCTCGTTTTTCGGGTTAGCCATCATGAATCTCATGTTTTATTTTACGGTTCAAGGATTTAACGCGCCTAGTCGCTTGATTGACATCGCTTCATGGGGATTCGTGGTTGGAGCGATATCAATGCCCATCTGCTGTATCATAATGGCGCATTATTCCAAATTGAGAACTATTTTCGCAATTCCAGTCATCAGCTTAATCCTAGCTGGCTTTCTGACATTATGGGAGGTTGCATCATGAAAATCGGTTTGATTGCGATGAGTGGCATACGCGCACACAATGAAGAACTCACCCAACTCGGTTTGACACTCCCCGGCTTTGTAGAACGCGGCAAAGTTATTGCTTCTCTGCCT
This sequence comes from Candidatus Poribacteria bacterium, assembly GCA_022567695.1. GTDB lineage: Bacteria > Poribacteria > WGA-4E > WGA-4E > PCPOR2b > JADFGN01. Next base: position 46,696 of record JADFGN010000001.1, on the reverse strand, counting down.
AGTCTGTCGCTTCTAACTTTAGCTGCGTTGACGCCAAAGAAATTTGAAGTGGAGTATAAAGAAATTGCCGACTTGAAGGATGAAACAGATTTTCTGGACTACGATTTGGTGGCGATTAGTTCATTTTCTGCACAGATTCACGAGGCGTATGAACTCGCCGACCGGTATCGACAGAGAAATATTCCCGTAGTCATGGGTGGCTTGCATGTGTCTTCGATTCCCGAAGAAGCCAAGAGGCACAGCACCAGCGTTGTTATCGGAGAAGCAGAACCGCTCTGGCCTCAACTTCTGTCTGACTTCGAGAAAGATCAACTCAAACCCTACTATTTTCAATCTGAACCGGGAGGTTTTGACTTGGCGGATGCGCCGATTCCCCGCTATGATTTACTTCAGCCAGACAAATACAACCGCATCACTATCCAGACTAGCAGGGGTTGTCCACACCGATGTGAGTTCTGCGCAAGCTCTATTCTTTTGACCTCGAAGTATAAACTCAAACCTGTGCCAAAGGTCATCGAAGAGATCCATGCCATCAAAGGCATTTGGAACAGACCATTTATCGAATTTGCGGATGACAATAGCTTTGTCCATCGCAAACATTATAAAAAACTTCTAAGAGCGTTGGCAAAAGAAAACCTCCGCTGGTTTACCGAGACAGATCTTTCTGTCGCTCAAGACGACGAACTCTTGGGTTTGATGCGTGATTCCGGCTGTAAGCAAGTATTAATCGGCTTGGAAAGTCCACGGAGAGACAGTTTAGACGGAATTGAATTGAACGCCAACTGGAAAATGAGGAAGCAAGGAAAATACAGAGCGGCGATTGAGAAAATTCAATCTCACGGAATTACGGTCAATGGTTGTTTTATTCTTGGATTAGATGGCGATACCCCGGCTGTTTTCGAAGAGGTATACAATTTTGTCAGAGATTCAGGGCTGTATGAGGTGCAGATCACTTTTATGACCCCTTTTCCCGGTACGCCGCTGTACCATCGGTTAAAGAAAGAGGGGCGAATTATTCGAGACAGAGCATGGGAACTCTGTACACTCTTTGATATTAACTTCCTGCCTAAAAATATGACCGTTGACGAGCTTCAGGAGGGTTTTCTGTGGCTATCGAAAAACCTGTATTCTAAGAACGCAGTTCAAGAACGACGCCGAAAATTTAGAGGAATGCTGAAGCAGTCTCCCAATTTTCGATAAGGGCTCAATTGTCAAGTTAAGCAGACCAAAAGAATCTGTATCTGGGGATGGTTCATTTTACGGCTGAGTAGGGGCGAGGCATACCTCGCCCCTACTTATTAACAACTCTGAAGATGCAATCGATGCAGAGCCTGCCCCGATCTATCGGGGATACAAGATACAAGTCTCTAGCGAAGCGAGATCCTGCATAGCGCGGTGAATCCTGAATCCTGTATCTTGTATCTCTTTTGCCCTTCAGATAGCAAATTATCCGCATTTTCAAACCAAAGTATCAACCCGTTTTTGAACCATGTCCTTTCCCAATTGCTTTTTTGAACGTCTCCTGAATCAATGCCGAATGAAGGCTTCCAAATTGTTTCCGAAAGGCAACCATCTCCGGCATCGACGGATGCAGTTTCTTAGCGGCAAGCCGTTTGTGTTCACGGAGACAACGAGACAAAGCCTCAGCTTTCGCTTGGTACACCGCAGGCAAATCTTCCTCCCATGGAAGTGGTCGAAGGCTCTCGTCTCCGCAGACCGCCAATACGCCTTTCCAGAGCGAAAGCAGTGGGTCTTTCGGCAGCAATTGGAGTGCTTTTTCCAGTTCTGCCTTTGCTGCACCTGTCGTCTTGATATATCCTCCATTTTTCAGTAACCATACACCTGCTCGTATCGCATGGCCGTGTGGTTCAGACTGAAGACGTGGGATGAGAACATCAAGCGGAGTCGATTGTAAATACTCAGAAATAAAGCGAATTCTGTCCCGTTCCATATTCCGTTGGTTGTTGCGGCTTATATTTCCTTGGTGTAGTCGATATTCCACCAAAGGTTCATCAATTGTTTCGATGTCATATTCTTGTGAAATTCGAATCCACATTTCATAATCCTGTGCCCTGATATCTCGGTACACACCAACCTTCTGGTGGACGAGAGAACGCACCAATACTCCTGCGCAAGTAGTAACACAACTCATCAGCATATTTAGCAAACGGGCGGGGCCGGGACACGGGCAGGGACTACCTGTGTGAATGCGTTTTCCTTCAGAATCAATGTGATGATAACCGGTGGCGACCAACCCAAGTTTCGGCTGTTCTTGAAAAACTTCGATGGACCGTGCAATCTTTTCAGGCAAAAGCCGATCATCGTCATCGAGACGTTGGATATATTCTCCCTGTGCGAGTGACAACCCTCGATTCACAGCGGGGCCAACGCCGCTGTTCTTTTGATAAAGATAGGTGACTTTGGGCGAATCTAGAGAGAGGTACGGCTTTAGGACTTCTCTTGTCGTTGCACCACCATCCTCAGAGCCGTCGTCGATGATGACGATTTCGACGGAGGAATAGGTTTGAGTGAGGACACTTTCCACTGCCTGGGGCAAATACTCGGGACGATCATAAGTTGGGATAATCACTGAAACCAATCCGGGAGTCATTGTAACCTCACTTGCCAGTTAGGAAAAGGATGCAGGCGGGAAGGAAAAGAAAATGAGACGGAAGGTAGCCAATCCGCTGTAGCGGGCCACGCCATTATAATTACCCAATTATTTTTTTATCCTCATAACCGGGCAACTACAGAGATAATCCACGCCAAACGTTTAACATTGTTGAGGTAGAGTATACCATAGTTGTGTTGATTTGTCACGCGCAAGTGGAGTAGAAATAGTTTGATAGTCTGAGGGGATTATGCTAAGATGTCGCCTAACAGTAGTTAAAAACGTAACCGTTCAGGGGGTAGCACTGTAGTGACGACTTGAGTCGTTCCGGCCAGCTATGAACGACTCAAGTCGTTACTACGAGCCAAGAATGTCTATGGTGGCTGAACGGTTACTTAAAAACTTCGGAATGGACACTTTCGCCGTCAGCCCTAGAGATAAAGCCACAGCCACTTGGGGTGCCTTGAAAACCTTGAGATTGCAATAGATGAAAATGACTGCTAGGGTGGTTGTCATTCCACTAGCCTGTGCTTGATCGCCATCTTTCGGGCATATCGGACGGTAGCGCAAACTAGGGGCGGACAATGCTTCCGCCCTTAGACTAGAATGGTGTAGTTATCAAAACCCAATCCCTTCAAGGGGAATATTCGATAGGCTGATGTCGTAAAGAATGCTTGCAAGCCTTTGCAGCGAAGCGTATCTAAATATGTCGGCTATCTATGATGACCTCAGAATTCCGCAATCTTGAACGCTTGGTGTGAATTACGACCGTAGTTGCCCGCCCTTCGGGTGGGAGGACAGACCTCACGCAATTCATTGGGCTTTGGTGATAAAGGCCCTGCCCGTCGGTGGCACAAGGGTTTGAGAAGTCCGATTACCCAATTAAGTTTTCAAAAACAGAAATTGGGCAACTACAAACCCTTATCATCAATGGATCTGAGAAAACTCACACCAGATGTTTAAATACCGATATTCATTCTTGGGAAGCCCGAATACCACTTAATCAAACCTGCATGGAATTTAATCCGGAAACAGATCTTCTTGGGACGGTTGAAAAGATATAAAGGAAGTGTGCGGGATGGTCACACACATACTGACGCATTAGCACAGCACAGTTGGCCGGAGGGAGATCAGCAAGCAGCTGTTCATTTAGCGTGCATCTTGGGGAGTTAAGGAATGGCTACGAAATAACTCCTACATTTCGGGCGAGGCATGCCTTTCGAGTAGGGGCGAGGCATGCCTCGCCCCTACTTTCGAGTTGATTTGTAAGATGAATTCTGCTACACTTACAACACCATTCCAAACAACCTTTCTAACTCCTCCTGTGGAATTGTCAAGTGCTTGGGAGTGTCTATTTATTTCAAAAGTGTATACTTTTGTCTATTTTTCGACGGTCTTCAAAATGTTCGATAATGACTTATCTTTTAGCGAAGGCAGTTGCGAGATGACCATTTAATGCTTTGTAGGAGAAAACAACGTCCATGAAAATTGCTTTTATCGGTGTCGGCGGAATCGCCAATAACTATCGACGGAGCTTGAAGCAACTCGAACGCCTGATTGCAGCGGTGTGTGATATCAACGGCTCACGCGCAAGCCAAATTGCGGTGGAAGAAAATGCCCACCCTTACGCGGACCACAAGGAGATGTTGCAGAAGGAAAAACCTGATGCGGTATTCATCTGCATTCCTCCTGGTGCGCATACCACACAGGTTTCCGACGCAGCCAGATCAGGCGCGGCGGTGTTCGTTGCAAAACCTGTTGCAACTGATCTGGAGGTCGCTCGACGTACGCATGATGCAATCTCAGCCGTCGGGGTCATTAACCAAGTCGGCTACATGGCGCGGTACAGTGACCTCACGCAAAAAACACGGGAGGTGATCGGAGATCGCCACCTCGCAATGGGCTTCGGAAGATTCCTCTGTCGTATGGGCGCAAGTCATCCGTGGTGGGGTAAATTCACTGTGAGCGGTGGACAAATGCTAGAGCAAAGCACGCACGTATTCGATCTGCTACGCTGTTTTCTCGGTGACGTGGCATACGTGAGCGCATATGGAGTTAAAGATGTGTCCGGGTCAATTGCTGACTTTGAGGAATGTACGGTGTGCAATCTTCAATTTGAGAGTGGTGCCGTCGGTAATGTCACGAGTACCTGTGTCGCACAGGCACAGGATAATTTCGCGGCAGAATTGGTTGGCAACGATCTTTATCTGAAGCTCTCGCTCGATCTAAAATTGCGTGGACAAGTGGATGGGAAAAATATCGAATATGATGGTGTTGAGGCGGGGTACTACCGTCAGATTGAGCATTTTATACAAGCCGTTGAATCGAATAATCAAGCGCTTGTTCGATCATCATACGCGGATGCAGTCAAGACACTTGCTGTGACAATTGCAGCAAATCGATCTATGGCAACCGGTCAAGTTGAGCCAGTTCAAAACACGACGTGAGACGTGAAAATCTTGCACATCCTCTTCACGTCTCACGTTTCATTCAATACATATCGACAAACACGTAGAATTAGATTGCAGCAGGCCCTCTTTCGCCTGTACGGATACGGATGGTCTCCTCAATTGACACGACGAAGATCTTTCCATCGCCAATCTTTCCAGTTGTAGCAGCTTCCTGCACAGCTTCTATGACTTCATCGACTTTTTCGTCGGCAACAACGATTTCAAGTTTCAACTTCGGGACAAATTCGATGGTATACTCGCTTCCCCGATAAAGCTCTGTATGTCCACGACTTCGTCCAAACCCTCGAACTTCACTGATAGTCATACCTTGAACACCAACGTTGGTCAATGCTTCTTTGACTTCTTCGAGTTTGAAGGGACGGATAATGCACTCTAACTTTTTCATTGGTTCATCTCTCCTTTCAGGCAGTTTATACCTGGCGGCGGAACAAACCGCGCTTTCTGATCGTTATCTTTAGACTTTCGGTAGGCTTAGAGTAAACTTTAAATATTTTGCAATCCCGGGGGCCGAGCGTTCACCAGTACGCTAACAGAGCAAATCCAGCGAACGCCTCAATTTCCAATTAAAGAGCCATTCGAGAATTGACCCGGTATTAGATTTGACCTTCACGAGGATAGGCTTCCATACCCATCTCGCTGATGTCCAGGCCAGTCACTTCATCTTCCTCGTCAACTCGCAGTCCGAAGATCGCTTTAATAATTCTCCACACAACAATCGACAAGACGAATGTAAATGCACCAACGGCGATTACACCGAGGAACTGCTTTCCGAGTAAACTCGGTCCGCCGCCGTAAAAAAGTCCGTCTGCATAAATTTCTCCCGGCATGCTTTGCTTGGCAAAAAGCCCTATGCTCAACGTTCCCCAAATACCGTTAATCAAGTGAACGGATAGGGCACCGACAGGATCGTCAATCCTCAATTTATCGAAGAAGAGTACGCCGAAGACAACCAAAACACCAGCGATAGCACCGATAATAGCAGCCGCAACTGGACTGACGAATGCACAGGGAGCTGTGATGGCGACAAGGCCCGCGAGCGCACCGTTCACAGTCATACTAAAATCAGGTTTTCCAACAACAATCCACGATACAATCGTTGCGACAAGTAGCCCGAATGCACAAGCGATATTGGTCGTGACGACTACGTGAGACACGGCTTTAGCACCCGTCCCCGAAATTCCCATTGTGCTGCCTGGATTAAACCCAAACCAGCCTAACCAGAGAATCATCCCGCCGAGAAAAGCAAGTGCCATGCTATGACCGGGAATAGGTTGAACAGAACCATCTTTGCGGTATTTGCCGATTCTTGGACCAAGTAGCAAAATACCTGCAAGCCCTGCCCAACCACCGACCGAATGCACAACTGTTGATCCGGCAAAATCCCTCATTCCCAGACTATCTAACCAGCCACCGCCCCAAATCCAGTGCCCGGTAATTGGATAGCTAACCGCGACGAGGACAAAGCTGAAGATCATGAAAGACTTATAGTGAATGCGTTCTGCGACACACCCGGAAACAATCGTCGCTGCTGTTCCGGCGAATACCAGTTGGAAGAAGAACTTTGCCATCAGTGGAACACCTGTCCAGTTAATTGCGCCAAAAATGCCTTGATACGCATCTCCCGTCACCGGACTATTATCAGCACCGCCAAGCAGAAAACCTTTGGTGCCGATGAAACCGTTTCCATCTCCAAACATGAGTGCCCACCCGACAATCCAGAATGCCACCGAAGCAATTCCAAACACGACGAAATTCTTTCCCAGAATGTTCACGGTGTTCTTGGACCGGCAGAAACCAGATTCGACACATCCGAAGCCGGTGTTCATGAAGAAAACCAACATCCCGGCAACAAGTACCCACAGTGTATCAACTGCAACATCAGTTGTCCAAGGAGACGCATCCTGCGCCGAAGCAAGTGTTGGCAGAACTAAGATAATCAATATCAACAGTGTTCCCAAAATACCTTTGGACCTGTTTCTTGAAGATTTTCTGTGTTGCCCTATGTGTTTCTCACATCTTGATGTATCATATTGTTGCATCGCAATCCTCCATCTCAAGCATGTATTGAGTTTCCAAAAATGGAATGTCCTTGTAACGTGTTTCAGTGAAATCTTGATTGTGATTCTTTCTATTCCATGATATAATGGATGTAGATTACCAGCCCAAGAATTTCACTAAAAAGCAAAAAAGCAATATATATGCCATGACTAAGTTCCTGGTTATATGATTGTCTTCGGTCTCATTGATTGCGCTATCCACAAAGGTTTCCGCCGATTCAACCCATTGTGAACCTCTAAACCTTCCCGCCATTTATACGGTGGCTCTGCTGAATTTTTCATCAAGAAATTGCTAAAAAAATCAGCACGTTCATTTCAGCTCCCAGACCATCCAATCTGGATGCTAACTCCAATCATCTTGGCCGGCAGTCTGCTTCGCTTCTGGCATCTGGGCACATGGAGTTTTTGGATTGATGAAGTGTTTACTGTGCTTGATGCACAACAGTTTGCATTAAGCGATTTTCGTATCAACCCACTCCCTTACCTCGCCGTTAAATTCTCGATGTCAATTGCGGGCACACACGAATGGGGTGCTCGTTTCATTTCCTGTTTGGTTGGTATTATTTCCCTACCGTTGCTCTTTCTAATGGGGAGATCGTTTTTTAACGCAAGGGTGGGGCTGTTTGCTGCGGCCTTTCTGGCATTTTCAAACTGGCATATTTTTTGGTCGCAGAATGCGCGTGCGTCTTATGCTCTTACTTTTCTATTCGCTGCATTAACGGCGTGGAGCTTTTATCTTGCTCTAGAACGAGATAGCCTCTTACTTATAGGATGCTCGCTTGTTTCTGTGCTCTGCCTTGTCTTATCCCATCTCCTCTCTGTAATGCTCATCCCCGCTTTGGCTGGATATGTGATAAGTTTCTGGATTCCACTTCGACTCGACAATCGTTCCCAGAAACCCCCTCTTGGGATACGTCCGCGTAACCTGCTGGTTTTCTTTACCCCGTTTGCATTGCCTATTCTTCTGCTCGTCCTACCGAAAGTTCATCGCAATTTATTCTCAGGCTGGGGATTGAACGAATGGCAGCGAAGCCCAGTCTATATCCTCTTTACCCTCGTATATGGATTGAGCGTCCCACTCGCGGTAGCGTCGTTTTTTTCATCATTTACAAAGCCAATAGACCGTGCGAAATGGTTTCTGATCTGTTACGCTGGCATACCACTTACTCTGTTCCTTATCGCTTCACGCCTGCTCAATGTTGCAGGCTATTACCTATTTTTTACAACTCCTGCCTATTTTTTGCTTGCCGCTGTGGGCTGTGAACAGATCTCGCGATCGACGCAGATTCCGCGCCTATTCCGTTATGTGCTGCCATGCGTAATCGTTGCGACAATGATGTCTCAGAATTATCTCTATTTTCGTGTGGAAAACGGTGGGCGCCCCAAATGGCGGGAAGCGTTTGAAACGATTCGGTCACAGATGCGGGCTGGCGATCGCGCAGTTGTTTCTGCACCACGCATGTGCCGATATTATCTCCCAGAAATTGAACCGATTGCGGCTAAAGCGATAATAGATGATACGGAAGGTTTTGACAAGGAATGGGAAACAGGTGATGCACGGGTATGGTTTGTAATTGACGCGGCGAACTTCAGCGTTTTCGATTCGGCAGAAGGTTTCCGTGATTGGGTGCGGCGGAAGGGACGACTTATCCGAACTTTTCCCGTTTTTGCCAGAGCAATGGATCGAACGATCAGTGTGTATTTGCGAGACAGTACAAGGATTCGGAAAGGATTGGACGAGGACATAAAGGAGCAGGAGTGAAGTTGCTACCCTTTATAAACTCGAAACCGCTTTTACTTGCTGCATCAGCCGATTCAGTTTTCTGAAATCGCGTACCCCTTTTGTCGATTCGACCCCTGAACAGAGATCGATGCCATACGGTCCGACAGCTTCAATCGCTGCCTTGACATTCTCGGGGCGAATTCCTCCAGACAGAAACGCTGGAATTTCGCAGGCGTCGATTAATTGAGCGGCAGCGTGCCAATCGCTAGTTCTCCCGGTTCCGCCAAATCGAACTTTTCCTGAACTGAAGTCGGCAGTGTCGAATAGGAGGGCATCGGCACCTGCATCAATGTGTGCTTTCATTTCATCCAGAATGGGATTAACATCAACTTTGAGGTTGCTACCTACCGGCAGAAACAGTGATCTCCAGATTTCGCATGATACCAATTGTTTGAGCTGTGCAACTTCGACTGGCGTTTCATGACCAAGCAACTGGATGGCAAAGGGCTTAATTTGCTCGGTTGCCCATTGTACCCAATTGGTCGAGCGATCGAACACCAACACAATGGTCGGAATTGGCGTTTGTTGAGCGATTTCAGTGGCTTGATCGACCGTAACAGATCGCTCCGAGAAAGGCACTTCGACAACGATTCCGGAGAAATCCGCTCCCGCCTCTGCCGCCATCTGGGCGTCGGTAACGCTGGTTGTTCCGCAAATTTTAACTTTACAGGGATTTGGCATGCGTCTTCCTTTTAGCAACGCAGAATGTCGGGATGCGTTCCTACGCAGAGCGTAGGAACGAGGTGAAGGGTGGGAAGGCGGTGAGGTTATTCATCCTCGCAAAAAATGGTCTGCCGGTCAGCAGCGGAATAACAGATAACCATCGTCACGGGTTGCCAACCGGTATTCACAGCATTATGTTTGATACCTTGCGGAATGCGCAACATCATGCCCTCTTTGAGGGGCAAGGTTTCGTCGCCAAGTCGGTGGTCACACTGTCCTGACAAAACATAAATCAGCTCTTCACAATTCGGGTGGTAGTGAAGCGGATTGCCTTCACCTGCGTTGATGTAAACGATTCCGAAAGTCATTTCGGCCTCTGGATGGATGTGGTCATTACACAGCCATTTTATCGCACCCCAAGGGAATTCGAGGGCTTCGCCTTCGCTAACATTAGTAAGTGTTACTGAGTCCATGCAATCTCCTTTTTTAGTCGATGATCAATTTAGCTGCGATGCGTAATCAGGAGTTCATTTTGCCTCCGGCATCTTTCAGCATATCTTCAATAAAAAGAGTCAGATTTCGAAACAGGTCAATCGTTCTTTGGCATAGGAAAGTAAGCCCTGTGTAGGCGACTCATATAGATAACCGATAGGGGAACATATTGCTCTCACATCTGCAATCTGCTGTTGCATCGGAAAATGTGTATGACCAAAGAGGACATGCGTGACAAGTGGTTCTTCGAGGCAAATTTCTCCAAGCCTTCGGCTCCCCATAAATGCGCTAAAAAAGTCCCAAGATAATTCGCCACGATACACGACGCACTCTTGGAAGGGCACGTGATGAACTGTGACGATGATCTGAGAAACGATGTCTTTGATCGAGTCGATCTGTCCCTGTAACTTCACCTCAAACTGCTGGGCAACTTCCGAGTCTGTCCCTTCCCATTTGGCATAACGTACGTCATTCCATATCGATCCGAGCAACTGTTTTGAGGCGTATCTCTCCGTCGAGATGTTATACTTTTTGCGGCGAAATGAGTAGTCATACCAACCGATTGTTCCACAGAAGCCAACGGTCTCCTGAACGAAAGGCTCAGCGTCAAGTGGATGGAAATCGCATTCACGGCAGATCTCGGCGATTGCGCGGTATTTCTGTTCGCTTGTCACATGGGGATGTTTAATGACCCAAATGTCGTGATTACCGGGGACAAATAGTTTGGGACACTGAAGACTCGATTCGGTGAACGCTGTAAGGATTTTGGCGAGTTCAAGGAGATCGGGCGAAAGATCCCCGGCGAGGATAAAAAGATCTAAATCGGCTTTCTCTGCCGCTTCGACAATATAGGGGAGTATCCGCGTATTCAGCGGAGTGACATCGGTGTGAAGATCTGAAGTAATTCCGATTTTCATGCGCTTAAAATCGGCTTTGTGTAAATTATCAAAAAAGGTTCGTTTTCTATTATTGGGTTCACTCCATTTAAGAGCTTGCGTACAATATGTCTATCTCGCGGTTGTGAGCCTGGGAAGGACAGTACGTTTGGCAACATGACAAGCGGGTGATTTTAAACCTGTCGGGTGCTTCTGGCTCATATCCGTTATTTTACCAAATTTTGAATGGTTTGGCAAATGGAATTAGGCGGAATGTTTCCGTCTAAGTATTCCGTCTAATAAGAGTTAGGCAGACACGATGACGCATGGCATTCACTGAAAACCCACCTTCATGGAGGTTCTACATGCAACACTTGAAAGGCAAGATAGCCGTTGTGACTGGAGCCAGTAGAGGCGCAGGTCGAGGAATCGCTCTTGTACTTGGTGAAGAAGGTGCAACTGTGTACGTGACAGGACGTAGCGTTCAAGGAGGACCCACGACTGACGATCTTCCCGGCACCGTCGATCAAACAGCCAAAGAGGTCACCTTACGAGGTGGCGAAGGTATTCCTGTGCACTGTGATCACACGGTGGAAGCAGAAATCAAAACCCTATTTGAGCGAGTGAAACAGGAGCAGGGAAGGTTGGATCTGCTGGTCAATAATGTGTGGGGAGGTTACGAACAATACACCCACGAAAGCTTTGGTCAACGATTCTGGGAACAGCCTCTTTCCCGATGGTCCAAAATGGTATCGACCGGCATATGGGCCACTGTAGCTACAACATACTTCGCTGTCCGCCTGCTCATGCGATCGGAACGAGGCTTGGTGGTCAACACTGGATTTCGAGCCGGATGGGATGACTGGGAGTCTCCTAAAGGGTTGCCACTTTTCTATGATGTTCAAAAAGTTGCATCGAACAGAGCTACCCTCGGGATGGCAGAAGAACTGAAAGAGCAAAATATCGCCGTTGTCGGCTTGGGGTTACCCTGGATGAGGACGGAAAGAATGATGAGAGATACTCCTCCGTCTGAACAGGATCTTGCAAAAACGGCGTCGATTTTCTTTGCAGGAAGAGCGGTGGTTGCCCTAGCCTCCGATTCTGATATCCTCAGAAAGTCGCGGGACTTCATCCCCATAGAAGAGCTATCCCAAGAGTATGATTTCACTGACATTGATGGAACGAAACCTGCACCGCTGTAAATGTCTGTCGCCAAATCTTCTCGATGAAGGGTTGAAAAACAGAGAAGGTGATGTCCGCCCCTTTCTTCTTTGCCCGATCACAAAAACGGCACAATGCATAACAGCCACTTCCCGGCGGAGGGCACTGCGCGTCCTCCGACCCAACCCGCTGACGCAGGTTCGGGAAGCGGCAAGACGTAAGGATGGGAAGAACGGACGGTTTTCGGCAAACCCCCGCCGTGCTCATCCGTACAGGGGACAACTGAACTTGGGTCTTTAGGCGGCGAAACCCATTTGGACTATTTTGGACTGCCTGAACGTGTGTCAGAATGGACTTTGAAATTGTTTGAGAGATGACTCAAATTGAAACCATTGCCCGCGGTAGTGGCATACGTCCGCCTGATTGATGGCTCAGTGCGTCTTGCCGAAATTCACTGGTATGAAGCACACGGCATCGGTAAGAGAGAATTCAAACTTAAGCTCCCGTTTCTTGATTAACAATGGACAAAAAAGAAAATCATCTTCCGCAATTTGGCTTGTGTCTCGATAATGAGGGATACCCTGCTTCTCTTGAGGTGGGAAAACTGTATCGTGTGATTCCTGATGCTGAAGCTGCGGCTCATGGCTACATTCGCATTATAGATGAAAGCGGAGAAGACTACGCCTATACAGCGAGCCGCTTTCACCTGATTCAACTGCCTATTGCTGTCGAAAAGGCGTTGTTGTCTGCCTCACAAGCGTAGGACTTGCCTTGCTGTTCAGCGATTTGTTCAGTTCTTGGAGCAACCTTAAGATCCTAACTAGCTGTTACGGTCTACCGTGTGAAACATCGCCGTGACGCCTACCGTTGATTTTGCCTAACCAGCCCCCCGTATCCACAAACACTACATCGATTGTGCTTCAAGCTGTGCAAGCAGTTCATTGAGGAATGTTCCCAGACCACTGCCCTTTTGGAGTCGCATTTTTTCTTCTTGAAGTGCATTGATCGACTGCTTATCGCCAATTTTCGCAATGGCGTCAACAACCGTGAGCTTAATTGTTGGGTCCTCTATGGTTGGAAGTATATGGATTAAAACATCTCTCACTTTGCTCCCACCGATGTTACCAAGTGCAGATGCCGCAATATCTTTGACACCGACATCGCCACGATTGAAGGCGTCAATGAGAGGCTGGACTGCGGACTGGCCAATCTGACTGAGTGTTAGCCCCGCTTGAAAACGAATGCCGCGGACTTCTACGCTATCTTCCATCACAGCGATTAGGTCTGCAATTGCAGATTCTGGTTTCAAAGTTCCCAAAATAGATATGCACGCCCGTCGAATCTCTGGGTTGGGTTCGATCTGACGCTTGATATATTTTGTTGCCAATTCACCGAGAGTCTCTTGGTTGACCCTTTGATGCAACGCTTTAGACCTTTGCCGAAATTGTGTACCAAATGGTTCATTTAAGGTCGCCTGATTTTTCTCAAGATCGACTGTAAGCAAGCCGAGGATTTCGGCAGATTCCCGTTGACGCGAATCTAATTCATTCGCAGGAAGCTCATTGGCATCTGCTTGTTGAAATTTCTGAAACAGTCCGTTCAATTGGCTCAAAGCCACAAGGCGTTCTAGCCCTTTAGCTGCTGTCTTGCGCAGAGAAGTTTCTGAACTCTTTTCGAGGATATTTACCAAAGCATCCACAGCCCGTGCGTCCCCCAAGTTACCGAGGGCATCTACAGCGGCAAGCTTGACCCCAACCAATTCAGTCGTGCGGAATGCAATTGGAGACTCTTTAACGGCTTTCTTGTAATCCTTAATCGTCGCAATCTTTCGCTCATCAATCACACTTTTGATGGTGTCCCCCACCTGAATGTTGGCGTTCGCCGCAGGACTTCCCGCATCCACCTTGCTGACCCGATTTCCATCGACATCAATACCAACTTTATCACCGCTCCTTCGGACGGCGATACGAATCTTGGCTCCATCTCCCATAAGAAAGACAAAGTTATTATCTTTCTTCATTGCGCGCTTGATTGCACGTTTATAATCCCTGCGACTGTTGATGGGATATTCGCTAATCACATAAGAGATCAATTCACCTTGCTCAAGGTTCGCTTTGCCCGGTGATATGACGACCACCCCCGTCGTGGACCATCGATTCGCTAAGTCACTGTCTAATTGTTGGATTTTCATTTGAAGCTGCTCATCGTAAAATTGATTGTCTGCACATCCAACAACGACCATCACAATCAAGACGAAAAACAAACACTTTATTTTCCCAAACATGAATACTCCTCTTTATTTTGTATTTCGTAAGTCTTTAGTTTTGCGTCAGGATGACACTGATTCATGCAACATTTCAACTAGAATTTGACCGGAACTTCTCGGCTTCCCTGCGCGCTCAAAACATCTAATAACGGCTTCACGGCTCGCTCATCCCCGAGTTTGGCTAATGCCTGAATCGCATCAACACGCAGCGATGAACCTTTATTTTGGGCAATCTTGACCAATTCCTCGACAGCACGACCACCGATTTTTCCCAATGCTTCGACCGCAAGCCGCCGCACTTCGGGATGTTCTCTGTTTCTTTTACGTTTTTCAGAACCTGAGTTGACAATCCTTACCAATTCGTCAACGCTGTTCTCACTGCCGATTTCACCGAGTGCCTTAACAACATTGAGACGTGTCTCTTTTCGTTTGTGGTCTAGCAGTTTCACAAGAATTGGCACGATTTGACTCGGCCGGTCTTTTCCAATTTCATATTTTCCAATTTCAGCCAGCACCCAATGCGCGTCGTGCCGATCTCGATTGTCCTTGGACTTAATTGCCTTTTCCAACGCCTTGAGCAGTTTTTTCTTATCGCCCTCGCCCCGTTCGTAGATACGTTTCAGCGCATCGAGTGCGGCACTTTGCACTCCCAGATCGTCATCTCTTAGGGTTTCAAACACAAGGATTTCGCGATATTTGCGTTCCTCCTGCTGATAAGCTTCGAACATATGCTCGCCGCGGCTCTCAGTGTCAGCCGCTTGCCAGTCTTCACTAGATTCTTGGGCGTCGTAAAAATCCTGAGAGTCATAATATCCCAGCATATAAAGGGCTTCGGCATTATCCGATTCTTGTTGAATCGCCAGCTTAAACTCTCTAACAGCACGTTCCTCTTTACGCCTCTTGTCAGATTTAATGAGTTCTTTACCTTTAGAAAGGTGTTCATTGTGGCTGCCACATCCACTGAGAAAAGCAACCGCACAGATTGCAACAACACATAAATTGATGTATTTTTTCATTTTAAACCCCAGTTTGTAACAGGTGAAACGTGAAGGTTAATTTTATTCACACTTCACACATAATTTTGGTAGTCCGTAGACTCCTTTTGCGTTATGTAAACACCTGACAGGCTTGTCAAACCTGTCAGGTCTAATACGTTTCACAGCAACTCCTTCTGGGCCGGCTCATCCGTGGAGGCTTCAGGTTGTTCCTCGGCAGGCGGTTCAGACGGTGTCTCTTCTGACTCCTCCGGATTTGATGTATTCAGCAGCTTCTCCAGAGTCACTACCGGACGCTCAGCAAACCCCCACTTCTTATATGCTTCGATAATCGGAGCCTCTGATTGGGATATTTCAATCTGAAGGAGGTTTATGCCATTTTCTTGGGCAATCTGTTCAGTCGCCTCAATAAGTTTATCTGCGACACCAAACGCCCGGAAAGGAGGTGAAACTGCCAGTTGGCTAATCTCCCCAACCTCGTCATCAAGCTGACTCCGTTTCACTCGGACATTCCCAATTGCATGACCACTGGCTTCAGCAACGACTCGGTAGACATTTTTTTTATCTTTGAGATCGTCTTTGAGCTGATTGGTGACTTCTTCCAACGAGCTATCAGCGAAGCAATATAGTTGTAAATTTTCAGCGTCTTTCGCTTGAGCCGCCCGTATTCCTAATTTAGTTGTAATTTCAAATTCTTGGTCTGCCATGATTATCTCTCCATCACTAGCGAATTGATTGATTAACGATTGTGATTGATTGAAATTCACTTAACTTCACAATATCATAACTAGAGTTTAACTATTGTAACATAGCTACAATCCAGCGACAAGTGAAAAAATTCGTCAATTTTTGAAAAGCACCGAGGGTTTTCCTGAATTCAATTGCTCTCAGTTTCAGTGGGTTCAGCGGAAAGCTCTTCTTGCCCAACCCGCAACTGTCGTTCTGCATCGACGACATCTCGATTGATTCTACCAACACACCGATCAATTTTTGCCACGAGCGCGGTATGTTCAGGCATCGCCCGACGAATCTGCCTAAGCATATCTATTACCAACCGAAACGACCGAACAAAGTCCCCATCTGCAATATCCGCATATTGACGAAGTTCCTCAAATTTGCAACCCTGACTCCACGCTAAAATTGCGGTGCTTAACTTCGTTTCGAGCAGAGGAGTGGCTTCAGCGACCTGATGATGTGCTTCCAGCACTCTAACATACTCAATCTCTTTATCTACTGCTCGAAACAACCATCTCAATCGGTTGTCCTGCAATTTTCTATAATGCCCCGAATCCTTCCTCGGTTCAGACATAATCGCCAACAAAAGGACATTAATCTCGTTTTCACCAAGTCCTTCAAAAAAACCTTTGAAAAGCAATTGGGTGATCTGCATCTCATAACCATATATCTGCGCGGCGATTTGCCCTCTCGGTAACAGATCTTCTCCTTCGATGTATCCGAGTTCTTCGAGAACCTTGAGACGGGAAGAAATCTGCCTTTTCTGGTAGTTCTCGAAATTTTCACGTTGTGTCTGAAGATGGCCGATCTTTTGGGTAGATTTCTCGATTTGTCGGTACTGTCGATTGCAGAGGTTGAATCGCTCACATTCGTGGCATAGGTTTCCACTCTTCGTGGATTGAATCTGCTGAATTTGCTGATCGATATGCCCAAGCTTTTGAAGTCGCATTCGCTTTCGTTTTCGCCCTCGCTCCTTTCGTTTTATTGCTAGACGTTCGGATTTCAAGAGCTTTACCTGGTTTTCGATTTTATCCTGGATGCGAATGTAACCTCCGACCTGTTCAGACGCATCAATCCCATCGTGAATACAGGTAGGAGATGGGAGGTTTTCGAGCGTTTTCCCGATACGTTTTAACTCTGTGTCGATTTCGCCAATACGCTCATAGTTTTGGAAATTGCTCAAGCTCTGGGTACATACGTCATAAATATCAGCCCCATATTTCTGATAAAGGTTCAAGATGCTTGAATAGGACAGGTTAAATTGGCTTTCAATCAATTCAACCCGACCAGAGACAATCCGTCGAATCTGGGTAGCATCACCAAATCTAGGATTGACGCGGGCGTAGACATAGCCTACCGGATCGATGCCCCGCCGCCCGGCACGCCCTGCCATCTGATGATATTCGCGTGTCTTCAAATACCGAAAACCGATGCCATCATATTTTTCAAGGCTTTCAAAGACAGCCGTGCATGCTGGCATATTGATTCCAACGGCGAAGGTTTCCGTCGTAAAAAGCAATTGGATGAGCCCGGATGTAAACAACCGCTCGACCACTTCCTTTAGGGTCGGCAGCATCCCGGCGTGATGGTATGCAATTCCCTTGGCGACAAGGTCGCGAAAAGCCGCAATATTGCGATCTTCGTGAATGCCATACCGCATGCAAAGCGAGTCGAATAGATTAAGGATTCTCTCCTGCTGTTCTGGGGTTAGAAGATTCTGTCGATCGTGATGTGCATAAAACTCCGCGTTTTTCTGACACCCTTTGCGGCTGAAACAGAAGTAGAGGCACGGCAATTGCCCCTGACTCTGGATATGGCGAATCAGATCTGTACCAATCAAACCTGGAATCTCATCAGCGATAATTTCATCAATAGACTCATCGCCATGGAAACGACCAAAGTTTCCAATCAATTCTTGTATCTTTTCAAGGTGTTCGATAGTGCCAACGCCGTATCCGTCCAAATAAAGATGATGTTCCAATGGGACAGGACGTTCAAGTTCCTCAACAATATTGAGTTTGATTTCCCGAACACTCTGCATCCACTCCGCAAATTGATTGATGTTTGGGATAGTCGCGCTCAAGCAGACAAATTTGATATGTTGCGGCGCAAAAATGAGACTCTCCTCCCAAACGGTTCCTCGCTCGATGTCATTGATATAGTGGATCTCATCGAAAATCACGTATTCGACATCCCCTAAACGGTCAATGTCATCAAAAATTGTATTCCGAAAGATCTCCGTCGTCATCAACAAAATCTGGGCAAAAGGATTGATCACCACATCGCCCGTGACAATCCCGACGAGTTCTCCATATTGTTGATAAAAATCTCGATATTTTTGATTACTCAATGCCTTGATCGGTGCGGTATAGATGACACGACGTTGCGTCTGAATGCACTTGTCAACCGTATACTCAGCGATAAGGGTTTTGCCCGCCCCTGTCGGCGCAGTAACAATCACCGAACAATTTTCATCGATTGCGTGAATCGCTTCTTCTTGAAACCGATCAAGCTGAAAACCTTTGTAAATCATTTAAATCTCCTCTATATGTTGATTATAACCGTTTCCGTGTTTTTTGTCAATTGCGAAATTGCGTGGTTAGCCCACCGATTCAATCTGAATCCTGCATTTTGTATTTTGTATCTTGTGTCTCGCATCTGGATTTAGGCAGGATGGTACTTTTTCAACTTGAGGTTCGTAGCTCCTAATTCCATATCAAATTCTACCTTGCACTGGTTTTTAAACCGTGCTATGCTTTTACCCAATCACGTTTTGAAGGAGAGACTGATTCTTTTGAATCCACCTCAGTTCCCTCATGAAACCAGAAAATACAATATAATTTGTAAGATCGGCAGTTGCGCAGTTGTTGTCGTCTGCCTCCGATAAAAAAGGAAATCGATCATGGTTCAAAAACGACGTATCCTCATCACAGGTGCAGCAGGAAAGGTCGGCTCCACACTGTGGAATGCATGGGAAAAGGAAGGTAAATACGCATTGACCTTGATGGACATCAAAGAAATCGAAGGAGCAAAATCGCGCGTCGAGCGAGGAGATATTCGTGACTATGCACGAATGCGCGAGCTATGTAAAGGTCAGGATGTGCTTGTTCATCTTGCCTATGTTTCACAGCAGCAGATGGGCAAAGAATCGGGTGAAGTTACGGATATCGGTGCGTCAATGTTGCTGTTTGAAGCTGCCCGTGAAGGTGGCGTGCAAAAAATTGTGTACGCCAGCACAAATCACGTGACAGGGTGGAATGAGCGGTTGAGTTCACCTCCACGGTTTTCCACAGGCGATCAGTTTCGGCCCGATGGCTGGTACGGGGCGATGAAGGGCATGGCAGAAATTGCCGGACGCTACCTCGTGGACGCTCACGAGATGCGATTTACCAGCATTCGCATCGGCAGCTTTAGCGGCAAATATGAACCGTCCGGATTACGCCATTGCAGCACGTTGCTGACGCCACGAGATTGTGCTCAACTTTTTGGATTGGCTGTCGATTATGAAGGACCTGTGAAATACCTCATTACTTATGGCACTTCAGGCAATACCGCGGGCTATCAACTGGGCTTCCTTGACATTAGCCCCGCCGTCGAAGTTCTCGGTTATAAACCTCAAGATAATCTAATCAAGAGGCATCTTCATGAGTTTTCATCGAAGATATAAAGTCGTATTGTGAAGCTTGAAAAGAAGACAGCCATGACAAAGTCCGACGCTCTTGAAACACGAGTAGATGGATTATTTGCTGAATGGAACAAGCCTGATTCTCCCGGTGCTGCGTTAGCGATTATCAAAGATGGCGTCATCGCTTACAAATGCGGATACGGTATGGCGAATCTGGAATACGACATTCCAATTACGCCATCAACGATTTTCGACATCGCCTCGGTATCCAAGCAATTTGCGGGCTTTGCCATTGCCACGCTATTTCATGGAGGAGAACTTTCGCTCGACGACGACATCCGCAAATACCTGCCCGATCTCCCCGGTTTTGGCAACACGATTACAATCCGGCATCTCGTGCATCATACTAGCGGGTTACGGGATTGGGTGCAGTCGATGGTCATCGCGGGAATTCAGATGGACGACGTGATTTCGTTCAAGCATATCCTGAAAATGGTACGCCATCAGAAAGAGCTAAATTTCCAGCCCGGGGAAGAATACCTCTATTCCAACACCGGCTACAATCTGCTCGTCGAAATCGTGGAAACGATAACGGGCAGTTCATTTCGTGAATGGACAGACGCTCACATTTTCAAGCCGCTGGGCATGACAAATACCCATTTCCATGACGACCACGAGATGATTGTCAAAAACAGAGCTTACTCCTATGAACCTGTCGAAAGCGGCGGCTTCAAGAATGCCGTGAACAACTTGACCGCTCTCGGTTCCAGTTCTCTCTACACGACCGTAGAAGATCTGGTGAAGTGGATTGTGAACTTTGATGACAAGCGAGTGGGTGGGCATACTGCGATTGGGCAGATGCACCAACAGGGGATTCTCAATAACGGAGAACAAATTCCCTACGCTTTCGGACAGAGCATCGGAGAGTACAAAGGGCTAAGGACAGTTGACCATAGTGGGTCATGGAGAGGATTTCGCAGCCATCTTGTCCGTTTTCCTGATCAGAAATTTGGAGTCGTCATCTTGAGCAATTTGGCTTCCTTCCCACCCCAAAATCTGGCGAGGCAGATCGCTGATATTTATCTCGCCGATCAACTGACTTCTGAAGCTGAATCGAAAGCAGAATCGGTAGAGCCGGATACGGCAGAAGATTCAATCGAGCCACTTACAGCTGAACAGTTAGCCGAATTCGTCGGCGATTACTATAGCGAAGAACTCGATACAACTTATGCAATCATCGTGCGAGAGGGTCAGCTTGTGGCGCAACATCGGCGGAACGACGACATCCCGCTGACTTATACCGGAGATGGCTTTGTCGGAGCAGAGTGGTTTTTCCCGCAAGTTCATTTCATGCGAGACGATAATGGAAAGATCACGGGGTTTCGGTTGACAGGAGGACGTGTGAGAAACTTGCGATTTGATAGACGAGGCGTGAAACGTGAAAGGAAAAACCATGACTGAAAAACCAAAATACAACGACACATATTATGAATTCACGCAAATTGAATCTCGCCTCATCACGCTTTGGAATGAGACCGAAATTAAACTCAGCGATATTGACCCACCAATTGATTGGCGGATGGTCTTTGGAAACGACAATCCGGTCGAAATTGAAGTTGGTTGCGGTAAGGGACGTTTCTTACTCGAAGCTTCAAAACGATGCCCTGAGATTAATTATGTCGGTATAGAGAGAGCGCCGAAATATGTTCAGCACACAAGAGAACGTCTGCTGAAACATAACGCGAAGAAAGTGCTCATCGTTTGGAGTGATGCGCCCTACTTTGTGAATTGCTATGTCGCAGATAACTCTGTCAAAGCATACCATGTCTACTTCCCAGATCCGTGGCCAAAGAAACGCCAGCGCAAACGCCGAATCTTTAACAATGATCTTTGGATTCAAGGTTTGATTCGGACACTCCAACCTAACGGTGGTCAAATTCATATCGCCACAGATTACGCTGAGTATTTCCACGAAATTCACGACAGACTTACTCAACCCCCGCCTTTGTTTTACGTGCCACCGGATTCTATGGAAATGGAGCACATTCCGACGAACTTTGAGATGAAGTATGTCAAGGAAGGTCGAGAGATCTATCGAGCGGTATTTGCGTTGCGTGAAAGGTAAGTCACGAACTTATTTAATTCGCCAACTCACCTGCGGCAAATCACAGAGGAACGAGTCAGAGGAACTGATTTTTGTGCGATTTTTCTCGAATATGCCTTGATTTTCGCGACTGAGTTAAGTATAATTACGGCGGTAACTGTAAAATGGATTAAAGGAAGTTCAAAAAGTAGTGTTAGGTTCAAAACGGAAGCATTTTCCCCGGGCAGTATGCTGTATTTTGTACCTCTCAGCTTTAAGACTTAATTTTCATTTGCAGTAAGATTCTTTAAGAAAGGAGGTACAAACCGATGGCAACAGGGAAAGTCAAATGGTTCAACGAGTCAAAAGGCTACGGATTCATCAGCCCTGATGAAGGTGAAGATGTCTTCGTGCATTACTCAGCCATTGCCGGAGAGGGATTCAAAACTCTCAACGAAGGTGAAGAGGTTGAATTCAATATCGTGCAGGGTCCAAAAGGGCTTCAGGCAGAAGAAGTCAGAAAAGTTTCAGGTTGGTAGAATAAACAAATAAACAAGTAGAACCGGGGAGAAGGCTCTCAAGTAATTGGGGGCTTTTTTTTATGGCCCCTTTGAGGTCATAAGCTTCATCATCGATCTTCCACAGATGTGAAAAATCGTCCTACAAATGCTCTTTAAACCATTTAATCGCTTCTGGAAAGGCTTGATTCAAAGGAACATCGCCATGCTTTGTTGGGTACCAGACGATTTTTTTCGGGTGTCCGGCTTTTCGATATAAGTTTCGGCTCGTCAAAGGTGACACCACTTCGTCGTTTTCAGCATTGAGCATCAACAAAGGCCGAGGAGCTATCTTTTCGACAAAGTTGATGGGGTCGATAATGCTCAAAAAAATGCGGGTTTCTGGCGCAAATGCCTTCAATTTAAATGCCAAATGCATGCCGCCTCCAGCCAAAGCAATCACAGGGACTTTAATACGTTTATCTACACCACAGAAAACCGTCCCGATAATCCCACCGAGGCTTATGCCAAAAAATCCAATTCTCTCGCTATCGATTTCTGACTGTGTTTGAAGAAAATCTGTGGCGCGGCGTAAATCGAAGACCGTCTGAGCGGCTATATCCCTTGTCCAGTAACGATAGCCTTCTGTCAAACCAAAGTCATAATCGTGAATTTTACGGTCGCCATGATTGGCAATATCAATTCGCATCACCGCGTATCCACTTGCTATAAAATATTGGTGTCCGACTTCCATATAATCGGTTTGCTTGTGATTTTGGATGCCATGCAGGAAAATAATTGTAGGGACTGGCGCAGAGGCGTTCTTCGGAATGGTTAACAAGCCAGTGACCATTGCATCGTGAAAACTCCGGTATGTCACATAATACATCACATATTCATCTGTCTCTGTTTCAATTCGCACCGAATCTTCCAATGGAAAAGTGGAATCATAATCATAGTAACGATCAATCGGAAACTTCGGCTGGTCGCATGCAATGAATAATAACAAGAGCTGCGCAACAACTGCAAACCTAACGTTTTTTTTCATCTGTTAAGTACCTGGACATAAGTTTTCGTAGGGCAGGGTTATGCTCCACCCGGGTCTATCGATTAAAAAATATGCAAAAATATCTGTCCAGGTACTTACAAGCTCCATAATTTTTCCGACGTGGCTCGTAAGCCTCTGAGATATAGCACGTGCGCATGATGGAATCGCAATGAAGAACCGACAATGAAGCACACAATTTACTGAGTTGCTGTAAGGAAGATTCGGCGAAGAATGCTATGCTTCGGTACAGGAATTACTTTTTCGACACGATACCCCAAATCAATAAGTTCCTTGCTAAGATCTCTCACATCCACAAAAGCAGCTTTGGGTGCAAGTGTACGAATGTTTTGTAAAATTTCTCGATCGCGCAATATATTTTGTACCATATTAATTCCATAAGGCAGATCTGTCGCCACGGCGTCGGATTGGCTACAAATTCGACGGGCGTCGCCGAGGTGAATTTCGCCGCTCAGCCCATAGTAGTCCAGATTCTTCGCTGTTGCTCCAACCATACGCGGGTTGATGTCATAACCCGCAACCTTCATGCCCATTTGTGCCGCTTCCAACACAATTGTTCCTGTACCGCAACACGGATCAAGGAGCCGATCTTCTGGGGAGGCGATCAAATTGACCATGACTCTTGCAAGTCGCGTGGGTAAGGAACTTGACGTGGTATGAGGACGTTTGCTATGTTCGACCCACTTGCCATCTGATTCAGATAAACGCCTGCCTAGCCAGATTTTGTCGTTTGTTATGACCGTTAAGAATACAACTTGCGGTTGCGTCAGATTCACCTTCCCGCCTATCACTCCGCCGACAATACGCGCGGTTTGCATCGAATCCACTTTCAGATTTCGCGGCAATTTAACGATGGATACTCGAAAATCCTCCGCATGCAATTCTGCAGATCTAATCTGGGAACAGATCTCTGATACGCTTCCTCCTTCGAACAAAATCTCCACGCAGCTTTTAACATAGGCGCCACGCTTGACATCAACACATTTTTCGGAAATCGCGATGCCCTCAGCGTTGGGCACAGAGCCAGTTAATGCAATACATTCCGCACGAATCAATTCAGCGTGCAGCTTGGGGATGTTTGTCAGATAAAGGTATTTTGGCGTTGACATTTCTGCCTCTTGGGTGTGAATTAGTCAATTCATTGTTTGACTTCATTTAGGCTTCATAGTTTAGAATTTGTTCGGCATTTGCACGGATGTTTGCTAAATCTGCAGATCTGCTGAGTTCGTGCATAAACACGCCTGAATACGCAATTTCATCCAATGCTTGCACAACACCGTTCCAATTGATGTTTCCAAGTCCGGGAAGGAGGTGTTCATCTTGCTCCCCACGATTGTCGTGCAGATGCAACGTGATGAGATGTTTACCAGCGATCTGCAGTGCTTCTACCGGATCGCCGACGATGTTGCGATGCCCCACATCAATGCAGATGCCAACATTCGGATCGCCCAATTCGTCCATAAGTTCAACAAGGCGAGTTGGTTCACGGGTATAACCACGCGATGTGTTTTCCAACGCGAACGAAACTTCCTGTGGCGCGGCATACTGAGCAACTGTGTGCAAGTTATCCAGAAAAGCCTCGCGCTTCGCCGCATGAAGTGAGGTATCCGGTTCAGGAATCTGGATGTGATGCGTGACCAAAATTCCTCCGCCCAAGACTCCCATCACATCAACAGCTTGACGGTACGCTGTCAGCGTCTTTTCTCGCTGTACACGATTAAGGGTCGCTAGATCAAAATCGCTATCGAATATCTCAAGGTGAATGTGAAGCGAATTGAGATGCACCGACAGATCGCTCATCGCTGTTTTCAGCGTTGCAAACGCCGCTGTATCTGTGTATGAAAAGTCGGGATGATAGTCGGTCAATTCGAGTGATTCAATACCAGCTTGTTGAAATTCCTGAAACATCGTCCGATCGAGCGGACAGTCACGATGGGAAATTGTAGAAGCACCAATCTTCATTAAGACGCCCTCCTTAAAATCCGAATCTTCTGAACTCCAGAAATTTAGAAAACATGAACACCGCAAATACGATGAAAAACAACATGAATGTAGAAATCAAGAGTAATCCCACAAGTGCTCCTTTCTGCGGCGCACTTGCTATAGTCTGACGACCTCGTGTAAAACTTAAAAACCACGCCCCTTGGTAAACAAGATCCCCTTTATCACCAGCCATCAGAACGCTGTATTTGTCTGCATCGACTATAAACTCTCGGCGGTGACCATTCCGAAATTCAAAGGTCACGTAGTAGTATACGTGGCGATGGTTTCCTCCGACCACTGAACGAACAGACCTTGAAATTTTCACCGCATGACGTTTATCTACCACGCGGGCAGAAGTCGTTTCCCTCGAACGCTTTAGGTTGTGCCAGTACCCTCTCCAAGTTTTCATGATGGAGGAGCCAATCATACCTGTGATTGCAAACATGACGCTAAAAACAACTATTGGGATTATTACAGGCATCGTAAACCCCTTTCAAGTTTGGAAAAAAGGCTGGATGGTTTTATCGACTTCTGGTAAACTTTTCACAATCTTGATTGAACCCTTTATTCTTTGGAGAAAATATGCAGAAAATAATACTGGATACAGATATTGGTGACGATATTGACGATGCACTTGCCTTAACATTTGCCATCATGAGTGGCGAGATTGAATTGCTCGGTGTAACAACCGTCTTCAAAAACGCAGCGCAACGTGCAGAACTTGCCTGTTGTGTGTTGGAAACGCTCGGCAGACCAGATATTCCCGTCTATGCAGGAATCGGTAAAACTCTCCTTCAATCGATTCCAGATTGGGAAAGAGTTGCCGCCAACCATCATCCGCGTCAGATGGATATTTTGAAGAAACAGCAACCGTCGATTAAGCCACAGCCCGAGCGCGCCGTTGATTTCATTATTGAAACAATTATGGCAGGCGATGGCGATATTACGCTTGTACCTATTGGCCCATTGACGAACATTGCTGTGGCATTTATCACCGAGCCACACTTGGCGGAGAAGGCAAAAATCTGCATGATGGGTGGAACAACGGATCGGGTACAACCAGAATGGAATGCGCTATGCGACCCTGAAGCCACACGGGTTGTCTTTGGCACAGGTGTACCCATCACAATGGTCGGGCTTGATGTTACAACTAAATGCGTCATGACCTGCGATCAGGTGAAAACAATTGGTGCCGTGAATCGCCCAATTAACCAGATCTGCTTTGATTTGATTCACCTGTGGGGTGGCGATAATCCGGAGCCACGCCCCACACTTCACGACCCACTCGCAGTTGCAATGATGATAGATTCCACTTTCTGCCAACAACGCGAAATGCGAATCGAAGTTGAAACCCGCGCTGACCATTTGCGTGGCGCAACCGTCCCGGTCCGTGGTGAGCCGAATACGTCGGTTTGTGTTGATGTAGATGCCGAGAGGTTTATGAGCTACTTTGTCAAAACCTTAACAAGCTAATGAAACCTGTAGAAAATTCGTAGTGGCGACTTTAGTCGCTTTTGCGGCATCATCAACGACTAAAGTCGTCACTACAATAAAAACTTGCTTTACAGTATACTACCTTCGGCGATTTCGCAACTGTCGGAGCAATTCCATCAACTTCGGTACATCTGGATGGTTCGGTTCCAAGCGCATGACTTCCTCGCCTTCCGCGATTGCTGCGTCAAACATTCCCACATTGTAGTATGCCCATCCGAGTGCCACGTGTATAATCGCAGAGTCGGGATGGATTCGCAATGCCTGCTGATACTGTTCGATTGCTTTGTGATACTGCTTTTGCTTGAGATGGATGTTCCCTAGCTCAAAGTAGGGATTTGTGCTTCTTGCCGTTATCCGTTCTCCAGATTGGTATGTTGTGCCACAACCTGCGAAAAGCAAGACGCAGAGCAGAAAGGCATTTTTGTAACATAGTCTCATCGCAAACTCCTTACCTATGCCAATAAAGATAGCATTGTCGCCGCCCGCTGTCAATCTAATTTCCCACAAATCAAAGTTGTCAGATTTCCTTTGACATGGCGATGGCTATAAGGTAAGCTACTCGCCGAAGAACTTACATCACAATACGCATCACATTTCACGGAGGACAGGCTATGCAATCTCCCCACGGTATTAAATCCACAGCATTTAGACCACCAGTTATGGGCAGAAACGGCATGGTGACATCAGGACATTCGCTCGCCTCACAAGCGGGGATTCAAGTGATGATGGAAGGTGGCAACGCGATTGACGCCGCAATCGCAACGGCGGCAGCGTTAGGTGTCGTTGAACCCACAGGTTCTGGCGTCGGCGGAGATGGATTTATCCTGATTTATTGCGCGGAAACAGGCACTCTGGCAGGTGTAAATGCAACGGGCCCCGCGCCTTATGCGGCAACCCGTGAATTGTACCTCAAAGACGGCGGCATTCCCATGAAAGGCATTCGTAGCGTTTCAGTGCCCGGAATCGTCGATGGTTGGCTCATTGCTCATGAACGTTACGGGGCGCTCAAACTCGATAAGGTTTTCGCCCCGGCAATCTCGCTGTGCGAGAACGGTTTTCCGGTGAGCTACAAACTTGCGGGTGGAATCAAAGGCGAGAATCCGCGCTTCGCCGCAAACCCATACACACGAGCGGTGTTTACAAATGATGGCGAACCGATTAGAGTCGGAGAAATTCTTTACAATAAAGACCTTGCCGTAACCCTGCGCAAGATCGCCGCGGAGGGTCGAGGAACGCTCTACGAAGGCGAAATTGCCAAAGCAATCGTGGAGTTCAGCGACGCATATAACGGACTGTTGACGGAGAAAGACCTCGCCGATTACCACGCCCGATGGGTAGAACCTATCCACACGAACTACCGAGGATACGAGGTGTATGAAATGCCTCCCAATTCGAGCGGGCATATCTTGTTGCAAGAATTGAACATCGTTGAGCTTTTCGATTTGGATTCGATGGGTTGCAACACGGCGGAGAGCGTCCACCTGATGGTTGAAGCGAAAAAGCTCTCTTTCGCCGATCGGGAAAAATACATGGCCGACCCGGATTGGGTAGATGTTCCGATGAAAGGTATGTTATCCAAGGCGTATGCTGCTGAACAGGCTAAACGTATCAATCTCAATCGGGCCGCAACGGATGTACCCGCAGGATTGCCTGAACAGTTTGAGGACACGACCTGTTTCTGCACCGCCGATCGGTGGGGAAATGCCGTTTGCATGCTACAGAGCATCCAGTCTGGATTTGGCTCGAGCTTAATTGCTGGAAACACTGGCATTCTTCTCAACAATCGCATGACCTACTGGCACCTTGATGCCGACCATCCCAACTGCCTCATGCCCGGCAAGCGGGTGCGTCATACCATGAACCCCGTTATAGTCACCAAAGATAACAAGCCTTTCCTCGTCTGCGGCACGCCAGGAGCCGATACGCAGGTGCAGACCAATCTTCAACTGATCACCCACGTCATCGATTTTGGCATGAACCCGCAGGAAGCTGTCGGCGCACCGCGCTGGCGTAGTTTGCAGAATCCGATGGAATCAACGGTCCCGCACACCTGCGATGACATGCTTCAACTTGAAGGTCGATTTCCTGAAGAGATGCGCGAGGGACTCGCACAGAAGGGGCATGAACTTCAGGTGTTAGGTGATTGGGGCGGTCCCGGTAGTGCCCAGATGATTCTCATCCACCCCGACTCGAACGCGCTTATCGGCGGTTCCGATCCGCGGCGGGATGGGTATGCGGTGGGTTGGTAGGACAAAAGAGTTCGATGCTACCTAGATCTCATGGTAAACTTGAAACTGAAAGGAGATGTGTTAAATGGCTGTTTTCAGTGTTAAAACAGAAAAGATGTCTGAGGAAGAAAGTCGCAAAGCTCGCTTGAGGCATGAAGATTTTATATGGTGGTCTGACAATTCGCCGAGACTGGTTGTTAAGGAAAATCGCGGGAAATACATCGCAGTTGTAAATAAGGAAGCCTTCCTCGGAAATACCTATAAAGAAGCCGAAGCAAAAGCAATGGTAAAGTATCCAAATCGTCAATGTTTCGTTTTCCGCGTTCCATCCAGAGAGGGGAAAAGAATTTGATCTTTAAGGGTCGTTACTCACATACCAACTGGGATAGTCCGCTTGCATTATTCGTAGAAACGCTTGTTCGAGTAGCGGATAACAGCTGGATTTGGATCAATTTCCTGATTGATTTAGGGGCTGATGGAACTTATTTACCCTTTGAATTTATAGAAAGATTTGGTATTCAACTTGAGGAGGCAAAGACAGAAGATAATGTATCTGGTGTCGGCGGGCAAAGGGTTGAACACGTCCCTTTTATCACACAACTTAGGTTCGAGAGCAATGGCAATCGAAGGACGTTCGATCTGGAAATCGGCATCTTCACACGGGAAGAATCGCTTGATCTTCCCGTACTGGGCAGAGATGTCATGAACTTTTTCACACTACTCTGCGACGCCGAAGCAAATATTGTTTGGCTAGTTGATGAAGCCGAACGGGGAAAGATTCTCCAACTTTGTAATGACATCGATTCACTATAATCTCTTCAAAAAAGTCGTGCCAAAAGGAACCTTATGACACAACAATCAAACGCAAATCAACCGTGGAACATCGTCGTCGTCGTCTCGGATACACTTCGGACGGCTTATCTCGGAACATACGGGAATGACTGGATGCAAACTCCCAACCTCGATAACTTCGCCGCAGAAGGCATGAAATTCACAAACGCCCACCCCGAATGCCTCCCCACGATTCCAACGCGCCGCACCTTGCACAGCGGCAGACGAGCGTTTCCCTTTCGAGGTTATACCCCTGTGCCGTGGGACAACGTCTACATTCCGGGGTGGCAGCCGATGTCACCTGACGAACCGACAATCGCTGAAACGCTGGTTCGCCAAGGTTATCACACCGGTTTCTTCGCTGATGTGCCCCACTACTTCGTGCCGGGGATGAATTTTACGCGCGGTTTCCGCCAATGGGAATATGTCCGCGGTCAGGCAGAAGACCGCTACCACGCAACGGCCCATGCGGACGACACATTGCTCTCTCGCTATCGTGGAGGTGCAGAGCGCATCCGGGCGCATCTGGTCAATGTACAACCGGAACAGCCAGAGGAGACGTGGCCTACAGCACGAACGTTTCGCGCTGCGATTCAATTCGTCGAGCAGAATTATAATAACACACCCTTTTATCTCTACGTTGATAGTTTCACGCCGCATGAAACGTGGGAAGCCCCTATCCACTACTACGACCTCTACGGCAGCCGTGAAGAACGCGAGCCGATGTGCATTACCATCCCCTACGGACCGATAGATGGGAATCCAGACATCGAAGAGCGTTTGCCAAGCATTCGGGCAAATTATGCGGGTTTGGTGACGATGGTCGATGCGTGGTTTGGTAAACTTATCGACACAATCGACCGATTGGGATTGAAGGAAAACACACTCGTAATATTCCTCAGCGATCACGGCACCAACTTCGGCGAGAATCCTGACCGCGTCACCGGAAAACCTGCGAACTACATGTATCCCGGCACGATGGATATCCCGTTGCTCATGCGTCACCCGAAAGGGAAAGGCGCAGGAAGCATTCACGACAACTTTGTCTATACGCTCGATGTACCAGCGACTGTCATTGAAGCGAGTGGCGTTGAACCGCTTGGTGAGATTCAAGGTCAAAGCCTGCTCCGGCTGGTGGAAGGCACCGATGGATTCCAGTCCCGTGAGTATCTGACCTGCCGATACGGAAACTCCGCATGGTACAAAGACGCGCAGAATTGGTACTTTAGTAGCGTTGATTTTCAGAACCCTCGCCTTTTTGATCTCGAATCTGATCCGACGTGTCAACACGACATCGCGGACCGAGCCGCTGATCGAATTGCACTTGCTCAACAACGCATCTTGGCAGATGCAGGCGGCGAATTACCACTTTACACGCGCAGTGGTACAACCGATGCGTTGGGACGACCGGAGTTTGCGGAGAGGGAATAAGAACCTTCTGAAGTTGTGAAACGCTCAATCTATCATCTCTTCCGCTTCGTCGTTGATTTGGTACGTTAACTATGCCCTTCGATTTACCCTATATTATCCAACAGATCGCCTCGCAATTTGGAACAGTGTCAGATTGCGTGCAAATGACCCCGATTCTACACGGTGTCCTTGAGAGAAACAATGTTTGGCGGTTGGAAATAGCGGGCAAGACTTATCTCCTCAAACAGCACCTGAACGCCCAACCGATAGGAGAATCAACTTTTACGCCCTTTCAGATCGAATCGTCAGCCCTTGCGATGTTACATCAAGCCGGCTGTCACGTTCCCAAGATTGTGTGGAAATCCGACCCAGCGCTCTGTCTGTTGTTGGAATGGTGTGGGGAAGCAACCCTCGATGAGCTGGCGCAACTCAAACAGTGCAAACATCCCGGTTTCATTCAGGCACAGTTGACTGAAATTCTCAAGCCTGTATCGATCAACGTAATCAGAGAATTCTGCCGAATTGAGAACGCATTTGCTAAACATACTGACGCCATTGCACCTTATGTTTATCCGCTGGATTATTCCGACTTTTTGCACCGCACCATGCAAACAATGTTAGATCAGGGCAGGCAGACGATGAGTTACCTCGCACGGTTAAGTGGTCTCCAGCGGCAGGAAACCATCGATACCATCTGGTTAGATTTGTCTGATCGCTTGCACGGTACAGCACCGACGCTGGGCAGTTTGGATTACAACGCACGCAACGTGATGATCAATCAAGAAAAACCGACTTTTATTGATTTCGCAAGTGTGGGGTGGGATTGGGGAGAAAGACGCCTAGTTCAGTCGCTCAATAGTATCGGCGCGAATTGCAAGGGCGGAAATTTCGTCAGCCTGTTAGACTCGGAAATCGTCGGAATCTACGCAAGCGAAGCTTCAAATTATCGGAAAAATTGCTCCAAGTCGGAGATCACTGTACGAGTTGATTATCATCACCTACTTTTTTACCTCATTGCTATTTATCAGCTCGTGAGTGCTATCGCGCGGCCAAATACCGCTGAAAACCAAGCGTTTCTCAAGGCGTGGGGAGATGCAAAAGCAAGATTAAGTCGGGCGGTTAACCTTCTCGCGGATTCCCGTTTGAGCGATCACCCGTATGCACTTCGGCTCCGAGAATTAATAGCAGAGTTTCGGGAAGGCTTAAAAATTGGCTGATATTTTTTGGGCGGATATGTCACATAGTGTGAGACATATCCGCACAGTTCCACCACAAAAACTGAACAATACTGTCGGTTTTCTCACAGCGTGACATGGGATGAATTCTGGCAAACATAGATAATTCCCGGATACGGAGCAGGCGATTTGATAAATAACTCAGCGTGGATTTGTAGATTTGCTTGTGTGATTAGATGACGCCATGAATCCGGTGTACGATAATTTGGACTCTTGATAGTCTCTGTGTCATACGCCCTGAAAAGTAGCTTGAGTTTCTCCTCACAATTTGTGTACCCATATTTCCATCGCGGAACCGTTGTGTTGTCTTTAATCAAAAGAATGCCATTATGGGTCAGGGCACGAGCACAATTGATTAGAATTCGTTGTTGGATGTCATCGGGAAAAAGATATAAAACATCAATCAACAGAATTGTTGTACTTGGCGGTATGGACATCTCTG
Organism: Candidatus Poribacteria bacterium; assembly: GCA_022567695.1. Classification (GTDB taxonomy): domain Bacteria; phylum Poribacteria; class WGA-4E; order WGA-4E; family PCPOR2b; genus JADFGN01. Next base: position 13,693 of record JADFGN010000001.1, on the reverse strand, counting down.
CAATATTTCCGTGCTGAAAAGTCACATCCTGTAGTCCGTGAGCCGCCCGTTGGGCAATTGCAAATCGCGACGGAGAAGCCTCGACGCCCAAAATTGTACCCTTGCGACGGGAGGCTACAAGCAGACTAACAAGCCCATGTCCACAACCGAGATCTATCCATCTATCTGATGTCACGGGAATGTATTCTTCTATGGCTTTGAGGATGGGTTGCAAACAGATCAGACGCGCCCAAACCTGAATCTGAATACGAAAAGGCAATGATGTATACAGATCTATAGCCCGCCGAAAATCTTGAGGAGTTATTCGACCCTCTCCAAAAAAGCGGGATAATGAATGCAAAATCTTTTCAATCACGTCGGTTTGCTGTGAGGCAGGCACTCATCTTGCGTGTACTAGATTTATTAAATTTCATACAGCCTCACGATTCTCTACGGGAGTTATATTATGTCCAAACTGAGTCCATATGCCATACTACAAGCGGATTCAACGACAGGGGTTTACACCAGCGCGTATTTTCACCATGTACCATTTCAGCAAATGGAACAATTTCGTTCAAAATATTTGTCCTTGATAACTTTGCTGAAGCAAGTCGATGAGTCTCACCCACATAAACCGTACGTTTCCCTTGGAGAGACTCCCGCACAGTCGGGTGCTTTGCCTAGCAAAGATTCTGTATGAGTTGCACCAAATGGTTCAGCCATAATTCTGTGCGGATTAATTATTCATCCTCCTTAGATAAGATGGATAAGATCGCAGACTCAAGTTTTGTAAGGAATTCAAAGACTTCTCCTGTTGAAGGTTGTTTTTTCTGGAATTGGGTTTGATACGCTCTAAGCACCTGATAGAGTTGGATGAGATCTGTCCGATGCTCTTTGTTTGCCTCACGGACTGTCTCAAACTGAGATTCAATGTCTGTCTCTGAGACACCATCTGGTCGATCCTGTAACAATTGCGCTTCGACCCGATTGAGTGCATATCCCGCCATCCAATATCTTAACCCCTCAATGCCATCCACCAATTGATAAACAACAAGCCCAACCACCAAAATGATTACTGCAACTATCGTCAAAAAAATCGCAATTCGCCGATAACAGCCCTTTAGCTTATTGGTCTGAGCCATGCTTTCGATTTTCTCCTCAGTTATTCCTGTGCCTGTCAAGTTATCGGGTCGGCATTAGAGTTTTCCCTGACGGATGGTTAGGTCAGCTTTCAGCTTCTGGTTGCCGACGAATTTTGTGCCGTGCGTGTCGAAGAACTCGAACTCACCTTCGATGAGATCGAAAACTGCTACATCTGCAACTGTACCGATTTTGAGATGCCCGATTTCATCCTCACGTTGAATTGCTTTTGCCGCGGCAATGGTCGATTTCTCGATCACTTCCCCAAGTGAAAGTCCAAGATGTAAGAATTTGGATAGCGTCGTCGGGAGGTCATAAACGGGACCATTGATGTTTCCCGTGTGCAGGTCCGTGCTAATGACATCGGAAACAAACCCTTGCTCCATCGCGCGTTGTGCGACCTCATATCGAAAACTACCCGCGCCATGTCCCACATCAAAGATGACGCCATCTTCACGCGCCGACCATGCTTCGGGAATTACACGCCCTTTGTCGTCAATGATGCTATCCCCGCGTCCCTGAAAACAGTGGGTAATGACATCTCCGGGGCGCATCAATTTTAACACGTCCGGGAGCGGTACACCGGCACCGATGTGGCACATCACAGGAGTTCCAGCGAGCTCCGCTGCTTGGATGGCGAGTTTCAGAGGTTCGACACCATTATCGCCGACCTGTGCTCTGCCCTGCCGCACTTTTACCCCGATTGTGCCTTCACGATTTTGCATCAAGGTTTCGGCAACTTTGCCCGGATGGGCGTATTCAAGTTCGTGCATCTCGCCAACCGGTCCGTAAACCAAGCCGATTCCAGAAATGTGGATATAAGTCAATATCTGGGTTCGGGCGGGCTGGGCGATAAATTCCTGAAAGCCGGGAAACGTTGCCCAGCTTGGACTGCCTGCATCAACAATTGTTGTGGTCCCTGCTGTCGTACAAACCGGATCGGCTTTGATTCCCCATGTCGTCACACCAGCGTAAACGTGCGCATGAATGTCTACCAAGCCGGGAGTCACATATTTGTCTTTCACGAAAACCGTTTGCTTTGCACGAGTTTCCGAGATGTCCTTTTCGATTGCTGCAATCTTCCCATCGGCGATTGCGACGTCCCGTGCATCATGTAATTGTTGCGCAGGATCGATGACGGTTCCGCCTTTAAGCAGGATGTCGTATTTCATGGATTTCCTTCCGCGTAAATGTGATGAGTAATTTGCTCACTGACCTTCCTAAACCCCCCGCGTGTTTCCCCAAATATCCACATGAATCCTCGGCGAATAGCGATAGCCGTGCTCCTTGCAAATTTCCACAAGCCATTCCTGTTTCGGGCGTAATTCGTCGGGAGTTATACCTTGAGGCATTAACACGATCACTTCTTCCGGGATGTGAATTTCAGCCTGTAGCACTTGGATCTCTTTGAGATCTCCTGGTTGATCGACGACGAATTTGACTTGACATTCGTACTGATTTAGGAACTTTCGGATGACGTCGGCACAAATACGCCCTCGTTCATGTCGCTTAAAGAAGCGGTCATCAACGGATGGATTGGAATTTCGCAATTTGGGACTCATCGAGATTAGGTGAGCGGCAACAGGGGCGAAGATCGTTGCATTCGTTTCGATGGTGATATGATATCCTTGGCGATCGAGTTCTCTGCAAAGTTCTGTCAACTCACGGGTCTGAATAAATGGTTCGCCTCCTGTGAGGACAACATGCTTGCAATTATATTTATTGATTGCTTCGACGGCTTCAGTGACAGTGATGTCCTTGTTTTCTGGCGTCCACGAAGTGTAGGGGGTATCGCACCAGACACACCTGAGATTGCAGTAGCTCGTCCTGAAAAATACGGAAGGTACTCCGACCAGTTTGCCTTCGCCTTGAATTGTGTAAAAAATTTCACTGAACTTCATAACCTATCTCGCTACAAAGACTTGCATAGCTCCTCTTTTCACTTTCAGTCATTCTACGCGCTGGCTTAAAAAGGCAACTCCAATTCAAGCTGTTCCGGGATAGTTGGCCGTCCAACCTTGTATCCTTTATCGACCTTTTCGTGATATAGCCGATTCCATTCCTTTTCCGCATCATCAAACCGATAGTCAAACGACTTTTCTGTCTGTTGAAGAATTCGACCTTGACGCCCGTACCGACTGATCACCGAATAGAAGTCAATTGTCAGTGCTTGAGCAAGATAGAGATGATAAACTTTGTCTGAGGTGCCCTCTTGGTAAAAGAGGTGCGCGACCTTTCTTGCGAGCAAGGTGCCATCAAAACGAAGGAATATCACCTTTTTCTTTGCGGAGTGAAGACAAACATTCCAATGGCGATCCAAACGTGAGCAATAACTCTTATAGGCGAAGGTATGTAGGACAGATTCATCTGCCCCACAAAATAAGATTCGCTGTTCAGGAGGTGAACAGAGTTCATCATAGACGACTGGCAAGGCTTCATCCGGCTTATCATCGACTCCAGATTGAATAACCTGTATTCCTTCTGCTTTAGCGTTAACCGAGAGTTGCGCAACCCAATTTGATAAACTTGCCTGTGGAACACCTGCGACATAAAGATCTAGTTCCATGTAATCTTTCCTTGATATCAACTGGAGTAGGTCGAAATTCCAATTTGACTGGCCTACGACTTTTAGAAAATCGACCTACAATCTAATTAAGATGCCTCGATGACCTCAATCTGAACGTTATCCGGCCCTTTAAAGAAAGCCATTGGTAGTCCAGACGGTTTAAGGTCTTCAAGCTCGGCTCCCTTCGCTTGCAACTCCTCGACAGCGGCATCAATGTCATCTACCAAAAAAGCAAGTTGGTATACGCCCCAACGCGGATTTCCGCTAGTGGATTCAACATCTATATCGCCAAATTTTGGAGAGAGGAAGATATTTTCTCCGCCAACATCCATCCGAACAATTGGCATGCCACGAACTTCTACCTTTTCGGTGATTTTGCCGCCGAGCACGTTTTCGTAAAAATCGATAGAAGCTTCAAGGTCTTCACAACGAATATGTATATGATGAAACGTGTATCCCATTGTCGTATTCTCCTGTAAAATGCAATGCCGATTTTGCCAAATCGACCTATGGAAGTATCGTAAGTCAAAATTTAATCTCGACTCTACACCGGGGTTATTATAGACCGAAATCGGGGATATGTAAATAGAATTTTCGCGTTTACGTTTCTGTTTTCCTCAAAAGGCTGAAATTGTTTTCGCATGTTTTAAGTAGCCTCGCAGCCAAGGACGTATCCGTTTGCTCATCCCTCCGAAATGGTATAGATGCAGCCAAAGGGTCATTCCACGCAAGAATGCAAGCCGTAGGTGGGGCACGAGACCCTGTCGTTCCGCTTCTGATAGGGGACAGATTGTTTCGTATGCCCGCAGAAAGATGGACTTCTCTCGGGGAGTTAAGGGCGTATCTTGATAGACAGCGGGAAAAAAAATCAAGGCATATCCCAAATCAAAGGCGCGATCGGCGGGGCGTGCCGTGTCAAGATCTAGGACGGCACGGATGCAATTGTTGCTACCGAATCTGAGATTCTGCGCACGGTAATCACCGTGTATAATCCATTGTGGCGTTACATCCACCGAAAGCTGCTCCTCCAACCCCTCCAACTCTTGCAACCACTGATCGATCTGGTACTGTGAAATCGGCGAGTTTTCGTCGTCTCGGACAAGGCACTTAACTCTGGTGAATCGATCTCTCAGCTCTCCAAAGATTTCCCTTGCCATTGGCTCCCATTGGGGTTGAGTGGGTTTTGGGGCATCCAACCCGTAGCACTCTTGAAAACGATACAATTGTTGATGAAAAATGCCTAGCGTTCTGCCCGCATACCGCAGCCCCTCCATTGCGTTAACCTCTCCATAGTCATAACCTTCGACAAACTCAGATACGGCGTAGATCTGATGGCCGGAGATTGTGTATGTTTTCCCCGCTTTATTCGGAATCAAGCGAGGAACTGGAAAATCGCCGCGGCGCAGGAAGCACTGCACCGCGTGTGTGAACGCAATACGCTGCAAATCAGAATCTTGATGAGGGGCAGGCTTATAACATTTCAGAAATAGCCGCCCTTGATTGGTTATAAGCTCCATCGTGTGACTCATTGCCCCAGTCCCAATCGGGGTTGCGACACTGATATTCAGGCTATAATCTTGGCGGAGAGATTTTTGAAGAGACGTGGAAAAATAAGAAGGCATTGGGCAAAATTCATCAAACTCAAATTACGAGAGGTATCCAGAGAAAAGAGAACCGTCTGAGCAACGATTGGTACATGCTCATTATTCACCGCTTTATCGCTCACATCAGCAAATGCTGAAATTTATTTATGTTCGGTTACGTTATCAGCCATCCGATATGACACGAATTTTAACATCTTTTAACGATAAAAAACAGCCGAATCTATATGGCATTTAACTTGCCTTGAATGAATTATAATAGTTGACACGATTTGTGATATGTGCTATGATGTTTTTATCTCCAAGTAGAATTAGGGATTATGGTTGAAATTCAACTCTGAAATAGCTTGGAAATGTCGGCGTTTTCCGACGCCATGAATTTCGCAACATGCGAAAACTCGTTCTTTTTGCCTTGGGTAAACGGCAGAATACTAACGCAATGAAAAAGGAGGTAATGAGAGATGCAAGTTAGAGTCGCGAGAATAGCGGTGGTATGTATCAGTGTAATTCTTACTGGGCTAATATTCACAGGTCAAAGTATTGCCGAAATTGACCGCAACACGGTTACGGGATTATGGCTGTTTGATGACGGTAGCGGAAGTGTTGCTAGTGATTCTTCTGGCGCCGGTCTTGACGCAACGCTCATAGATGGCCCGGCATGGGTCGCTGGTAGATTTGGTGGAGCGCTGGAGTTTGATGGTGTGGCGGCTTATGTTGAGGTCCCGGCGCATTCAAATCCGACTGAAGCCATAACAATCTCACTATGGGTAAAAAGCCCGACTGATACATGGAGTCAGAACGGATTTCTGGTGTCAAAAAGGAACGCGTATATTATTCATCCAAATTCGGGTACTACCGATGTTGCTTTCCCTCTTTGCAACGGCGGCTGTTGGAACTTGCCTGGCGCATGGAGCGACGGGGCAACGGGGCCCGAAGATATCACGCAGTGGCATATGTACACGGGCACTTTTGATAGTTCAACGGGTGAGTGGAAGCTTTATGTCGATGCGGAAGTCGTGAGCACTCTTGACCTTGATCAAACTCCGGTCGATGAGGATACTGATGTCCTCTGGATTGGACGCGATCAATGTTGCGACCCGAGATATGGAAGTGCCACCATCGACGAAGTTGCGATTTTCAATGTGGCACTGAGTGAAGCCGACATTCAAGACCTCATGAACAATGGACTTTCTGTGTCGGTACTTGCGGCTGTAGAACCCGCTGACAAACTAACAACCACATGGGCTAATGTTAAAACCCAATATTAACGAGTAATGTGAGTTTCCAGACTAAAATGATTAATCAGAACACCCCAAAACCGTTCTCAGTTTTTCTAAGAGCGGTTTTGGGGTGAATGAATGATGCCCCACGGTTTGTGGAAAAATGGTCAATTTTCTTCGTCGTTGAATTTTCTTTGCGACTGTGCTATAATGCTGGCACTTCGCAATTTAAAGTGAAGTTAGAACAATGAAAAATAGGAGGTAGTAAAAGATGAAAGTCATGGTATCAAGAATCACCCTCGTGTGTATCAGTCTAATGGTTATTGGGCTCATACCCGCAGGCCAAAGTATTGCCGCCGAAATTGACCCCGCTACGATTACGGGGTTATGGCTGTTTGATGAAGGGACAGGAAAAGTTGCCAAAGATTCTTCTGGCAATAAACTTGACGGAGCTCTTAAAGGTAATCCGAAATGGGTCGATGGTGTGTTTGGTAAAGCACTAGAGTTCGACGGCAAAGCGGCTTTTGTTGAGGTGCCAGCGCATAAAAATCCAACAAAAGCGATAACCGTCTCATTATGGATGAAAAGCCCCACTCCTGCATGGGGTACGCACGGATTTGCTGTTTCAAAACGGGACGCGTATATTATTCATCCCGATCAGGGGACTACTGTTGTAGCTTTCCCTCTTTGCAATGGCGGCTGTTGGAATCAGCCAGGAGGATGGAACGACGGAGCAGTAGGTCCCAAAGATATTACCGAATGGCATATGTACACCGGCACTTTCGATAGCAAAACCGGTGAGTGGAAAATTTATATCGATGCGGTAGTAGAGAGCGAGCTTGATCTTACTAAAACACCGATTGCGGAGGATCTTGATGTCCTCTGGATTGGACAGGATCAATGTTGCGCACCGAGATTTGGAAACGCCCTTATTGACGAAGTTGCGATTTTCAATGTGGCGCTGACTGAAGAGGAGGTTCAGGCGATTTTCCTAGGTTTTGAATCGGCACTTCCTGTAGAACCTGCTGACAAACTAACAACCACATGGGGCAACATCAAAAAAACTCAATAACAATTCTTTTGGGCGCACCTTACTGCATATTAGCGGCGGGGTGCGCTTTTCCTACTCTCACGCCTAACTCCTTCAGTAACATTTGTTGACTCAACATTCTACATCTTTCCCCTCACTTCCATAAATCTCCATCCGCTCTTGAGTCGTAATATCTTCATGATGTTCGGGTTTGTAATGAAGCTGTAGCGCACGCCGGCCTTTATCCGATAGGTTTGCCGGGGTTCCATGATGTGTTAGACCATGCCAGAACAGACACCCACCCGGTTTAAGAGGAACCATTACATCTCTATCAGCAGCCACATCGGTGTCACAGATCTGCCAATCACGCCGTTTGAAATGAACCGTAGGCGTTTTGTGAGAACCGGGAATTACGTGCATGCAACCATTTTCCGCCGTTGCTTCATCCAATGCGATCCAAACGGCCGCAACCGTCGTCCCCAGCGGGATATTGAAGTAGGCACAGTCCTGATGCCACGGCTTTTCTGAGCCGACGCGCGGCGGTTTGCACAACGCCATATCCTGGAACAAAACGGGAGTTTCTCCAATGAGACGGGTCAGGACAGCTATCAATCCCGGATGCGATGCCATCGCGTTCAAACGTGATTCATACTTTACATAACTCATCAGCTTGCGAATGGCACCACGCCTTTCTTCACCGACAAGCTCTGACTTCCTTACACCCAATCCCGGCTCGAACTGAACGCCACGAAAATCCGGGTGTTTTCCGTCCATGAGGTACGCCATACCTGCCAACGCCTGTTGAATTTCCTCTTGACTGAATCCATCGTTTATGACCAAATATCCTTGTTCATGAAACTGCTGCACATGCTCATCCGTCACGGCTTCAAAGCCGCCCGAAATACCTTCTGCAACTTTATCGTAGTGATAGAGATTGGGATCGTATTGAACTGTTTGAACCGCATTGATTTTTTTCTGACCTTGCTGTTCCATGTCGAAAGCTCCTCCATTATTGGAATTGGTTTCCTTGCATACCATTTATTCAGCTTCAAGCCGATCGACCTTTTCTGTTGTGTTTGGCATTTTCAAACCTCCATGAGATTTCACGAAATTATATCACCGTATGGATATGCTGTCCATGACAAAACCCACTTTATTATCCTTGACAATTTCACAAAATTGCGATAAATTGTGCATGTCCGTAATAACAGCTTTCATTCTTGCTGAAAGACTCAAAAAGGAGAACTTAAAATGGCGAATTTAGCAGTTAGCGGCGGAACACCTGTCCGGACTGAATCCTTCCCTTCGTGGCCCACATTTGATGATAGCGATCTCAAAGTTTTTGAAGAGATCTACCGTAGCGGCCGATGGGGGCATGGTCCAAAAGTGCCGGAGTTTGCAAGACGTTTCGCTGAATTTCAAGGGGCAAAATACGGTATCTGTGTTAACAGCGGAACTGCAGCTTTGTATATCGGGCTCAAGGCGGCAGGAATCGGACTTGGAGATGAGGTCATCACAACACCTTACACGTTTCAAGCGACGACCGTAGCAATCCTGATGGCAAACGGGACACCAGTTTTTGTCGACACACTGCCCGACGGTTTTAACATCGATTCGTCAAAGATTGAGGAGGTAATCACCACAAAGACAAAGGCCATTCTGCCTGTGCATATCGCGGGCTATCCGGCGGATATGGACGCCATTATGGAGATTGCCAATAAGCATAACCTACTCGTGGTTGAAGACTGCGCACAAGCGCATGGTGCCGAGTGGCGTGGCGTGGGCGTTGGTAGTTGGGGGCATTTCGGTTGCTTCAGTTTTCAGGCGTCGAAGAACCTCTGCGCCGGCGAAGGGGGTATCGTCCTCACCAACGATCGAAAGTTGTATGAGCGTGCATGGGCAATTCATAACTGTGGCCGTCCACCGGCCGATGCCGAATTTGGGGAGATAGAACCACTCGGAGGCAATTTCCGGATGACGGAATGGCAAGGCGGGCTTTTGCTCTCACGCTTTGGACGGCTCGAAGCGGAAACAAATCATCGTAATATGAACATGCGATTTTTAGATCAAGGGTTGGGGGAAATTCCGGGTATTAAAGTGGTTGTCCTCGATCCGCGGGCGACTCGTTGCGGGTGCCACGGCTATAAAGCGATTTTTGATTCGGAGGAATTTGACGGTATTTCCCGCGCAGACTTTCTCAAAGCGATGCGAGCGGAAGGCATCCCCATGGGGCATTGGTACACAACGCCGATGTATCAAAATCCACTGACGCAATCAGATTTCTTCAGCACCCCGCTTGATTATTCAGGTATCCACTGTACCGAAGTCGAAAAGATATGTCAAACCGGCTTGTCACTTGGGCAGAGCGTTTTGATGGGAAGCAGAGAGGATATGGAAGATATCATTAACGCCGCGATGAAGGTTCGTCGGAATGTAGGCGAGTTGAAATCGAGCAGTTAGGAGGAAAATCTTGAAGCTCGTTATTTTTCTCATTATCACTGTGGTTTTTGCGCTAAATACAAGTGTCGCGCTGGCAGCCTATGAACGATGGAAGAACGGGCTGCCATCCCATCCGAACTATTTCCCGATTGGGGTGTGGCTACAGCATCCGAAAAACGCGAGCAAATACAAGGCGGCTGGTATCAACCTTTACATCGGGCTTTGGAAGGGACCCACAACGGCACAACTTGCTGCGCTGAAGGAAGCGGGAATGCCGGTTATCTGTTCTCAGAACAAGGTCGGGCTGGCTCACAGCAATGAGCCAATCATCGTCGGTTGGATGCACGGTGACGAACCGGACAACGCGCAACCAATTATTCATCCCAAGACAGGGCAGAAGACCTATGGCGGTCCTATCCCGCCACAGCAGATTGTTGCGGATTATAAACGCCTTCAGGCCGCCGATTCAACACGTCCGATCCTTCTGAATTTGGGGCAAGGTGTGGCCAACGATGAATGGAAGGGGCGTGGGAAAGGCGCGCATCTGGATGATTACCTCACCTATGTGAAAGGCTGCGACGTGGTTTCATTCGATGTTTACCCTGTTGTGGGGATTAGAAAACCGGACGGCGAGAATTATCTCTGGTACGTTGCCAAGGGGGTTTCCCGTCTTGTCGAGTGGACAAAAGGAAATCAGATCGTCTGGAATGTCCTCGAATGCACTCACATTTCCAATGAACAAGCGAAAGCAACCCCACACCAGGTTCGTGCTGAAGTGTGGATGTCGCTGATTCACGGATCGAAAGGCATCATCTGGTTCGTCCATGAATTCAAGCCGAAATTCAAAGAAGCTGCGCTCCTTGAGGATGCAGAGATGCTCGCCGCCGTGACCGCCATCAACAAGCAGATTCACTCACTTGCCCCCGTGTTGAACAGTCCAACAGTCAAGGATGGAGCATTGGTGAAATCAAGTCGTGAAGATGTTCCGGTAGCTACCATGCTGAAGCGGTATGAAGGGCAAACCTATCTCTTTGCCGTGGGGATGCGTAATGCACCGACACGGGCAACTTTCAAAATCCGAGATCTCCCCACTTCTGCCGTGGCGGAAGTCGTCGGGGAGAACCGAGACCTTGATGTCAGAGAAGGTCAGTTTGAGGACGACTTTAGGGCATACGACGTACACATTTACAAAATCAGGTAGGGCTCCGAGAAACACGGAAGGATAAGGGAGTGTGAAAAAATAAAATACCCCGGATGTTGTCATTCTGAGTGAAACGAAGAATCTTTACTTATGCGATAGAGATTCCTGCCAACAGTTTGGACGAATTGTGGTGTGCCTCACAACGTCGGATAGGCAAATAGGCTATTCTTATGATTTATAATCAAAGAATGGGAATCATCTTTTCAACAAATATAGCAATTGTGATTTATTGAGCCTGTTGCCACAAACAAGGAGTGACGCATTGTACACGCCAGCCTACCGACCAAACTTCAAGTCTTTCTTACGGTTCTATTCTACGATTTTCTTACTAATGAGCGTATCAATCGCTTCGGCACAGATTCGAAGCGAATTCGGTCGGGAGTTACTTCAAAAGAGATTAGAAGAATCCAAAGCTGTTGAACGAGACTTTACAATCGACTATCAGGTGAGTAATATCTTTAATGACCATGTCGAATTTGGGTTGAGTATTGACCCGAACACCAGTAGCCTCGCGGGTCGGGACGATCCTCAGCTTCTCGGAATCATCAATCGGGGGAGCATCAATTTTCAAGGCACATTGCCGCTTGGCAGACGTTTCTGGCTCAAACTGCAATCCAGTCCGCAGTTTGAGAACTATATTGGTGAAGACGGAAAGCTCAATGAATTTGATGGGTTTGCCGTTCCCTTTTTGACCGAATTGAACTTCCAACCGACGTCGAAACTACCTCCCCTAACCACATCTTATCAGCTCCAACGATTGAGTCGAAAGGACTCCGCTTTCGACAGCCTACAACATCAGATCGGTTTTCGGTTTGGCAAGGTGTTGGAGTATAATCTGCGTGCGCAACGGTTTGATGACGATCAAACCCGACGTGAGGATTTCCTCCTTGTTGGAGCTACGAGTCATCAAGGGGTAGGACGGCTTCAACTCGGTTTTTTCAAGCAGCTTTTGGGAAAGCTAGAATATTCAATTGAACGAGAGGCGTATAAAGATAATCTCAACAGTCTTGTACTTGGTGCCGCAGGGATTAAGCCCGGAGAATCCCGGACGGATGTTCGACACTTTGGCTCTGTGAAGTTACTTGAAATCGCCACGGGGCGGTTGGTACTGCAAGAAGAATTGAATATCTTTCTGAACAGATCTAACGTTGAGTTTTACGATTTCTCTAGCATTGAAGCCGCCATCGGTGCGTTTTATAAAATTAACTCAAGGAGTTGGGCGCGCGTGCGCTTATCCCGTTTGGGAATTAAGTTTGATGGACGCCAAGTCCGTGACGAGAGCGGTTTCGTCGCTGAGAACGCTGACGACCGAAGGGACGATCAAATCGGTCTGAATCTCCAGCTTAACTGGCAATTCCGTGATAATCTCACACTCTTCGCGGATTATCAATTTATCAAAAACGATACCAATGAAGAATCTGAGATTTTTGATTTTCTGAATTACAAGAATAATATTGTGTCACTGGCGATTCAGGCAACTTATTGAATATGCCTGATATGTGAAAATTGATGTAATAATCGTGAATATCCTCTGAAATCTGAAACGGTATTGTTTGAAAGTGTTTCACGTTGACAGATTGCCGCAAATGTCAAACTCACTTAAAGCAAACCCAGTGAGCGTAACGATTTGAGGTGTTCGTATCACTCGCTGAATTTTACGTTTTCCCCAAAAGGTCTAATTCCGAAATCAGGCATAAAAAAGCACCGGCTAAAATCATTACCGGTGCAGAGTTCATCGGTTGTTATGGTTATCCTTACACTACCTGTTCGTTACCGCTGTGTCTTAATTCTTCCCCACGTTGTCGTGAGTTTTGAGCGGGGGCGAAACGCTGGAGGGGCATTTCCACCTCCTACAATTTTCACATCATCATGTCCAACCACGGTTCCACTCGGTGTAGTGCCGGTCAGAAGCACCGCCACACTGTTCGCGTCCAAGGCACCCGCATTTCCAAAATCGCGTGCGGCCCCGAAGTTGAAAACCACGTCCGTGAGACCATCTCCGTTAACGTCCTGTTGGGTACTACTTACAGCGTCGACAGTCGGAGTCAACAGCGGGTCACCCAACTTCACGGTGGTCAGGTCAAGGGTTGTGGCGTCGAAGGAAGTGGTCGATAACACAGCTACGTTTACGGGCTTGTTGCTGGTGAGGTTGAAGGGGTCAACCACGTTTTCATTGTTCCCTGGCTTGAGGTCGATGTCAACGAGGTCAGTTATAAATCGGATATTGTCAATCCCGTTTCCCGCATCACCGGTGCTAAACACCAGAGATGCTGCAAGGATAAGTGCTGAAGGGTTAGAAATGGACAACGTTGCGACATTGCCATCAGGAAGGTCGGAAATAATCGTGAACACATCTGTTCCAACAGGTACAGTTCTTGCCGCATCAGCAAAAGCCGTCAGAGTCGCCGTGTCACCGATACCAGCACCGCCAGCGCCAGCGGGGCGGAGGTGATAGTCGTACAGATTCAGACTCAAGTCGCCAACAGGCCGGGCGAAGTCGATGAAATAGTCCAATGC
>JADFGN010000708.1 GCA_022567695.1 Candidatus Poribacteria bacterium | reverse complement strand
CAATATCTCTCAATCATAAACCCCTTGAAGTTTCTCGCCTGAAGCCGATGGTGGACATCATCGCCCACAGGGGACCCGACGATGCAGGCTATCTTGTCTGGCATACAGGTGTCCGTCACCCACGCGGATTTTCGTACGGTCAGGATTTTACGGATAGTCAGTTTAGAGGTATCAGCCCCCTGTTACCTGTGATTGACTCCTTTAGCGGGCAGGAGAAGTTGCACTCAGAAAACTGGGATGTTTTTCTCGGACATCGCAGGTTATCAATTATCGATCTTTCCTCGCGCGGGCATCAACCGATGTGCGATAAACCACGCGAGATTTGGCTGATTTACAATGGGGAGATCTATAATTTTAGGGAAATCCGTCAGGAATTGAAATCGTTCGGGTACGAGTTCTCCAGCACCTCTGATACAGAAGTTATCATTCACGCCTACCACGAGTGGGGGACAGATTGTATCCACCGATTTAACGGTATGTTTGCCTTTGTATTGTATGACAATCGCAATAAAAAGGTTTGGCTGGCGCGTGACCGCTACGGCATCAAGCCGCTGTACTACACGCTCACTGATGATGGTACATTTGTGTTTGGTTCCGAGATTAAATCCATTCTGCAATATTTACCTGAAACTCCCGAAATCGACCTCGCGGCACTTAACGAATACTTCTCATTCCAAAACATCTTTAGTGATCGCACCTTCTTTGAAGGGATCCGGCTTCTTCCTGCTGGACACTCCATGCAAATTGACCTATCGAAAGGAGAGACCCCCACAAGAGTAACGCCCACAAAATACTGGGATTTCGATTTTGGGCAGGAGATAAATGCCCCGGTGGGTGAACTCGAAGACCAACTCTACGATCTACTGGTGCAAGCGGTCAAACGGCAGTGTGTCAGCGATGTTCCGATTGGCAGTTATCTGAGCGGGGGCATGGACTCAGGGAGTGTGACTGCCCTCACAACAAGAACCTTGGGACGGATTTCTACATTTACGGGCGGTTTTGATCTCTCCGAAGCCGCACGGCATGAGATGAGCTTTGATGAACGGGAGTTAGCCGAACATATGGCAAATCTGTTTCAAACGGAACATTATGAGTGCGTGTTGCACTCTGGTGATATGGAAGCGGTCATGAGAGATCTGATTTGGCACCTGGAAGATTTGCGGGTCGGACAGTGCTATCCGAACTACTATGTCGCTCGGTTAGCAAGCAAGTTTGTCAAGGTCGTGATGTCTGGGACAGGAGGCGATGAATTATTCGGGGGTTACCCTTGGCGGTATGCCGCAGCGATTGGAAATGATACCAAAAATTATACAGACAATTATTATCATTACTGGCAGAGATTGGTCGATAATAGAGGAAAGCCTCTGCTCTTTAGCAAAGACGTTGTTAATCAATTAAGACAAATGAATATTGACGGAGCGGTTCCCTTCAAGAATCACACGGTGACAGTCTTCCGTAACGTCTATCCACAGGAAATCCGGTGCGGTAATCGGGAGGAACAGGTCAACAACTCGCTCTACTTTGAATGTAAGACGTTCTTACACGGCTTACTTGTGGTTGAAGACAAGATTTCGATGGCGCACTCGCTGGAAACAAGAGTGCCGCTTTTGGACAACGACCTGGTCGATTTTGCCTGTCAAGTGCCCGTCCGTTATAAGATTGCCAATCTGCATAATTTGAAAGCATTTGATGAAAACACGCCGCGCAAAAAGAAGGTTTATTTAGAAAAGACAAACGTTGGCAAAAGCGTTCTCCGCAAAACGATGGAACGAATTATCCCTGAATCGATCACTCAGTCCAAGAAACAGGGCTTCAGTGCGCCCGATGAATCATGGTTCCGTGGCAAAAGCGAAAAATATGTTCGGGATATCCTGCTGGATGATCGGGCTCGCATTAACGAATATCTTAATCCTGAATATGTGCGAAGGGTTATCGATCTCCACAGTTCAGGTGTTCAGAACAAACGGTTGCTGATTTGGTCCCTGTTAAGCTTCGAGTGGTGGCTTTCGATATTTACAAATTGACGAGTACAGCCCGGCTTAAGTCTTGAAACAGCAGATCGGGTTTCTGCGCTCGGTTCGTCGCAAGCGATGGTGGGAGTACCCAACGCATCCGACCACCCGAAAGGCAAACCCGACGATTTCTGTGTCGAGAATGGAAACTCAACCAACTGTTCGATTATCTCGACCCCTAGGGCGTGTAAAATTGAATCGTAACCGTTCAGCCACCATAGACATTCTTGGCTCGTAGTAACAGATAGTCGTTCAAAGCTGGCCGGAACGACTGAAGTCGTCACTACAGTGCTATCCCCTGAACGGTTACATTGAATCAAGCCGAAAATGAACCCCCTCCAATTAAGAGAAAGGTATTAAATGGCGTTCACTGTAGATGATTATCACGATCTGGTACGACTATTGGTCGAACATCCAGAGTGGAAAGAGGAATTGCGGCGCACCTTGCTCTCTGACGAACTGCTGGCTTTGCCAGAGATTGTCAGGGAATTGGTCGAAGCGCAACGGCGCACCGAAGAACGCTTGGATGTCCTGACCGAAACGGTCAATGAATTGGCGACTGCCCAACGACGAACCGAAGAACGCTTGGATGCCCTGACCGAAACGGTCAATGAATTGGCGACTGCCCAACGGCGAACCGAAGAACGCTTGGATGTCCTGACCGAAACGGTCAATGAATTGGCGACTGCCCAACTACGAACCGAAGAACGCTTGGATGCCCTGGCTGAAGCCCAAAGTCATCTTACGGAAACTG
>JADFGN010000707.1 GCA_022567695.1 Candidatus Poribacteria bacterium | reverse complement strand
TCATCGACCCGTCCGGCTTGTGCGAGCAGTTGCCCACAACTTTGGTACAGCGAGACGCTTTGGTTCACCGGGACTTTGTTAATCCCGTCGTTGAGCAGGTCAATTGCTTCATTGACCCGTCCGGCTTGCGCTAGCAGTTGCCCGCATAGTACCCAACCATCGGCAGGTGATTGGGGGCCAATCGCTCTTTTTGCGTGTACGATTGCCCGCTGTAAATCCTCTGCCCGCCCACGAGCCCGGAACAAGCGAGCCAGGTGGTACTCCAGACCTTTTGCCCCAGGTGTTTCCAGCAACGCCGATAAGACGGCAATCCGCTCACTGATTTCGTTCGCACTACTCGGAATGGGCGATGTACCCTTGAGCGTTGCTCGCACATGATTTTCAAAGCGAACGACAATTTCGCGCAAATCCTCCTCACGCCCTGCATTTACCAGATGATAACGCGCCTCAACAAAGTGTCCTCCCAGCTTGCCCCAACCTTTAGTCTCCTTAGCCCTAAAGTGGCGGGTGTAATATCTTGCCGCAATTCCGTGTGCCCCCTGTAATTCGGAGGGCGTTTCCTTTAACCGCTGTAGTCCAATTTCCCTTACAATTGGGTGCAGAGCAAACCAACCTTTGTGTTGCTCCATGAGAAAACGATCGATTAATTCATTCTTAAAACGTGCGTACTCCGCTTTCTCCGCGAACAAAGGTTCGATTGCTTGCCGTTTAAATGTCTTACGATGAACCCCAAGACGACGTAATTGGCGGTTAAATTCGTCCGATAAACGACCGAGTGTACGCTGTAAAAGCTCCCGTTCCAGTCTGTAAATAAATTCAGCAGAAACTTCCCGGTCTCTGACCTCCCAAATCTCAGGACTCAATCCGATGAGGTCGTCGAGCGAATCGCGTGCTAAACTTGCCACGAGTAGCCGTATGGCACGTGGATTCCGCCCCATCCAGTTGACAACGTCCTTTCTCCGTTCAACCGGCACTTCATCTTCCCGTCCGGCGTCGGTGAGCAGTTTGTCCAATAAGTGTTCTGCCTCATCCGCTTCTAATCCCGGTAGCGTGCGAATGGTATATGGCTCAGACCAGCGTCCACGCTCGACGGTACGATTACTTAACAGAAGGATACGCCCCTTGAGTTGCTGGCGATTCGCTAGCCGGTCAAAAACCGTTGCGAATGATTTGACTGGCATCCCGGACTCGCCTGTCATCACTCGTTGAAATTCGTCAATGATAATTAAAGTCGGTTTGAGTAGGATTTGGGTGAGTGCCATCGGAAGGGAGTTACCCTGATCGACCGCATCTGCCAGTTCATCGTTGCCGCCCAAACTCAATTCCATTGCAAGATCGAGAAGGATATCATCTGTCGGGTCGGTTTCTGTGTCGGGCACTGTTATCATAACAGCGGGGATTTCGACCAGGTTCATCAAAATGCGAGCAACAGACGTCTTCCCAATACCGGGGAACCCCTCTACAACGCAAATGGGAGGTCCCTGTGGTAGCCAGGTTTTTGTGAGCCACTCAATGAGTTCAGCGTGTCCTTGTCCAATTAATCCGTCAAGTTCTTTCGAGTCCATTTTTCTTTACCCATCTCATCCACGTTGGCTTGGTGGGGTTAACGAGGGTTCAGACGCTTGTCCAGAATAGGATAAAATCCTCGTTGAACTGAGCCTATTCTAACACACTTCAACAGGCGAATCAACACTAAAGTCGCCAACAAAGACGTTGTTAATCCGTCATGAATTTGCTAGAATAAAGTGAAGAATCGGACTCAAAATGGGTTAAAAAATGATTAAGAGCGTTGCCATCCAAATAATGCTAAGCCGACTCGCTCAATGAAAAGTTGAGGGCTGCCGATGCCACGGATATGTAACTGCACGAAAGGGTCAAGTCTTGAATGATTTAGGACATACACTGGACAAATTCCAGATAGACGCCATCCGCGCACAGGAAAAAGGTCAGAACATTATTGTTGGTGCGCCGACAGGTTCTGGTAAAATCCGGATCGCCGAATCCCTCATCGAACGCTGCTTTGTCTCCAACAACCGTGCCATCTATATCCCTCCCACCAACACACTGAGCCATCAGAGATTCCGTGATTGGTCTCATCGATTTGGTGAACGTGTGGGCATCGAGACAAGAGATGTCTCCGTTCGATCCGACGCGCCATTACGCATCATGACGAATGAAACCTTTCGGTCGGCAATTTTTGATCATTCTCACAGTTTAGATGCTGTGGAATATGTAATCTTTGATGAACTACAAAACATGACGGATGGCGTCGAGTTTCTGTCCGGGACGGTAAAGCAGGGCACGGCTTGGGAGGAATGCATCCTATTTGCACCGCAACACATCAGATTCCTCTGCTTGAGCCT
Source organism: Candidatus Poribacteria bacterium (assembly GCA_022567695.1). GTDB lineage: Bacteria > Poribacteria > WGA-4E > WGA-4E > PCPOR2b > JADFGN01. Next base: position 411 of record JADFGN010000707.1, on the reverse strand, counting down.
TCCCTTTCCAAATCTGAAGGAACTCGCCCGATGGCTAGAGCATGTGCGTTCCCACGAAGTAATCATGATTCGGAAGATAGACAGACCGATAGAACATGCGTGTTTCATCGAGCACTTTGGTTCCGGCACGCCGAAGACAATCGAGCAAATCAGGGCATCTTCGCCAGAAGCGCAACAACAGCTCTTGAATCAACCGGATGCTGATGTCATCGAGTTTGTTTGCACTCAGGAAGAGTTGCCGTGTCTTTACTTCTGTGATAGCCGTAAACGGTGCGAAAGTCTGGCATTCGATTACGCGGAGCGGGAACTATTTCCATTTCATCCTGAAGCAGTCACTCAATACGATGCAATTTGCCACGGGCGCGGAATTGTTCAGGAGAGAGAAGCTGTACCCCTGCGAGAATGTATCGC
>JADFGN010000706.1 GCA_022567695.1 Candidatus Poribacteria bacterium | reverse complement strand
GCGACTTTAGTGTTGATTCGCCTGTTGAAGTGTGTTAGAATAGGCTCAGTTCAACGAGGATTTTATCCTAGTTCTGGAGGTTTACTACCGGAAGTACAAAACGGGATTTTTCTAGCATCCGAAGTCAATCAATTTATCCAGAAGTAACGCCAGCCGCAAATGGGGGTAGCGTCATGCGCTATGACCTTGAACATCAAGAAAATATCCACCAGCTCCTCAAAGATTTTCATGGAATCGAACCACTCAAGGATTTGTTCTGGACTCAGTTAAACTATAACCGCGTCAACCAACCGATTTCTCGCCGTGGTTGGACAGACAGAGCCGTCAATGCCCTAACCTCTGATCCGCTCCTATTTGCGGCTGGTGGAACAGACGATGCCTTTCATGTGGTTTATGCCCCACTCGACTCTGAACGCTTGCTTCTGACGGCTGAACGCCCTGTTATCGCTCACCTTCGTCAGCATCACCTTTACGCCCTGTTCATCTTCAGCAACCGGACGCAAGAGGACTGGCATTTTGTCAATGTCAAATATGATAGCGACCATCCAGAGAAACGTCGATTATTCCGTCGCATCACGATTAGTCCTTATGAAAAACTTCGCACAGCATCTGAACGGATTGCGATGCTTGACTTGGAATCCATCCGTCCCGATCTGGAAGGTCTTTCGCCGCTCGACATTCAGGAGCGTCATGATGAAGCCTTCGATGTTGAAGCGGTTACAAAGCGATTCTTTGACGACTACAAATCCGTTTTCAAAATCCTTCAGGTGGACTTGACGCATCAGACCAAAGACCATAGGTGGGCGCACGATCATGCGTTGCAGTTCCTCAATCGTTGCATGTTCCTCTACTTCATTCAGCGTAAGTGGTGGCTCGGTGAAGATACCGAGTTTCTGCGGTCATTTTGGGAAATCTATAAAGCGGCAAATCTGGGTCGGTTTGCCGGAGAAAACCGAGGAGGATGAGTTTTGAGCACGGGCAGTCTCATCTGTGACCTGCTGTTGCTTCCTGTAGGGACTCGCGCCGCAAATCTCACCGACTATCAGACGCAATTTGAGAACACATTAGCCATCGGGTTGAGAGTCCTGCGTATCACCAAGAAAACGCTGGTTGATACAAAGCATGAACGCGCTAATTACGCATTGATGACGGGCGATTCCCTGCCTCTCGGAACGATGAACCGCCACCATCCGCCTTTGCGCGACATCGTGACGTATGATAGCGATTTTGCCCATGTGCCGGGGGTAACCCTCTGGACACCGATGGACGTAATTTCGTAAAAAAGAGGACCTTAATTTGCAAATCGATGAGATTATATGGCTCACACAATTTGTTGAAAAGCTAGAGCGGAAACACAGCGTTACGATAGAAGAGGTTGAAGAAGTCTTTGTCAATCGCCCTCGCTTTCGATTCGTCGCAAAAGGCCAACGGTCAGGCGAAGACGTTTACTCCGCCATGGGGCAAACAGACGCCGGACGTTATCTCATCATTTACTTCATTCTAAAACCGCATAGCCGGGCGTTGATTGTCAGCGCAAGAGATATGGACAGAAAGGAGCGAAGACAATATGCCAGAAAGTAAACAGAAAGATTCAATGCCTTCCCCCGATGCAACCCTCGAAGAAATCGGTGAGTTTTGGGATACACACAGCCTCGCTGATTACTGGGATGAAACGCACGAAGTGGAGTTTCAGGTCAATCTTAAACGAAAGCATGATCTGATTCCAGTCGAACATGAATTAGTCGAGCAGATTAGCACGCTTGCAACAAAACAGGGCTTGTCCCCAGAAATGTTGATCAATCATTGGCTTCGGGAGAAATTGACAACCATCCACTCCAATCGACCAACGGCATCATGACCACTATGACACATGACATCATCGATAACCGCAGCGAAAAACTGGCAGATAACATCAACCTCATACTTGACTCCACTGAAAAGGCGAGGTTCGCAGTTGGTTACTTTTTCCTCTCCGGTTTCCAAAGCATCGCTAAGCCTGTTTTCAACACCACTTGAAATGTTATTGTCAGATCCGCTCACACTGCAGCGCGTCATCGAAAGAAAATGGGTGTTTCTCAATCGGAGGTGCTCAAACCCTTGTAGAATCTAATAAGAATTTTGCAGGTGTTGAAAGTAAGCTTAGCGAGGGAAAATGCTTAATTTTCACGCAGTACGCAGACACGGCGCGTTATCTGTTTGAGAATCTAAACCCCGACGGGAAACGAGATTACATTTCTGTTATCTACAGTGGGGATAAAAGCAAGGAACGGATTGTGAGACGTTTTGCACCCAAAGCAAATCCAGAGCACCAATTTCAGCGCGGAGAATCAGAACTGTTGAGGCTAATCGCAACCGATGTGCTAGCGAAAGGGCTGAACTTGCAGGATTGCAACAAGATTATCAACTACGATCTCCACTGGAATCCCGTAAGGCTTATTCAGCGATTCGGACGTATCGACCGTATCGGCAGTGAATATGATCAGATTTATGGATTCAACTTTCTGCCGGAAACCGGCATCGAACGGAATCTTGGGTTACAAGAGAAACTCCGAAACCGGATTCAAGAGATTCAAAAAAGAAAATTTTACAGTTGAAATCTGAACTTTAATATGATAAGGAGATGAACGATGATACGCTACATAACCGCGCTGACAAGCCTACTTCTATTGGTATCAGGGCTCGTCCTTGCGCAAGACCGTGACACCAAAGTTCACAATGACCGAAAGGTAGTACAAGCCACTGGACTCTGGATTTACAACGACCTGCCAAAAGGCATTG
>JADFGN010000705.1 GCA_022567695.1 Candidatus Poribacteria bacterium | reverse complement strand
GCAATGAACTCGTCAAGTGTTAGTGATCGACTATTCATCAGAAATTCTCACTTCATAGTCTTCATGCGGCCGGTGGTTCTGTGAAATTTCCACCATAACGGCAGACAGAATAGTACTTGATTTTAAAGATGGCGTGGAAACCTGTTCGCTGACTTCGTTAAGTCGATCTGTGAATTGGTCAGGATTTTCTACCGTGTCCGTCTGATCCTTCGCGAGTCGAGAAAACACTTTATTTTTTAACGGATCGGGGAGATAAAAATCAACAGATGTTGCAACGGATGCAGGATCGCCAGTTTCAGGATCTGTCGAGTTCAGTTTTGTCACAACATTTGGAAGTTTCGTCAGAGGAATAACGATTCTTAGAGAATCCTTCCACTCACGGAAGCTGAGCATTGAGAGCTCTGGCACGGAGTAGGTTGCAATCAGCGTTTGTTTTGAACGCTCAATAATATCTAGTTTCATCAATGTGCCTCTCAACACGATTGTGACTGTTCGTCCCAAAGCCAGTTTTTCAGTTGGCTCAGTTTTATCCCCATCGGACCGTCTGCCACTGTCAATTTCATACTCTTGGGCGCAAAACACTCCCAGCCCTCCAACGCACGGAGGTAGGTTTTCCCCATTACCAAGCAGAGGGAAGTATAGTTACTCTGCATAATTTCGGCAAATGTCGTCAAGACTTCAGGCTGTAATTCGGCAGCCCGGGAGGGAATCATCTTCTGATCATAAAGCGTTGTCGGTCGATCTGCCCGAATAAGACCATAGCCCGCGGACAGGATATATACATCCAACAATGCCGCCTTGTTTGGCTGTTCGCGCAGAAAGCGACGTAACACCTGGAACGCCGGACCATTGTATCGTTCAATAGCTGGTAACAGTCTTAGAGTAGAACATTTGCGTTTTGAGCAGGATAAAATCAGTAAACGGCGTTCGGAAATCATCTACTGTCCTCCACCTCTCACTGGCTCTTTTAACGCCCGCATCGCTTCCAATTCCTTCTGACCCCAGATCCCCGCAATCTTCGTGTTGCACTTAGGGCAACCGCCATCTTTAATTCGGTTCTCCAGCACGCGAAATCCCCATCGCTCAACAAGCAGTTCGTTGCAATCCGGGCAATAGGTATTCTCATATCGTCCGACGTGACCGGGTATGTTGCCTGCGTACACGTAGTGAAGCCCCGCATTGTAGCCAATCTCCGAAGCTCGAATGAGCGTGGAAATGGAGGTATTGTCTGGCCCAGTCATCTTGTAGTCTTTATGGAAGGCGGTTACATGCCAAGGAATATCGGGTGAAATCTCAGCGAGAAAAGTGGCGATCTCTTTGAGTTCTTCCTCGGAATCATTAAAGCCGGGAATGATGAGTGTGACGATCTCCACCCAGAAATTACGCTCATGCAACATCTTGATTGTGTCGAGGACGTTGTTTAACACGCCGCCCAGTTTGCGATAGTTTCTGTCGTTGAAGCCCTTTAGGTCAACCTTGTACAGATCGACCCACGGATGGAGGTAATCGAGCACTTCTAGCGTTCCATTTCCGTTGGACACGTACGACGTAACGAGTCCATGTTTTCTGGCAACCTTGAAAATCTCAACCGCCCATTCGCTCGTGATGAGCGGCTCGTTGTATGTGCTCGTGACGATTTCGGCGTTGTATCGACGCGCCAGCGAAACAAATTCTTCCGGTGAGATGTCCTTCGGCGGGGCCACGGCGTTTTTATCGCGGAGGGCTTGCGAAGTAACCCAGTTTTGACAATAAGAACAGTGAAAATCGCAACCTAACATCCCGAAACTCATTGCCAGCGCACCGGGAAATGCGTGGAAGAACGGCTTCTTCTCGACCGGATCGACCTGCAATCCACCCACATACCCCCACGGTACACGGAGTTGCCCACCTTCATTGAATCGCACGCGACAGACGCCAAATCTGCCCGGTGGAATTTTGCAGTTATGTCCGCACGCATAGCAGTGAACCCAGTCGTTGTCAAGTTTGTTGCACAGCGTACCCACTTGGGTTCGTGCAGCGAGAATCTCTTTGAGCGTCATGATTTCTTCGGATTGTTGTTTAGCCATTGTATCTCACCCCTCCTGATTGAATGGCACCGATTTAAGGAGGTACCTCCTATCTTTAGACCGGATGGGATGGCGGTGTCTATTTTCGAGATCTGCCAAGATACACCGCGACCTTGTACTCAATCTCTAGCCTGACTATTGCGTGTTCAGCCCGTCCATTGTGGCTCCAATAAAACGATAGCAGTTCTTCCGCTTCTTCAAGAGTATCGAACCTGAAGGCGGTTTGGAGCATGTAACAGTCGAAGCCCCGTCCTCGCCACCACGATGGGTGGCTAGCGATATCCCGCTCGAACAGTCCACAAAACTCGTCATTCCCGGCATTATCTACAATGAGAATCCGACCTTCCTCCGCCACGACTCGATTGACCTCTGCAAGTCCAGCGTCCCCATAACCGACCGCCGGAAAGAAGTACGCCCACGTCGCATAAGCCGCTGCGAATGAATTCGACTTGAACGGAAGTTGCTGAGCAATACCCTGTACCCAAGGCAAAGATTTCCCCGAATCGATCATGCCCCTTGCTGGTTCCAAAGGTACGACGATTCGCGTTGGCGTGGTTAATTTCGAGGCGGTGAATCCACTTCCTGCGCCGATATCAAAGACATGACCATCTGGCAGGTGTGCATCGAGATAACGAATGACGACGCCATCTGAATCCATGCACCGCCGTTCTATGTTGAACAAGCGTTTATTTTTCGCACCGTAGAATGGGATAAT
>JADFGN010000704.1 GCA_022567695.1 Candidatus Poribacteria bacterium | reverse complement strand
GTGAGGGCGTTCCCAAATCGCCTTCTTCGTGTGGCGTGGCAATCCGTCGTGAAGAAAATCCATATCAAGGTCAGCGACAACCTCTCCATCGTAATAAACATGCAGCTTTTGTGTATCTGTAAATGTCCCAAGTACAGTGGCTTCAACCGACTCTGCTTCGCAGATGGCTATCAACTCATCCAGATTTTCAGGTGGCACGGCGATGACCATCCGCTCTTGCGCTTCCGAAAGCCAAATCTCCCACGGCTCAAGTCCTTCATACTTCAACGGCACATTTTCAAGATGAACCTCCGCACCGATTTCACTCCCCATTTCGCCAACAGCGGAGGAAAAGCCACCGGCGCCACAATCAGTGATCGAGCGGTAGAGAAGGCGGTCACGTGCTTGCAGCAGGGCATCAACAATCTTCTTCTCCATAATCGGGTTGCCGATCTGCACGACACTCCCAAGGCTTTCAGAGGTATCGTCTAACTCCAGCGAGGAGAATGTCGCCCCATGAATGCCATCGCGTCCAGTACGTCCACCGAGGGCAACGATGAGGTCGCCGGGCTCCACCGATTTTTCGCACCGATCTTTAGGAATCAGTCCGACATTCCCGCAAAAAACAAGCGGGTTTGCTATGTAACGCGAATCGAAAAGGATAGCACCGTTCGCTGTGGGGATGCCCATCCGATTGCCGTAGTCACGTACTCCTGCAACAACGCCCTTGAAGATTCTTTTCGGATGGAGCGCACCTTTGGGAAGTTCATCGTAAGCAAGCTCGGGGAGGCCAAAGCAGAAAATGTCCGTATTCAGAATCGGCTTTGCGCCCAGTCCTGTACCGAGTGAGTCTCGAATGACACCCCCGATTCCCGTTCCTGCACCGCCGTAAGGCTCAATCGCAGAGGGATGGTTGTGTGTTTCAACCTTAAAAGAAACGTTATATTTCTCATCAAAGTTGATGATTCCTGCGTTGTCAACAAACACGGAGACACACCAGTCCTTGTTAATCTCTTGTGTTGCGCGTTGAATCATCGTTTTAAAAATTCCATCAATAATCTCTGTCTCACGGTCTTTTTCGGAATATTCAATTATGCTTTTAAAGGTTTTATGGACACAGTGTTCAGACCACGTTTGGGCAATCGTCTCAAGCTCAACATCGGTCGGCTTCCTTCCGACTTTGGCAAAGTAGGCTTGAATTGCCTTCATTTCGTCGAGATTGAGTGAAAGTATTCCTTCACGGCTGATTCGTATCAGTTCTGTCTCATCGGCGTTTAAGATTTGAATCTGTTTGATCTTCATTGGATACCTCAATTCGCGGAGTCAATTGAGAAAAAATGAAAGGTGAAATGGAAAGTTGCAAGCGGTGAGGAAGTGAGTAAATCTAAATAAGGAATCACGATTAATTAAGTCAGTCATTTCGCTCAACCCCCTCTAACTCCCCCTTGTGAAGGGGGAGAACTCTACGTGTGGGAGGAAGAACCTCACACACCAAGCCGCGTAAATTCCCCTCCTTGCGAAGGTCTCGGACTCTCGGTTTACCGGAGAGGGGCGAGGAGAGGTCGTAAATGCACCAGTTATTTAATTGCCGTTCCTTAGCATTCACACTTTCATGATAAAAACAACAAATCTTACCAAGCGTTTCGGTAAACTCACCGCTGTCGATCAGCTAACGATGCAGGTCGAAACCGGTGAACTCTTCGGATTCCTTGGGCCCAACGGCGCGGGGAAAACCACAACCATCAACATGCTGACTGGCCTAATCCGCCCAACATCCGGGACGGCAACGATAAGCGGGTACGATGTCCAAACCGAAGCGTTGCAGGTCAAAGCCATTACCGGACTCATGCCCGATACACCACACCTCTACGAAACTCTGACAGGCAGACAGTTTGTGCGTTTTATGGCGGATATCTACAGAATTGAGTCCAAGCGATCTGAAAAACGGATGGAAGAATTATTGGAGATGTTTGACTCGCCGAACGCATCCTTGCACGCTGGACGCAACCAGCTGCAAGCCGCAGAAATCTCCAAGCAAATCATTGAATATATCCTCGCCCCAAATGAAGTCGCAATTATTCAAGGCCTCGAATGGTTACAAAATGAGACGCATCATCTGATTACGATTCAAGGCGCACATTATCCAAAACTGTTAAAACAAATTTCAGATCCACCCATTATCTTGTACGCAATTAGAAATAAATCGGTGCTTCTAGAATTATTATCGGATCCGTAGCTTGCTATTGCGGGCAGTCGCAATGCCAGCACCTACGGCAAACACAAATTGCAATGATTTTTGCGAAAAAACTCGCCCAAGCAGGATTGGCAATTACCAGCGGGAGATCGGTGCAAAGGTTCAAAGAACGCTTGAAGAAAACCGAGTTCAATTTGCGTTTGGCCTCGTGGATTTGTACGGTTTGGACGATGTTATCGTCCTTTCCAAATGTGTAACCGTCGAAGACAAGATCACAGCGTCACAAAACCATTTCGAGAAAAAAATCCCGTCAAATTACAGGAAACGGTTCCGGCAACATTTTCATTACAGGCAAAGCTGGTACCGGTAAATCAACACTCCTGCAATATTTTCGTGATCATACCGTAAAAAATGTTGTTGTTTTAGCTCCGACAGGTGTTGCTGCGGTGAATATTAAAGGGCAGACGATCCATTCTTTTTTTCGATTTAAGCCGGATATTACGACTGAAGGAGTAAGTGCTATCAAGATCCGAAGGGCTCAAAAGGCCCTCTATCAAAAAGTCGATGCAATTATAATTGATGAAATTTCAATGGTCAGAGCCGATTTGCTGGA
>JADFGN010000157.1 GCA_022567695.1 Candidatus Poribacteria bacterium | reverse complement strand
TGAGGCCAATTAACAAAAAATCAGCCAAGGAAATGGATATTCCTTGACTGATTGCTTAGTACTACTTTGTCATTTAGCCAAGAAGTCGCTTGTAGCGCGGATCTGCAACTCCATGCTCCACATTGGCCAGAGGCAAACAAACCGCATGGCAAGAGACTTTCTCATGCCAATGGTCGAAGCGCCGCAAATCGAGAGGACGGTCTGTGCGAGGACATCCTAGTTGACAAAGTAGTATTAGATGTAAGCTAGAGCTATTTTCTTCGACGTTTCGTATGTTCTGTATTACGGCTGCGGCTACTTTTACGTTTGCTCTCATCGTCGTCATCTTTTTTACTTGCACTTGAACTTGAACTTGAAGAACGTGTTTTCTTAACCGTTGATGTTCGGGCACGCGGGGCAGTCGGCGTGCTCTTGCCAGTCGATTGTTTGCGTTTCACGCTTGTTGAATCGCTCGATCGCTTACGCTTTACGCTTGAACTTGAATTATATTGACGTGTTGAGGATGGAACGCGGGATTGCCTTGAATAAGATTGTGATCGATTTGATCGATTGTAGATACGGGTGCGTCGCTCAGCATTTGAAAGGGGAGTGCTCTTGTATCCGCTTCCACTGGATTGCGAATTAGTCGTATAGCGTTTCCTTTTCTCGAGGGACGGGATGGTACGACCCAATCGTGTAGATGACCGATGGGCTGGACTTATGGAGCGGCTGCGTTGTACAGAAGCGTTCAATTTTGTACTGTCATCAAAACGTTTGCGTTTGCGCGTCGCAACTGCGCTCCGACTTACTTGAGGAGCGAGGACTGATTGTTCCTTCCGATGCTTATCGAGAACTGCGCGAACCCGAGTCTTTACGTTTACCCGTTCACTCGTTCGGACTATCTTTGACGATCGACTCCGGCTATATTCACGACGCGTCGTTTCGTGTTCTGCGCTCCACCGATTGAGGCGAGTGCGTGTTCTGACGGAAGGCTTTCCAACATGAACGTTGACATTCACATGGCTCGAATAAGGACGGTAATAGTATGGGCGATGATAGGTGTAATAACGATGGACATAGTTTCCGTAACTGTGGCGAATTGAGAGATAATGGCTATCATAAATTGGATAGCTCCATCGTAAAAAGTAACCGAGGTCTGTACCATAGTAGAATGGCCCATCGTAAAAATAGGAGTAGGTGTATCTATGCCACGGTTGCCAATTATAATGTCTAACATAACGTGGATACACACGGATCTCTTGTTCCCTTCGATAGGTCGAAACATCAATCGACTTGACATCGATTTGTTGCCCATCTTCAACGACGATATGCAATTCAAGCAAACCATTATCAACGTGTCCGGATGGAGCGATCTTGATTGTTTCCGAGCGGCGTTTTGCACGCAAGACGAAGGTATCACCATACCGCGTTTCATCGGCGTGTTTATCATCATAACGGTGTGTTAATTCACGGTTGATGTTGCGAATCCAAACACGGCCGGCAATTGGTCCATAGTCCTCAAGATTGGATTCGTAAGCCTCTCCGCGATAACGAACCGAGATCTCAATGTGTTGTGCCTGCCTAGGAATCTCGAAAAAGTAGATGGCACTTGCTATACCAAATTCGTAGTCCTCGTCTCCGTTTCCTTGATCGTATTCACTCGCCCAAGCCGTCAGACGGACTCCCTCCTCAAAACGTGGACTTGCTGTGATGCTCGCATTCCCGCGCTCAAGCCATTCATCAACATCGCTACCTTCTCGATGCTCACGACTCAGTCGATCAGAATAGTAATCATAATCGTCGGCATAAGTAACATTGGATAACGGAATCACGATAAAGAAGCTCAGTAGTATCAATGCTGTAAAAGCATCAAATCTGGATTTCATGGTAACTCCCTCCTCAAAAAGTGGATGACAATCTCCTCTAGCGCAATTTAGATGCCACAGTGGAATAGGTCTTCCAACGGGTTAATTCTTTCTCGACGATAATCTTTTTCACCTCTCAACCTCCAATATTCAAGGTGACAACTGGCTAAAATCTTAACTCCGCCATCCGGTTGAATTGTGGCGATAGTGATACAGCACTGTAGCAAAAGTGCGACCTATTCGGAAAGGATTTCGTCGCCACATCAGTCGCTTGATTCAACACTAATCCGGCAGTTTTGCACCGACCTTCTGGACCTCCTGATACGGCTGGAGCCAGACGACAGATTCGTCGTGCAGCTCAACAACTTGAATTCGATTCCCCCACGGATGCGCGAAAATCGCATCGAAAAGGCGGTTTGGTCTTCAAGCCATATTTTTGGGTAATCTTTCCACGCACCTCCGTAATCTGGTTTTCATCCCGCACAATGATTCCGAAGTGCTTCTCGCGGTCAGGCTGGACTTTGGGCACTTCAAATACGGCAAGAAATTGATGTTCACCGAGTTTGAAAAAGGCATCACCTTCGCCTTCATCGCGTAGAAGTTCCAAATTGAAAACGTCAGTGTAAAATTCAACCGCCTTTTCTATGTCATCTACCTCAATTGCGATATGGTTGCAACCGAACACACGGACTGCCATTGGACACCTCCTCAAGTTTGAAGTCAAAGGAATTCTCAACTATTTATAGACGAAAACCAAAACCATGTCAAGCCCAAAAAGAAACACAGGATAAGTTTCCTACAATCAAAAGTACTCAAATGAATGCTTTAAGAATCTCTGTCTGAACTTGCTGCAGTTTGTCGGCAGCGATGTCTAATTCTCCAATTTTTTCGCGAAGTTGCTGCAAAAGCACCCGATTCCGCAATCCATTGCGAATCAGCAGGAGTAACGCATCATTATCCCAAGGTTTCTCAACGAATTGATACAAACCAACTTCATTGATAGCTTTAATTGCATTCTCTTTGTCCGCGTATGCTGTCAGAATAATACGAATAGCTTCAGGTTGAAGTTTCTTCATCTCCATCAGAAATTCAACGCCGTTCATGTCCGGCATCAGGTAATCGGAGATGACGAGATCGATTTCTTCATGTTGCATTTCCTCTAACGCTTCAATCGGCGAATTAAAGACTAGGACATCATAGTCAGTTTCCAACATCAGTAATGCGCTGATGCTCGTTGTCACAATTTCCTCATCATCAACCAAAAGGACGGTATACTCTTCATTTTCCACGTGTTTCCTCCAGTACCTTAACGCTTCATCTCATTCACATCGAGTATTTGAATCTCTGCCAATTGCTTCAATAACGCCCGTTTTTCCAAACCCTCGCGAATAGTTTCAAGTAAATCCGCATTATTCCAGGGCTTTTCAAGATACTTGAACAAACCAACTTCATTGATCGCTTTAATGACGTTTTCTTTATCGGCATAGGCTGTGAGAATCATCCGAATAGAAAATGGCTGTTTCTGTTTCAACGTCAAAAGAAAGTCGATGCCATTCAGATCGCCCGGCATCAAGTAATCAACTATTGCGAGATCAATCTCGTGCGTTTGAATCGCCTCAAGAGCTTCCTGTGATGAAGCAAAAGCTAACACATTATAGTCTGTTTCTGAATCTAAAAGTGCATTGAGACTTGTGAGGACATTCGGTTCATCATCAAGTATCAGTACGGTGTATTTGGCTTTATCTTCCACGTATTTGCCTCCAATTGAATTGATTTAATTTTGACCGCTTTTAGGCTGAGTCGGCAAGGTAATTGTAAATGTGCTTCCGACCCCGACTTCGCTTTCCACTTCGATTTTGCCATTATATTTCTCAATAATTTGCTGACAGATCAATAAACCAAGTCCCGTACCTTTGCCAGGCGGCTTCGTCGTAAATACTCCAAAAATCTTCTCCAGATGTTCAGGCGGGATGCCTTTTCCTGTGTCGGTCACTTGTATTTTGATAGCGTCTTCATCCTTAAATGTTTTGATGAAAATCTTTCCCTTCCCCTCAATTGCGTGAGAGGCATTGATTAGGAGATTTAGAAACACGCCACTCAATTGATTCGGACAACACGGACATTTCGGGATGTCACCATACTCACGAATCACCTCAATGCGCCGTTTTATTTCATGGTGCGCGAGAACCAATGCACTTTCCAACGCCTCATGGAGGTCTGTTTCTCGCAATTCCATCTCGTCAACACGGGCGAAGTCACGCAGGCTTCGGGAAATCTGCACGATTCGGCTACAAGCGGTTGTATTGACATGGTTCAGCTTTTCGAGCGTGGTAATTATCCGCATCATTTGCCGATTTTGGCGGTCCTCTTTCAACATTTTCTTTGAATCCATCAGCATTCTGATTTTTTCGAAAGAACGAGTGAACAAGCCAATATTGCTATTGATAGAAGCCACAGGCGTATTAATTTCGTGCGCAATGCCCGCCATCATTTGCCCTAGCGTCGCCATCTTCTCGGATTGCATCAACTGTTTTTGTGCCCTTTGGAGGTGCTCATCCGTTTCATGAGCGGCCGTCAGAATTCGCTCAATTAACTGCTGTGGAACCGGAATCTCCTGAGATGCTTCATCCTTATGTTTTTCCACAAGATGTGCTAACTCCTCAAGTGGTGTCTTTTCTACATGATTTGTCATTTGCTCTGCTGTGCGGGATTTTAATTTAGTCAACTTGCATCCTCCTTTTCAACTTTAATAATCTTCTCACCCACCTGTCGAACCCGTCGAGCAAGCCATTTGAAAATACCCTGGGTGATCTCAACATAATCCGCAACAACTTCATAAAACTCTTCTCTATCAATTTTTAGCACTCGTGTAGGCTCAAGAGCCGTTGCGGTGGCAATATTTGGCTGTTCGTTATCAAACAACGCCCAAGAGCCGAAAATGCCCTTTTCTTCGGCGACCAAGATCTCCCGCCCATCTCGGTGAAGGCGTACTTTGCCTTCGAGGACGAGATAGAGTGCTTCGCCCGGTTCATCCCGCTCAAGGATGGTTGTACCCGGCTCAAATTCTATCTCCTCTGTGATCGCTGCGATATGGCTTAATTGTTCGGTGGTAATCTCAGCAAACACATCAACGTCTTGCAGAAATATGACCTTTTCAATAATGGTTAGCATGATTCTCCTCTCCACCTTGTTCGTTAAGTTCTGTCCTCGTTGGTAACTTACTCAACTACACTATTAATTATGTTTTGACAGGTAGCGTTATCACAAATTCCGTACCTTTCCCCACTTCGCTTGTGACTTCAATCTTTCCATTATGTCGATCGATAATCTGATGGCTCGTTGCCAATCCTAGCCCCGGTCCACTTCCAATCGACTTTGTCGTGAAAAAGGGATCGAAGATTTTCGGCAATACGTCAGGAGGGATACCTTTTCCACTGTCTCTAACCGAGATCTTGACAGCGTTTTCGCCCGAGACACTCTCTTCCAACCACGTCTCCATCCATATATCCCCTTTTCCTTCAATCGCGTCTTCCGCATTGGTGAGCCGGTTCATGATCGCTTGATTCAACTGTGCGGGATAGCAACCTATCTTCGGGATTTCTCCGAACGCTTTGTGAATGGTAATCCGATTGGTGAAGCGATGCTGCATGAGCGTTAGGACACTATCAAGGTCTTCGTGAATACCCGCTTTTTGAAATGTCGCTTCGTCCAACCGGGTAAAGTTTTTCAGACTGCTCATAATCTCAGCGATTCTATTACTTGCGCGGACATGATTATCCGCCAAACCATCGTCAGTCGTGTAGGTGATGAACTCCGTTCCATCGTAGCAGGAGAGGCCATCTTTCGTACCAAGCCACAGGCGTCCGTCATGGTCTTCGCAGATTGCCTCGATACCATCGTTCGCCAAACCATCTCTCGTGGTGTAGGTGATAAACTCCGCCCCATCATAGCGACACAGCCCCGCTTGAGTTCCCAACCAGAGATAATCCACGCGGTCTTGGAGCATACATGAAACCCCGGCGGGCAATCCATCGGTGGCATCATACGTCTTCCATGTCCCCGATTTGGGCCGAATAGTTTCGATTTCATAGGTGTTGGGATTGTCTTCTCTTGGCATCTTTTCCCGTTCGCTTGCTTTTATATGCTGGCTTTTTAACTGCTAATGCCTTTTATTAAACTCTCGCCAAATCCTTCGGAGAAACTCTGAATTAATGTTAACGCGCCCTGCTCGACAACGCTTACAACCTGTTTGGCAAATTTACCTAATTTCTCTTTTTCGCCTTTCGTAAGCAAGGCATCTATTTCATTACGTTGCAACCACTCGTTGAATTCGCTATCATCACGTACATTGCGCTTTAATTCGTCTGCTAACCACCACAGAAATGCTTGCGAGGCAAGCTCCCATTTATCCGTTTCAACTTCAATCAGAATCCCAGACTCCGTGAGTTCACTCCGCTCGGTCGCAAAGTCATCGGGATTTTCCATCAATTTGTCCACCGCAAACTGATGTTCAAACAATTTACCAATCTGTTCTAAAGCAATGACCGTTATCACTTTGCGATTGGCATCACTCCAATTCCGCCAGGTGTCGGTGAAGTGTGCTTCAACTGTGCGGTAGAACTCCCAACCGACCCGCTCGTACCGGTGTGGAAGCGGCGTACGTTTTTCGCCCGTTTCATACATTTCCCATATTGACGAGGCAACGGCTTGCAATAGGTACGGATGACCGCCGGCTACCTTTTTTATATATTCTTGATCGACATCGATGAATTTGCTTTCCGCTCTGTCCAACAGTTCATTTATTGCATCTTCTGAAAACGGCCTGAGTCGCACTTCCCCAAACGTATTGAAGAAAGGAGAACCACCACTAATTGGACGGGTGATTTCATTCATTTGGGCAACGGTCTTCCGGCTAGCAGTCAATAGAGTCAAATTGTCCCTGGAATCGCAATATCCACATCGCTCGCTTCAACCTTTGGCACCTGTGCAGGATTTTGATTGTAGGCGCCATCCCATACCGTTCTGCACACAAGCTGAGTGAAGTACGGATTGCCTTGGGTCCAATCCCATACTTTGTTTACCGCATCCCCTCCCCAGTTCAGTGTTTCGTTCCTTTCAGACATTCGGATCAGCTCTTCGGTTTGGTCGTGGGACAGAACAGAAACTCGATAGTTCCTTACACTTTTCAGGACCGAAAGAAACTCTAGCGAAAGATCTTCGGGCTTACGTCCCATGACAAAAATGAACCTGATTCCCTGGAACTCATCCCACCATTGATTCAAATAAGGCAAAAATGAGTTTGCGGTCTCTTTTTTCTCTTCCTTCGAGGCATCTAGCACATCAAATTCGTCGAATAACAACACCCAGTTTTTACGTGCAGCTACCACTTGAGGCAAGAATTCCTTACGGAAATATTCCCCAGTTTTATCCAATTCCAATTTAGTGGGGACAGAAACATTAGCTACTTCGCCTAGATGCTTGGCAAGTTCGTACAATACGTCCTCTAAAGGCTTCTCGGTATGGTACTGTAAATCGAAGTAAATTGGGGTGTGTGCGCCGTCTTCCTGTAAACGCCGTTGTAATTGCAACAAGATCGAAGTTTTACCAATCCGCCGTTGACCGTACAGAACCAGTGCATTCTCATTCGAGTTATTTAACAACCGCTGCACTTCTCGGAAAACATCTTCACGGCCATAAAAACCGGGTTCACTTTTAATCGGATTCCCTGCAATGTAAGGGTTCTGAAGAATCAAATCCATCGTGATTCCTTTTTGAATTTCAGCTAACTGATTCTTGTTCTTCTATCTTGGTTTTCAAGAACGATTCAGCGACTACTTTAGATTATACTTCATCACCCAAGTTTTCGCCACGCGAATTCCGCCGCCTCCCGAATCAACGGGTGCGGGCTTTCAAGCAAATCTTTAACGGATTCCGCAAGTTCCTGCATTCCCCGTTGTCCTACGATGTAAAGCGCACATGCCTTGAGCCATTTATCTTTTCCGGCAATCAGTGTGGCTATTCCCTCTTCTTTAGTTATCGAATTTAAATTCCAAAGTGCGAATGCGTGTTGCATGGCTTCTGCCTGCGAACCCTCCTCAATAATCGGTAAGAGCATCCGTTTGATATGCCGTACGAGAATACCATCCAACAGTTCTATGGCGTTGGCGCGGATGCGAGGATTCGCGCTGGTGACTCCGCGATAGGCATTGTACATCGTATCCGGCGCGTAAGTTAAACCGAGCAATCGAAAAATCATCTCTTTCAATTGTGCCAAATGTTCACCCAGCGCACACTTCAAGAGAAGCGGATTGTTTTCACCTTGTAAATCAAAAATCATCAAAAGGTGATAGTAGTTTTTAAGTTCTGCGAAAATATAGCTTTCAACCATTTCCGGGTGAAACTGAACTTCAACAAAATTCCGAGAGTCCGCCATGCCAATCTGACTTTCCCTCAATTTTCCAAGCGCCTTGATGATTTTATACCGAATTTCAATCTCATCTTGATTGAGATTGCTCAAAAGCGCATCTATCGAACCTTGATGTTGAATCAGGTCGAATACGCGCGGGATGTGACGCCTAACAGACATTGATGCTTCCTCGTCAGTCATTATGTGTATGAGGGGCTCGAACACCGCCGAACCGTAGTTCGCAAGTGCCTCACGTGCAAGAACTCGTGTGGTTGAATCGCCCAATTTTTCAATTAAAAACGGCACAAAATCGACACGCTGAATCCGTCCCGCACTTCCGATCGCCCCTTTAACAACGTCAATACTCTCATCGTTCAGCAGTTCGAGCAAATAATCCTGTAACGGAGAATTTGCGTCAAGCGCACCCAATGCTTTCCCGGCTTCCTGCCGAGCTATCGTGCGTTGCTCTCCCGTCTCCTGCAGCATTTCCTCGATTAAATCTCGCGCTAAAAGCGCCCGTTCTTCGTCACCACCATAACGGAGAATACAGGTAATTGCCGCACCTTTCATTCGATAATCAGTGTGTATTAAAAATGACCGCAGCTTTTGAACAGGATTTTCGTCACCATGAGTGCAGACATAATTCATTGCCTCCGCTCGGACGTTATTATCATTATCTTCCAAAAGGGCTTCAATCTCTGCCGTGAACTCTTGGGAACCGATGTTAAAGAGTAATCGTAATGTCTGCACTTTGACTTCGGGCGAGGGGTGGTGCAAAAGTGGCAGAAGAGGTGTGAGGAGTTGAGGAGCATTCGTGTCCTGCAGGAATTCCAATGCATAAAGAATCTGCCGCTCATTTTTGCTATCGAGGATGTGAAGCAAATGGTTAACCGTTGAAGAATCGGAAAGGTTTACACTGAGAGCATCTGCATCAAGGCTCCGTTTTTGAAGTGTTGCTTCTAGCGAGGCGATATACTCCTTTTGAATGCGCATGCCAATGAATGTCCACACGCCTAAAAGCAGGAGTACGAAAATACTGAGTTGACTGACGCTCAACGAAAGCCCTGCGGTCAATAACAAAAGCAACAACCCGCCAATCCCCCGCGAAGCACGTTCCACAACCACATCAATGAAAGCTTTTGTCTTCGCCTTGACCTCGGCGGGAATCGGTATGTACAGAACCTCGATTCCCGACTTATTGACCGAAACACTGAGACTATCATCGCAGGTTTTAACGAAAATTGCTGCCCAGAGCGCCGGAAAAAATAGGATACTAAATGCGCCGAAAAACAACCCAATCGGCATAATCAGGATAGCAACACCGATGCCAAATCGCTTGAGCACTTGCCCGGTCACGAGTAGTTGCATCAAAATGGTTATGACATTAATATAAGCGTAATAGCTACCAAAAAATCCGGTCAGTGCATCTTTTGTCTGGTAAGCCTCTTGAATGATAATCTTAAATTGGTAGTCCACCAAAGTGGTCGCGATTACCGTGATGCCGATAATCATAGTGAGTAATGTCAAGTGCTTATTCTTTTGAATCAAGGCAAATGCGCCGCCGATATTCTGGTCGGATTTTTGAGCCGATGCCCTCCCTGTGTATCCGACTGATTCTTGTTGCGTCACGCGTCTGATGATGGGCACACAAGCAAGTAACATCGCTGCCACACCAATGAGGAGATTTTCTGTGCCAATGCGAGCAACAACCCCCCGCGCTATGCTACCCGCAAGGATGCCACCTAAGGTCCCTCCACTAATGATGAAGCCGAACAAACGCCTCGCTTGTCGCGGATTGAAAGTAACGTTTGCCGCGAGCCAAAATTGCGTTGTCGACACCGCGCTAAAAATGCTTGCCCAGATATACAGCCCATAACTCAGCCAATCCCAATCGTAGGTGTGGAATAGCCACCAAAAAGCAAGAATATTGACGACGAAGAATATATTACTGCCAATAATTAAAACGCCTCGCTCGGTTGCTTGGGCGAGGCGGGAATAAATGGGCATAAACATCCCGGCTACTATTGCAATTCCAATATAGACATACGGCAATTGCTCGGCGCCGTATTTATTAATAAACAACGCATCCCGTGTTGATTTGACGATCGTATGGGATGCGATGACGAGAAAGAAATAGGCAAACATTAAAACGGTTTGGCTGATTTCTTCCGGTCTGATGTCTACGAGAAATTTGAGCTTTTTTATCCAAACTGATCGGTTCATATTTTAGTTAATTCATCATTTTATTCTGAATTTGCCGGTTTCACCACGATGCTGTGGAAGCACAATGGTGAACGTTGTCCCTTTCCCAACTTCGCTTGATACGGAAATGTGTCCTTTATGTTCATCGACAATGATTTTGTAGCAGATTGCCAGCCCAAGTCCGACACCGACTTTCACGCCTTTCGTGGTAAATCCCGGATCGAAAATTCTATCGAGCGTTTCGGCTGGAATTCCCCGTCCAGTATCGCTAATTTCAACTTTGATGTTCCCATCTTGGAAGTGGGTTCTGATTTTAATTTCTCCCTCCTCCTCGATGGCTTCAGCAGCATTCCTGAGCATACTCCTAAAAACTTGGTTTAAACTGCTTGGGGAACAATTAATTTTTGGGAGGTCCCCGTAATTCTTAGTGACTCTAATTCGACCCCCGAATTCCGGTTCCATCAAAGCAAGAACGCTATTGAGATCTTCGTGAATATCAACAAACTGCCATTCCGCTTCATCAAGTCGGACAAATCGCCGTAAATTAGCGACAATCTTTGCGACATCCTTTGAGGCGATCTGGTTCATCTGATTCATCTGCTCTAACACAGCAAGTGTTCTGGCCAATCGTTTGTCCGCTCGGCTTTCCGGAGAGGCTTCCTGAGTCAGTATGTCTTTGATTTTATCGAGCGCACGGCTTGAAACATCGTTATTGCTCAAAATTGCCCCGATTGGGTTGTTCATTTGATGCGCGACTCCTGCGACGAATTGGCGCAAGGAGGCCATCTTCGCCCCTTGAATCCGCTCCGCTTCTTCACTTTCGCGCAGGTCTTGCTCGGCTTGTCTGCGCTCGGTAATGTCAATGCCTGTGCTGATAATATACTCAACCGAGCCATCATTGTCAAGGAGAGCTGTATTAGACCATGTGATTAGCCTGAGATTCCCCTCTCTCGTTACCCAGTAGTTTTCAGCTTCATTCGGCAAATTCCCTGCGCGCAGCTTTTCGAAAACCGCTTTTACTTGCTTCACTTCCGCCGGGACAAGGAACACGTCCCAGACATACCGGCCTCGGACTTCATCAAATGCATAACCGGTTATTTTTTCACACGCTCTGTTGAAACGCGCAATTCGTCCCTGTGGGTCGAGAACGACTACCAACGCACCTGTCGTCTCAATCACCGCCGCGATGAAGTCGCGCTCCCGCTTCAATTCCTCCGCTGCTTTTTTGCGTTCGGTGAAGTCCCTGAATGTGCCATCCACGGCTATTGGTAAACCTGTTTCATCGTAAACAACACGCGTGTTTGTTTCCACAATAACTGGCGTGCCGTCTTTTCGCTTGAGAGTCACCTCATAATTTATGACTTGTCCATGCTTCTGGAGTTCTCTTAAGAAAACCTCTCTCTCCTGCGGGTCATAATAAAAATCTTCAGCCAGACTTCTTCCGATCATATCTGCACTACTATCATATCCTAACAATTCAACCCCGGAGGGGCTTACCATCGTCAGATTCCCTCGCATGTCTGAACGATAATACACGTCAATCATGCGTTCTAGGATGCTTTTGTATTTTTCCTCGCTTTGCTTTAGTGCGTCCTCCGCGTGATGAGGTCGAACGGTTAGATGTACAGTCGCCGGAGACTCAGAGTACACTAAATCGCGGTCAATCGCTTGCACTTGAAACGTGTATTCCCCAACCGGGAGATCGGCATAATCGACCCGACTTTCTTTAGTTGGCTGGCTCCAGTGGAAATCATAGCCTACCAACTTGTAGCGATACAGCCTTTTCTCCGGGTGGGTTTTGAAGTCAATAGAATTATATTCGAATGTGATGCGTGCCCCGGCGGTCGCCGCGCCCACCGCGTCCAAGTTAGTGTAACGGCGATCTGTCGTAACGGCAACGATACAGGCCCGGGGCGGAATCATATTTCTTCGATAGCGCGTAATGCCTCCCTCTGTCGAAAACCATAAGAATCCGTCCGAATCTTGACAGATTGATGTCACGCTGTTGCCAGCCAGTCCATCCCGTATATCCAATGATGCCCAGGTCGTACCGTCGTAGCAAGAAACGCCACCGCCTTTGGTCCCAAACCACATCAGGCCGTCGGAGGCGCAATAAATAACAGTGACACAGTTATGCGCCAATCCATCTTTTGTGGTGAAGGTAACGAATTCTACCCCGTCGTATCGAGAAACTCCTCCCTCGGTTCCAAACCACACCACGCCATTCGGCTGACAGTGAATCGCATGGACTTGATTATCTGCCAATCCGTCTTTGGTGGTGAGAGTGCTAAACGTCTTGCCCTGCACATCGTAACGAGAAGCGCCGCCGTCTTTTGTCCCAAACCACATCACGCCATCGGGGCCGCTATGGATGGCATTGACCCAATGATCCGCCAGTCCATCTTTGGTACTGAGGGTAATAAACTGCTTACCGTCATAATAAGAAATGCCCCCCAACCTTGTCCCACACCACACCGTACCATCAGGCGTACAATAAATGGCGTTGACCCAGTTATGCGCTAATCCGTCTCGGGTCGTGAACGTGAAGAACTCTGTTCCATCGTAACAAGAAATTCCCGTTTCTGTTCCAAACCACATCATACCATCAGGCGCGTGATAGATGCTAGTAACCTTGTTATCCGCGAGTCCGTCTTTGACGGTGAAGGTAACGGGCGTTTTCCCAGCCCATCGGCTTCGTTCGGGATAAACGGCGCGTGAAACGCCACTTCCTGTGCCAAACCACATCGTATCATTGAGATCGCGATGAATAACCGCAACCGCCTTATCTGCTAATCCGTCCTGGGTGGCAAAGTTGGCAAGCCTCTTGCTATCATATTTAGAAATACCCTCCGTTGTCCCAAACCACATCACACGATCAAGATGACAGCATATAGCGGTAACCATATTATCCGGCAATCCATCTTTGACAGTAAAGGTAAGAAACATTTCACCATGATAACGAGAGACGCCACCTCTTGTCCCGAACCACATCGCGCCATCCGCAGTACAATGGATGGCATAGACATGGTTATCCGCCAATCCATCTCGGGTGGTGAGGGTCGTAAATTCCCCTGTAT
>JADFGN010000703.1 GCA_022567695.1 Candidatus Poribacteria bacterium | reverse complement strand
TGAGGTGGAATACTACAAGCACGGCGGGATTCTGGATTATGTCATTCGGAATCTGATGAAAGATGCGTGCCCTTCGGGTGGGAGGACGACCCTCGCGCAAAACGTAAAACGTGATGCGTAAATGGGGGAATAGGCAAGGAGGTTAAAATGAGCGAGACAAACACTGTCAGAATTGATAATTTAGACTCGACAAATGAACAAGCGCAAAAGTACCTCATTCTAGAGATGTTGCGCCGGGGGGCTATCTCAAAGGTCGAAGCGAGAACCCAGCTTGGGTTGGAAAGGGTCGAGTTTTTGGAGTTGTTACACCGACACCGCATCCCAATCGCAAATTATCCCCCAGACGAATTCGATGCAGAGGTTGACGCGGTGAAATCTCTGCTTTCAAAATAAGGGTGTTAATGCACGTTGTTTCTAACACAACTCCCCTTTGCGAATTGTTCAAGATTGAACAGCTTGCCTTGCTCAAAGAAACCTATGGTTCGCTCATCATCCCCTCGGAAGTAGAAGAAGAGTTGCGTCTTTCTCAGGATACAGTCATTGGATTGTATCAAACTGTTTCGGAATCTGATTGGGTTTCAATGCGTAAAATCGAGCAGACAAGCGTGTTAGATGCGTTGCGTCAACGCTATCCGAAAGTCGATCTCGGTGAGGCGGCAGCGATTGTGCTTGCCCAAGAGTTAAGTGCTGATCTTTTACTATTGGATGACGGAGATGCCCGTGCAGCAGCGGTGTCGGAAGGATTAACCATTACAGGAACTCTCGGCACACTCGTAGCGGCTTATGAGACGAAACGGATTTCCGATACACAAGCACAGCAAATCCTAGGGCAGCTTTATCGAGGGAGTTTTCATATCGGCGAGACATTGTACCATAAGGTGCGTCAGAGATTGGGTTTGTCCGGGTAGACCAGTGCTTCTTGCCCTTCCTCCTCACTGAGAACCCTTTGAGCGATGGCTTTGTTGACACCATTAGCTAACTCATACTCCCAAAAGGCTGGCGCAAGCAACGCAAGATACCCGTTTTGATAATCCGTCAGTAGTCGATTGGCTTGCTCGAAATCAGGTTCGTTCGGCTTAATCCACTTAATCGAAACACTAGCGTCAACAACCGCCTCATCCATTTGCTTCCAATTCCTCCCTCGCCTCCAAGATGAGATTGCTCAAGACGCCTTGACGGTTTGCCAGCCGCTGACGAAGTTTGTGCAATCGTTCAAAAATAGCCTGCCGATTCTGTGTCGTCCTTTTATCCACTGGGGATGGGTAATGGACATACGCCTCAATCGCCCTTCGTGGAACACGCATTGTCCGGTTAATCCGAAAGACCGGGAGTTTTCGTTGTTTAATCCAACTCCGGATTGTCTTTTCGCTAACTTTCAACAAATCCCTCGCTTCCTTTACAGTTAAATACTCTTCCATGGATTTCCCCTCTTTGCTCGATGGTAAGGCGTTCATTCTCAATCCGTTTTGGTTCCTATATTGTATTATAACAAACGGATACCAATCTACCCAACAAAAAAAGCCCCGAAATCTGCTAGAGTTCAGCAAATTCCGGGGCGTGGTATCAAATGATCCAAAACGTCTCAGAGGTTACCGAGCCGCTTTGATTTCTCCCCACGTTGTCGAGAGCTTTCCGGCGGCGTTAACGCTTTGAAAAGCATCTCTAATTGTATCCGGTTTAGTGCGGAGTTTTTGGGGCTTCTCTCATCGGTCTTGTAACGCAATCAAGCCAACGTGATATCGAAGTCACTTCTCCCGTTTTTGCTCAAATGTATCGTTGTGGTGTATGGCGTCCTGTTACCCGGAATGACCGTGACCTGATATTGCCCATAAAATCCACGGAAGTGGAAATCCCCATTTTCATTCGGACTGCCGTGTACCCGGGTTCGCCATTCGGAGTGAATAAGCTTGCGTAGGATTTTATAAATGCGCTTCGTATAGAGCTTCGTCCGAAGTAGCCCACACTCCTCCTGTGAATCTGCCTTATCAGCGAAAATCGACCAGGTAATCGCTTCGACGCTCGGGTGGCTGAAGCAAACTGTATAAAGCGCAGCAGCGTAATTGGCTTGTTCTCTTTCCGTCCACGCCCCCTGTTTCCACGAACTCCGAATCGGACGCCCATCAGAAGGCAGCATCGGTTGGGTCATACGAATAGGTAATCCGAATTCTGCGTACTGATTAAGCACCCGTAGCAACTTTGCTGGTGCGACATGTGTACCCAAAGGTTCACAAATGTCAAGCCCAATGGCATCGATCGGCACGTCATTGACAATTTCGATTTCACGGAGGAGGTTGCAGAATTGCTGTTTTCCAGTCGTTGCAATACACCCGTTGAGAATCAACGTCGCCTCTGGTTGCATTTGACGCGCCCATTGAAAACACGGTTTGATTAGATCTCTATCAACGAGTTCCGAAACAACTTCCCACTGATCGATGTTTCCACGATAACATGCTACGGTGGTTTCTATCCGCTTTTTGATAGAATCTGGTCGATCGGATATAAATTGAGCTGGTGTGAATAACGGTCGCGCCATTACTTTGATACTGTTCTCCTGACACCATGACGTAATTTTATCTGTGTGAGTATGCTCTCTTTCATAAAGATTGATGGTCGCATAGTTGAACAACCGTGAAAAATACTGTTTGTATTTTTCGTTCTCCCTGGCCGTCGAAAACCGATCAAACATATCAAGGTAACACCCAAAAAGAAAGCCGTGTTCAATTTGTTGAACCGATACATAGGCCCCATTTAATGGTTGGTCATCCGTGGTTTTCAGATGAAGAACCGCATGGCCTTTTCGGTATTCTTCGAT
>JADFGN010000702.1 GCA_022567695.1 Candidatus Poribacteria bacterium | reverse complement strand
CCACCTTCTCGGGCAGCAGCGACCAGATCGCGAGCCGTTTTAACAAGGCGATCGAGTGCCATATCCTGATATCCACCAACCAGGGGATCGAACTTCAAAGCCGTGAACCCCTCCTCCGCGGCGGCTTTGGCAGTCTGAAACATAGTCTCCGGGGTAGAGCCGCCAGCCATAAGGTGCAGTCGAATTTTGTCACGGCAGTTGCCCCCCAAAAGCTCCCACACCGGAACGCCAAAGTGTTTGCCTTTGATGTCCCACAAGGCCACATCCACAGCACTGATAGCCCCGCAAAGTACCGTGCCACGAAAGGGCCCCATGCGGTAAAGGTACTGCCAGTGATGCTCGATACGCAAAGGATTCTGACCGATTAGGTATTTCTGAAAAGTCCCGACGATTCTTTCCACCGCTTCGGGATAACCCCAGCAAGCGGTCTGTCCGATGCCACTAATCCCATTGTCGGTGTGGATACGAACCACGTAGCTGTTGCCAATAAAGAGGGATTCTATTTTGTCGATTTTCATAAAGCACTCCTGGATTATATCGAGATAAGCATTTGCGAATACATTAGCCGCTTTTGATCGATTGCTTGAGTTAAGCAAAGGAATCTGTTACATGATTTCCATTATCTCACACTTCGATTGATTGGTCAATACGGAATTTTTCAGTTGATTTAGGCAAGGTGCTTTGGTAAAATGGACTTAACCGCCATTGTCAAGCGGCGTACGAAAACTTATTGATTTCAACGGAGAAACCAATGCGACATAACGAACCAGGCCCAGCGGGCGAGGGAGAGAGGACACATCCCACGCACCCCGCGTATTCTGACGAGGAAGTGCAACGAATCGTTGAGCAATTTCATCGCGATGGCTACTATTTTTTCGGAGAGGTGTTGACTCCAGAAGAGGTATCAACACTTAGAGAGACCATCGAGCGGAAATATGCAGACCCTCGCATGCACGACGAGGAAGGCGATCATATTCGCGGAACTAGCTTGATGCGAATGTTCGAGTACGATCGGTCGTTTCGAGCCCTGATTGTGCGAGAACCATTTGTCAGCCTCGCCGAAGCAATTTTGGGGAAAGATTGCCACATGATGTCCCAGAATGCGTTGCGTTACAAACCGGGGCAAGGTGGCGGATGGCATGTTGATGACAGGATTCACTTCCCACTGCCAGAGGATATTCCACGGCACCCTCCTCGCATTACGTTGCCCTGCTTTATCATCAACGTTCTTATCCCTCTCATCGATATTGAAACAATCGATGACGGACCGACACAGCTCGTCCCCGGAAGTCATCGATCGGGCAGAAGGCCGCCCACTCAGGACAACCCAACATTTGACGGGCAAGGCGCCGTGAGTCTATTCACCAAAGCAGGTGGTGCTTACATGTTTAACAGCCAAATCTGGCATCGAGGCACCCCCAATAAAAACCGTATTCGATCGATGGCAAGTGTCGTATACAGCCAGCGAATAATCGCCCAACGGCTCTATCCGTTCATCGATTATCGGATGCCAGAGCATGTCTTCGAGGGAGCCGACGAACGATTGCAGCGATTGTTGGGGAGACACAAGAAAGGGGCTTACGGCTAGTCCCAAGCGTAAGTATCATGGCGTTCAGTCTGAAATTTTAACTAATTTTCAGGAATAAGTTCCCGCAAGAAATCAGTTATAATGCGGGTTCTGTGGTTTGAAATATATCCTTTAAATAGAGAAATTTAGTTAAGGAGAACAAAATGAACCATAAATATCGTGTTGGCATCATTGGAACGGGTGGCATTGCTCGCACACATGCGCGTGGCTACCGATCACTGGATTCCGCGGAGCTAGTCGCTGGCGCAGACATCAGTCAGTCTGCGATCGATAACTTTGCGGCGGAGTTTGAAATTGCAGGCAGATACACGGATTTAGATGAAATGCTGAAAAAAGAGAACTTAGATATCGTGAGTGTCTGCACTTGGCCCGGCACTCATTCGCCTGCAACTGTTGCTGCCGCTCAAGCGGGAGTTAAAGCTATTCTGTGTGAAAAACCGATGGCAGTAAGCCTCGGGCAAGCAGACGCGATGGTTGAAGCGTGCGAGCAGAATGGAACCAAACTCGCAATCGGACACCATCACCGTTTTAACTCATGTAACACGGAAGCGCGAAGGCTTATCGCTGCGGGCGCAATTGGACAACCGACGCTGGTTCATAGTCGCTCGGGCGGCGGATTGTCAAACAACGGGACGCATGCCATTGATCGGATGCGCTATTGGTTAGGCGATCCGGACACAGAGTGGGTTATCGGACAAGTTGAACGCCGAACCGATCGGTATGAACGTGCTGAACCGATCGAAGATCTCTGCGTCGGCATCATCGGCTTCACCGGAGGGACACGTGGGATTTTGGAAAGTGATACGCCCGCCAGCGACGCCCCCGACGTCGGCACGTTGATTTATGGGACGGAAGGCATGCTGAAAATCTCCGGTAACTCCCTTTACGCTCAAAATGCCGAAGGCGCTGGGTGGCGACAACTTGATGTGCCTCAAGACACGAATCAATTCGTGGAGCTAATCGGCTGGATAGAGGGTAAAAACGAGCATCGTAACCAAGCGAAACATGGGCGAGCTGTTGTTGAGATTATGATGGCGATTTATGAATCCGCTCGCACGAAAGGACTTGTGCGGTTGCCTCTGGAAACAAAGGACTCCCCACTGGTCATGATGATCGAGGATGGGACGTTAGCCGTAGAAAAGGACGGCAAATACGACATTCGGCTTAACTAATTTTTATGTAGCCGAATTCGCAAGAATTCGGACGGGATGCCAAGAATCCAAACTTTGGC
>JADFGN010000701.1 GCA_022567695.1 Candidatus Poribacteria bacterium | reverse complement strand
AGACTTGATCTACGCAGAAACAGATTTTTCCATTCGCGCCTGCTGCGTGAATGGTTCAAGTTGGATGCTGGTCGCCTTGCGCTTGACGAACTGAACATCAAGGAACAGCTAATCACACAACTTTATCGAAACCACGGTTACAAGCTCGCCGAGGTGAGTCATCAATTCTTCGATAATTACCTGTTGATCGACATTGATGAGGGACATCTAGACGAGATTCGCTTTGTGGGAAATAAGCAAATTTCGCTCGATGAGTTGACGGCGTCGCTCGGTTTGAGGCCGGGTCATGTGTATCACCAAACGCAAGGTGAAGTGCAGATTAATTTGATGCAGACCAGGCTCAGCCAAACAACTCCCTACTTCAAAGCCATCCGGAATTGGGAAGTGAAGCAGGAAGGAAATAAGAATGTGCTGATTGTTGAGGTCAAAGAACGGTCGCTGACCAATTGGAGTGTTTTGCCGCGTATCAACTTTAGCCGCGTACATGGGCTAATTTTAGGTGGAAACGGCGAGATTGCAACGGCGGAACATAACGGTGGAAGGGCATTTGGTTCGTTAAGCAACGGGTTAGCGAGTTCAGTCTGGAACTATCAGTTGGGTGGGGAAAAGATCTGGTTTAGCGGGCGACCACTGATTACTGGCGGCAGCGTTTACAGGCTCACGGACATACTCTACGATGCAGCGTTATCCACCGAAGAAGAATTCCTTGCCTCAGCCATTTTCGGCGACTCGACTCTGGATTATTATCAACGCCAGGGGTATCAAGCGTGGTTGACGCAAATATTAACGCCCTCCACAAACATCACCCTGGAATTTACCGATGACAAACATCAAAATCTCTCACGGTCTACGAATTGGAGTTTGTTTGACCGAAGGACGCCCAAGCACCGTAATAAGCGAATTGACGAGGGAGATATGCGCTCTATTTCCGCAACCTTTTGGTTCGACAACCGGGACCACAAGTCATACCAGAGGAAGCATTTTCGAGTGACGCCAGGTGCAAATCCACTGACCAGGCGGGGCTGGCGCGGCTATTTCTCCGTCGAACATACCAACGAACAACTCAAAAGCGATTTCGACTTTACCCGCTATGATTTTCAAGTTATACGCTACAATCCCCTTTTTCGCCGACATAATCTTGATTTTCGAGTGTGGGGGAGTTTTTCGGATACGCACTTGCCCCGACAGCGGCTGCTCTATCTTGGCAACATCGGTACTTTGCGCGGCTACGATCTCAACGAGTTCATCGGCGATAATATGCTCCTACTCAATGTCGAATATCGGATGTACTTTGGTCAACTGGGAGACCCCGAAAACCCCGGTGCAATAGGCGGCGCAGCGACAATCTTTCTCGACACCGGCGATGCGTGGTTCGATGACGAGCGCTTTGAACTCGATCGGTTGAACACATCGGTTGGTGTCGGATTATCTCTCTTCTCAGGGGTTTCTGCTGGTATGGCGGGGCCCGGCGCGCTTCGGATTGAGGTCGCTCGTGCCTTGCGGGAAAATCGCAATGTAAGGTTGATTCTGCGACTTACTCAGATGTTTTGATACCAACTCATAGCGAGTAAAACCTCGTAGGCGTTAAGCTAAAAATCTATTTGTAGTTAGGCGATTCATCGCTGTTTTTGACGGGCAATGGTTTCGATGATTTCGATACGTCTCTGCGCTCCTACTCAACCCACCACTACTCAATCCGGCGGAATTGCGCTACGATCGATCAGTGGCGGTGCCCACCCTACAGTTGAAAGACTTGATTTTTATTTTTCGATACCCTATAATGAAGGAACATATAATTGTACACTCCCTGATGAGCTTCGCTCTAAACCATCGCTAGAAGGTGTTTTATGTCGACAACAAGACCAATTGCCCAGACGACCGCTCAAGCATACGCAACTATTAACCCAGACGAAGCTTTGCAAAGTGGCGATTCTCGATATGTCCCGCTTGATGCTGCACGCGGTATCAACAACATAGCGAATTCACTGACGAAGCGCATCGTGGCGCACGAGGAGAACACACCCGATGTTTATGCACGTTTCCTTGTCACCGGCCACCGTGGGTGTGGTAAAACCACTGAACTCTATCGCCTCAAAGAATTAATTGCGAAGGAAAACTTCCCTGTTGTTTACTACGATGCCGAAACAGAACTTAACCTGCAAAGTTTGAATTGGTGGAATGTCCTGCTTGAAATGGTCTGGCAGATTGATGAGCAGCTGAGTCAGGGACCTTACAACCTCAGAATCCCGGCTGAACTGCTTGAAGACGCTACCGGGTGGCTTGCGCGGGTCGTAACCAAAAAGACTGAGAAAACCGAGGTGGAAGCCAGCCTCAACAGCGAATTTGGCATCGGCGCAGATTTGCCTTTCTTCGCAAAGGTGAAGGTTGCGGTCAAATCCTTGATCAAGACCGGCTCATCGACGGTGAAAGAAATTCAGCTTGAGGCGGAGCGTCGGCCCGCTCAACTTCACAATGCCGTCAAAGGCATTATTAGCCACGCCCATGATGCGCTCCAAAAGCAAGGATACCGTAACCTTGTCATCATCGTCGATGGCTTGGAGAAAATGCCACTTCAACCCCTCACCGCCCCATTGACCACGCACAACAATCTTTTCATTCACAACGGTAGCCATCTGAAAGAACCGCCGTGTCATCTTATCTATACGATTCCGCTTGCCCTGCTACACAGCGAGAAAGTCGGAGAGGTGTTTCCTGCACGTCCCATTCTCATGCCAATGATACACGTCCGTCACCGCGACGGCAAGGAGGACAAGAACGCCCTCGATTTAATGGCAGAGGTTATCGGACGTCGGGTCTCGCTAGAC
>JADFGN010000700.1 GCA_022567695.1 Candidatus Poribacteria bacterium | reverse complement strand
CCGTTTTCGAGAAAATCACATGGGTGTAGACGCCGCCGTTGCGAATCGCTAATCCTTTTTTGTCGCAAAATTGTACATGGTACCCCTGTATGTTCCCGGCAACCACCAAGATCTTCGAGATTGTGCCAATCCCCATCCCACCGACGCCAGCAGCATAGGCACTCCATGTTCGATCAAAGGAGCGCGGCCGAGGCGGGGGCAGCGGCTGTCCACCTATTCCAATCGGGTCAAGCTGAATCAGGTCTGGGTCTGTTTGACTGCGCGGCGGACGTTTGCGGATAATTGTAACCTCCTCAAAGGACGGGCATGCCCACTTAATCCGAGCACAAGCACCATCAGAAACACAGTTGGATTGATCGATTCCGATCTTGGAACCGTAATCTGTATCGATAACCTTCAAGCCGGGACAGCCTGTAGCTCTAGTACATTCGAGACAGAATTCACAAACCTCAGACGTAATGTTAATATGTTTCTCGACCTTCAAAAAGCCCTGTTCTTTGATCGTCTTCTGATGCTCACGCCGTAGCCGCCGATGGTAAGTGATTCCACACTCTTTATCGGCGATGATCACTTTGACGCCCGGCTTTAGAATGGTTTCCTCAAGGAGTTTCTTGTACGCGACGCGATTTTCCGGGTTTGTTCTGCCGATCAGGATCTCTGACCCCTTGGCGAGTCCTTCTATCACCTGTTCAATGTCTTGCGCAAAAGTTGGGTTACCGAGAATATCATCTCCGTCTGCCGGGGTAGGTTGATGCCCTGTCATTGCCGTTGTCTGATTATCCAAGATGATATAGGTGAGGTCTTGCCCATTTTTGATCGAATCGGAGATTGCTGACATCCCCCCGTGGAAAAACGTCGAATCTCCCATAAATACGATTTGCTTATTCTTGATGAACGGATCAATTCCTGCCCCCGCGCCTCCCCCCAACGCCATAGCAGATAGGTTGTGCATTAGGCGGGGAAAAGGTTCATATTTCAACATGGAATAACAACCGATGTCTCCGTGATAGACAAGATCGATAGGCGGGGAACCGTGATGTTTCTCCATATACTCAGCGTCCATAAAATGCTTGGTGATATCCAGAAGTACACTTGAAGAATCGCGATGTGGACATCCCGGGCAGAAAGTCGGTGTACGAGCAGGAATTTCAACAGCGTGGGAGTTGACCTGTTCAATTCGTTTTTCTTCGCGTAACAACAGGTTTTCGTCAATTAAACTGTGTTGTCGGTTAAGCGAGCCAGAGGGACTAATTTGAGCCGCGCCAAGTTTGCTTCGGAAAAGCGGGCTGAGACGTTGAATGAGGATCGATGGATTGAGTCCACTCGCTTCAGGGATGCCTTCTAACCCATCGGGGAATTGCTTACCCCACACCTCCATAAACCGATCGATTTCGCCATTCTGATACATCTGGGTCAAAACGGTTTTCACCTCATTTTCGAGGAAGGGACGTTTCTCTTCAATGACGTAAATCTCGCCGACCTGACTTGCAAACTCGCGTATGATCTCCTTGTCAATCGGATGGGTCAATCCCATTTTGAGAATTGGAATTTTTCGCTGGAGTTCTAATTCATGGAGCGCATGTTCTAGATAGGCATAAGCGAGCCCCGAGGTGATGAATCCTATCTCGTGGGTCGATTCATCCGAACAGTAAATCCGATTCAGGTTGTGCTTCCGGGCTGCTTTGATGGCATTCGGAAGCCGCTCATTTAGTAGTTCGAGTTCAACCCGAGCGGTGTCTGGTGGTAAAATAATGCGGTTTGACCCATCGATTAGGCTGGTATCAAGAACCAGTGGATTTTTGGTGTTGATCTCCGGATAACGATTCGGTCGAAGCTCAACAGTTCCACCGCCGTCTCCCTGATTGGTCGTGATAATGTACATGACATACAGGTTAGATTGGACAGAAATATCAAACGCTATGTTCAGCCAATCCTTGACTTCCTGAAATGAACTGGGTTCTAAAACAGGTATGTAAAGATGACGCCCTAAGAAACGCGAATCAGCCGGGACCTGAGTGCTACCAGACCATGGGTCATCTCCGACGACGACGACGGCTCCACCCGTTGTTCCCGCCAGATTACTGATTGCCAAAGCATCGGAGGCTACATGAAGTCCGACGTTTTTCATAAACGAAACTGCCCGCAGATTCGCCATCTGTGATCCGTTGAGCCGCGCGACGCTAAGGGCTTCGTTGTTCGCAATCTGTGCAACGATACCGTTTTCCTTGAATAGATCGGCGTTGCGTCGAATCACCTCGAACACCTCCGCAATAGGTGAACCGGGGTAACCTGTCAGTAAGTTGACTTCACTTTCGAGAGCACCCTTGACCAACAGTTCGCAACCTGTAAAAACATTCGTTCCACTTTCTTGTATAAACCTTTCATCCATATTGCTTGTCCATTCTATACAGTTCGTTAAAGTTCAAGGTTAAGGGTACGGAATATGGATTCATCCCTTTGATATCTAAACCCATTATTGTTGCCTCTCCAGTAATTCCCGTGCATGTGCAAGCGTAATCTCCGTCGCCTCCCCGCCATGCATTCGGGCAATTTCCTCCACACGTTCTTTGGGTGCAAGTGGCTTGGCGGTGATTATCGTCTGATTGCTTTCTACGCGCTTTTCGACACGGAAATGCTGGTCGGCGAAGCGGGCAATCTGCGGCAGATGGGTAATGCAGATGACTTGGCGAAAACGTGCAAGTTCTTTTAATTTACTCCCGACAACATCTGCGGTTCGTCCGCCGATACCGGCATCAACTTCATCGAAGATCATGGTGGGGATATTGTCGATTCGTGCAAGAACAGTTTTCAGCGCGAGCATTACACGAGAGATCTCACCGCCGGAGGCGATC
>JADFGN010000156.1 GCA_022567695.1 Candidatus Poribacteria bacterium | reverse complement strand
AGGTCATAGGGAAGCCACGTCTCTGGGTTAAACGGGTTGGGATAGTTCTGAAGCAGCGCATTTTCTTTGACTTGTCCCCAAGCGGAGAGTTGCAGTCCTTTGGGGTCAACGGAGACCGCTTGCGGCAAAACCGTTTCGATGGGGATCAGGTGAATCCGCCCATCGTTGTGACTCAGGGCAACTGAGTTTCCGTCGGGACTGAAGATCGCCTGCAAACCAAACGGATCCGAAAGCGTCAGTACCAGCTTCCCTGTTCCCACCTCCCAGAATTTCATCGACGGCTCGTAATGGTCGTAATCTGGGCCGCGAACACCTGTTGCAAGCCATCTACCGTCGGGGCTAAATGTAGCCATAAAAACAATACCCGTTGGAAACTCGCGCTCAATCTTGCCGGTCTCAATGTTCCAGAACTTGATTTTGTATTCCGGTTCATCGGCATAACTGGCAATCCATCGACTGTCAGGGCTAAACTCAAGTGAAGTCACCAATGGCGCGAATGTGCTGGTTAAACCTTCCATGACATGCTGCAACGTGAACGCCTGGGTTTCCCAGATCGCAGTCTTTTGGTAGGCGCCGGTTGCCAACCAATTCCCATCCGGACTGAAACGGATTGCAGAATGGCCCCCAAGACCATCACCAATCTGTCCCATTTCAGCGATCTGCTCGCCGGTTTCCACCTCCCAAACCCGTATCATGAATGAAAAGGTCACTGCCGCAACCAGCCGACTGTCAGGGCTGAATGTGACAGCCCTGTTCCATAGTTGTCCAGGCAACACGTGTTTCACTGCCGCCATATCCACATCCCAGACCGTGATGCGCCGATCCTTATGGTTGATGGCAACATACTTTCCATCGGGACTCAGCGCGGCGGCATAACTCCCGTTGTCATACTGTATTTCGGCAAGAATCTCTGATGTCACGGTATCCCACACACGGACGACCCCTTCCAGCGTTGCCAAACGTCTGCTATCTGTGCTGAATCCAATCAATCGCGGATACCTATTGTAGCCTTCAAATCTGCCAATCAACCGCCCCGTTTCTACATCCCAACGCCCTACATTCGCTGCCCGATCGGCAAGCGAGACGATGGTACGCCCATCAGGACTTAGGGCATGCATCGCAGACCAACCTCGCCATTCGTAGTTTCGAGAGAATGCGGTCAGAGATCCCCAACCTTTGAATTCCTGAGCCGGCCGTGTTTTGGTTAGCCATGACCGGAAGAGGGTTTGATTGATTGTATCCCAAATTGTGATAACCGCGTCGTCGAATCCCATCACCAGGGATTTTCCATCAGGACTAAACGAAAGTGAAACGACATCTAATGTGTCCAGCCAGCCGACTTTTACTGTCATGCGAGGAAATTCAGGCGCCACATTTTTGCCATCAATGACTTCCGTCCTTTCGCCGGTTTGTAGCGACCAGAGTTCAATTTCCCCACCTGCCGTCCCAACGGCAAGTTGTGTGCCATCCGGATGGAGTGCCAGTGAGGTGACACGGGAATTCGTGCGCCATTTGCTCACAAGTTGCTCATCTGCGACCTCCCAGATCTCCACATCGGATGCCCCAATGATTAACTGCTTTGCGTCCGGAGAAAAGAGCAGGGAAAAGTCAGATTTTCGAGAAGAGATTTGCCGAAAGGTCGCAATTTCTTCACCCTTTCGCCACAAACGACTCACACCACGGACATCGATTGAAGCCATCAAAGCACCATCAGAACTATACGCGACATCACTGATCTGGTACTCATGCCCTTCCCATGTCGCGATCTCCCCGCCCGTGACGATATCAAGTCGGCGTAGCATCTGCTGGTCTGCAATCGTGATTTCTTTGCTATCTGGACTGAAATCGATTGCCTCCACATTCGTTTCAATGACGTGGACGAGTTGATATGTCTGTGTCGAGTACAGTTCGAGGATCGCTGAGGTGCCGATGGCAAGCCATTCCCCATCGGGCGAAAATTGGATGGCCTGCACCTGTCCTTTACCGAGGGTCTTTTCAGTATGTCGATAAAGGCGTGATTGACTCATTACCGTCACTGTGGCGACGGTGACGGAAAGTCCCATCATAAGACCAATCAGAATCTTTCCTTTGAAAAGGGGATTCATCTTTTTTACTGTGCCTTTGAAAGTTGACATCTTGATTGCTAATGATTAGGATAATACCATGATTTCAAAAAAAGAGGGCAAAAATCAGCAAAAAACGAGCTTTCTCCGCCAAAGGTGCTTTGAGCTAAACTTGACCCTTTTGAGAAGGCTTGAGGCTAGTCAGCATAAGGGGTTAACCGATTCAGCTATCGTGTCAAAATCCGCTTTCATTGCGCGAAATCTAGGTATAAAATGTCCCATATCTGGGCTTACCGGACGAAAAAAACCATTTCCGGCGAGAGCCAAAAATAAAAATCCAGTCATAGCACTGATTCCTAATTGAGACTTAGGCAAAAAATTATCGCGAGATCCAGTCAGTTCGCGATCCCACAGAATTATGACCACCCCTCAGATAACTCGATTTGTCAAAGGACGCTTTTTTAGAATCACAAGTTAATCGTAATATACGTTGCTCGCTCAATAATCATCGCCAATGTTCCCCAAAACGTCGTCACGACAAACTCGCCTAGAACTAAACCCAGGAAGAAGGGAATCGCACGTCGATAGATTCTGAGTCCGCCATGCTTGAGAAATATCAGCTTGATGAGGAAACTGACGAAGATTGAAAACCAGAAAAAGTTCATCGTGTAGGTGCTGGTGACAGCGTAACCGGCGGCGTGAAATGGTGACCAGAAAAATCGCGTCCTCATGAAGGTGAGAATAAAGGCAAGTAATAACCCAACCCCGGCCGCTGTCAGCCTCGGATAATTCGCCTTGATGGGGTTATTGAGCCAGCCACCGAGCCGGTAAAATGCTTCACGCCCAACCCAGCCAGTGTATACTCCATCTTGATATGACATGTGCATATACGCCCATACTGCGGATGGAATCGCAATCAGGATGGCTAAAACGAGAGCGAGTGAGAACTTCCGGTTGTCAATATTCGCACGTTCAGCGATTTTCAAGCCCTCAAGCTGATGTGGCATCAGAAGGCAATCATACGATCGGTTAAAAAAATAGAGATAAGAGAGCATCGTTAGATTGTTCGGACCGAGCGCTTTGGATCCAAAGGCGGCATATATCATCTGGTCGGGGCCGCCGTAGTGCTGGTCGTGTACTGGCGAACCTAGTTCAGCTCGCATTCGCGTAATACCCACTGCCAGCGCGTAGTAAAGCGCAAAAAACAGTAGGATGACCCAGATTGACATTCCCGCCTTGTAGCAGAATCCGATGAGAAATATCAGGCTTCCACCGATGAGTAGAATCGCAGAACGGTACGTCATCGGTTCCTTGGAATCGTCGAGTTGAGATTCTTGACGAAATGCCTTTCGGATGACTTGCCAGAGATGCCTTCGGCTTACCCACACTGCGCTTATTCCGAGACCGATGTACGTTCCAAACGACTGCTCAGTGGCGTAGGGAAAACCGTGTTGGAATCCGATGATGCTTCCGAATACACTCTGGATTTTCCAAAACAGGTAGAAAAACCAGCACGAAAAGGAGAGGTCTAACGGCATGAAAAAGGCTAATCCCACGGCAAATGGATAGATGCCGATGGGCAACCAGTCAATGGCGTTCCACGGACTATTTGTAAATAAACGTGAGATGTCATATCCACGAATCCCGCCAATTCGAGGGAGGCTCGGATGCAGATAATTCAGGCCATTGAGCAGGTCGATAAACGCGGCGATTCCGAATCCCATCCACATTAGCCTGTTCCGAAAGAAAGGCTCGGTCCGGCTAGTCATTGCCAGCGGAAGTTGAATGAGCGGATAGCTGAGTTTTTCATTCTCCGTCCACTGTTTCCGCACGATGAAGTTTATGCCGAGCATGACGAGAAACAGAGCGAGAAGAAAGGCAGACCAGATCAGTAGCGAAGGCAGCCACGCCTGGACATATCCAACGGTGTAGAACGATGAACTGCCACGAAAGAAATCGTCGAGCGCTCTTTTGTCTTTTACCGATGTCCAATCGGGGATATATCTCCAAAAGAGGGCTTGCCAGTCGTTTTCAGGTGTGGCATACGCGAAGGCATAGCTGATGATAGGAGCTAACATTTGCACGCACATATGCCCGCCGATGGCGGTTGACAGTGAAACCATCACGTAAATGGTGAGCAGTTCGGCGCGTGAGAGGGCAAGCTTTGGTGAAATCCGCTCGACGAGACGACTGAGAATAGTGAGCAAGAACAGAATGGAAACCGTGTTGTAGAGCAAGGAGATCATCGACATGTGCGCGATGTCCCACCGCAACCCCATCATCTGCCAAGTGACATTTAACGGAATCAGGATAGCACCGATGAGCAGGGCCTTCAATGTGAGTTGGGTTGTTTCGCGTGTTTGCATCCGAATTCTCTCCTAATGTGGTAACCCCCAATAGCTCACCTTTGTAAACAACCCGACGAAGATCCATAGCGCCGCCATGAAATACTCGCCGAGTATCAAGCCGAGGAAGAAGGGTCGGTATTTACGATATGCACCGAATCCACCGAACTTGAGCACGCCTAGTTTGATTGCCCAGCCCAGCACAATCGAAAACCACAAATGGTATGGCGCATACGTGATTCCCACGACATAACCGATCGGGTGCAACGGCCACCAGAGAAATCGGTGACGCATGAACAGCAGAAATCCGGTGACCCCCGCGCCAATACTTGCGCTGTAGATGCCTGCCATGTTCGCGGCCTGAGGATATTGAATTGCGTTATTCGCCTGATTCAACCCATAGCGTCCAACCCCGGAGTAGACCCACCCAACCAGATTCAACGCCCCTTGCCGATAGATAAAATGGAGTGAACTGTAGTATGAGACAGCAACCGCAACGAGGATGGCAAGAATCATCAGGGGCGGCAGCCTACGCTGGCGCACCGATGCGTAATCGGCAAGTCGGAAGCTTTGTAAGATATACGGCATCAATGACTCGGAGGACCACGTGGAGATCACCGACCGATCGAAAGCCATAAGTGTCAAGTTGCGTGCGCCTATAATCCGTGTGCCGAAGAACGTCGTGAGCAGCCTCAGTGGGGTAATGCCGATATTCACAAGCAACATGCCCGCATTAGCCACCATCCATGTGATGATTGTCACCATCAACCCGAGCAGGAAAATAAAGGCGCAAATTATGCCAAGCGACATCCCAGCGAAACGCAACATGCCAATCAGGATAATCAGGCTGATACCGATGCCTAGCAACGCAAAACGGTATGACATCGGCTCGTCGGTATCACTCGTCTCAAAACGTGAGTCGATAGCCTTAAGAAAAACATCTCGCAGATGGTGACGCCCCATCCAGATTAGGAAGCCGATCAGCACTAGATCGCCGCCCATGACCTGTTGCTGCGTAGATACACCGGGAATCGAAAACGCAGACAGGAATACCTCTTGGAATTTGTAGAAGGTGAAGAAAAACCAGAGGCTGAGAGATACATCAAGTTGGAGAAAATAGGTGACCCCAATGACCGACAGGTAGATTCGCCCATCGAGCGCCCATCCCCGAAACAGTGCGTTGAACGGCTTTTCGGTAATCAAATGGTTGAAGTGATAGACGGTGGGGATGTAGGGAATGGCAGGCCAATAGTTATTCAGCCCTTTCAGTAAATGGATAAATAGGGCGAGCGAAACGCCAATCCATAAAAATGGGCGGCGTGTGAGCGGATTAAGCAGACCTGCCGGAGATGGCCGTTCGATGAGAAGTGCGGGCACTTGCACGAGTGGGAAGGGATATCGCTCGCGTTGGATCCACTGCTTGCGTAGGATTGCTGACCAGCAGATGATTAGAAAGAAGAACACGAGGCTGAACGCTATCCAGAAACTGGCAGGCGCCGTCCACGCTCCCCAAGGAATATGCGCGCCGCTCACCTCACCGAGGTAAAATCCCTCCGCTGCTTTTCGATCGGAAACGTAGAGCCATTCCGGCAGATGAGGAAAAAGAACTTCCTTCCACTGATTTTCGGGGCTGGCAAAGTAAGCTGGGGTTGCGAGGAAGGGGAAAAGAAATTCCATCATCCCGTAGCCGGGGATGGCGGAAGCTGCGGAGATCATGACCCAAATGAGTACCAGTTCCGACGGCGAGAATTCAAGCCCACTTCGGATTCGATGCAGAATCGGGTTCAGGAGAAAGATAAGGAGCGTCAGGTAAAATAAGCCACCCAGCGGTAGATGATTCGCGATGAGTTGACCGATGCTGTTTCCGTGAATATAAGAAGCAGTTGCGCTCTGAAAGATAATCCAGATCAGCGCGACGAGAATCGCTCTCAGTGACTTGACGTTCATTAAAGCTCCTCAATGGATGCGTGTAACCGTTCAGGGCGGTAGCGCTGTAGCCCTCTGTGAAATAAAGTTATGATAGGATATCAATACCTATTTAACAGTGCACTACTGAGAGGGTCTAAATGATGTTGGTGAGCAGGTTTCAAGTTGCCCTGACTTCCTCTACTTCCTGCAATCCGAATGGATTTGTGTTTTAGCCTTGAGCTTGATTCTAAATCGGGTGGATGATTATCTTTACTTTCGTGCCTTTGGCGGGAACAACATCTGTATTAACGTGATAAGTTCGATCGTCGGTACCACCGGGGAGGGGATGATTGAAAATGGAGTCGGGGTCGCGGTAAGCAGCAATGATATTGTGGAATAATTGCGGTGTAAATTGATTATTGATAATGCGTCCACCGGTGAAAACCCAATAGGTGTGTTGCATTGGTCGCTCCTCCATCGCATTCCACACAAGGTCTTCGGCTCGGCGACGGATAGTTTCTTCACCGCGTTCCCACTCGACCCAGATTTCAGCGTGAGTACCTTCAGGGTCATGCGGATCGCCTTGGACGGTAAGATTCATGCCCGCATCCATATTCAGCCTAAGTAGCGCAAGATGGATATGAATTGGCTCGGCATCAAGCATGATAAGGCTTTCATGTGTTTTACCGAATTTGTCGCAAGCGAAAAATTCGATGATAGTATCGCCGCTAACGATGTTAATTTCACCGGGTATGGTCACTTCTCGTTTGTTTGCGTCCGTGACAACGCTACCGATCTGGTAAACGCCATCGCTGATTTTGCGGATGGATTGGGTCAGATCAATGGCGGTAGCAGATTTAGGACGGATGGTCAACGGCTGTGATATACTATTATTGTTGAGGTCTAAGTCGCCGATCTGTTCGGCGGGAGGGATGGTGATATAGAGTTCATGTGTTCCTTCCGATGATGGTGTCCAGTAAATCGACGCCGACGTTTCATCAATATTGGGTGTAAAAATCACTTCCTGAGAAATAATTTTTACACCGCCATTATTTGGGTCTCCGTCGTAGAAATCGACGTTAATGATGGCGTCGAGTGGCGCGCCCGTATTTGTCAGCGTAACGCTGATTCGCGTTGGCTCACCAACACGTGGAGACGGTGGAGAAACCCGAAGGCTCCCATCCACTACGCCCAGATTCGGTTGAGTCGGTCTCGGCAAAGTATGTGTGAGTACCATCAACGCAAAACAGGTTGATGAGAAGGCTCCTTCCGAATCTACCCAGCGCCCATCCGGATGCTGCTCTGCGATGAGCATATTTGCCATCTCTTCATACCAGTCGCGTCCAACGAGCGTATCCAGTGAGGGTGGGATGTCGCAGAACCGTTGTAGGGAGAGCAGATAGTAATACTTCCATGAGAAAGATCCGGGGTTGCGGGTGAGCGTCCAATATTTTCTAATCCATTCGATTCCCTTCTGCACCTGTGCATCCTCAGTAGGTACATCACAGGCACGAAGCGCCCAAAGCCCGGTAGCCGTCATACTTCCGTAGACCCCAGTCGCCCAAGGCGATCCCTCATCAACAAGATTGTAGAGCCAACCCCCCGTCTCCGTCTGATTGCGGCGTATCCATTTTTCAGCGCGTTCCCACGTCCTCTGAGGAATTTCAAGCCCCCACTGTTTTGCGGCGTAAAGTCCATAAATGACCATGTTCATATGCGCCCCATCCGCCGTATATCCGTAGCCCCAACCGCCGTCATCTCTAGGGTCTGCGAATTCGCTTCCTTTAACTGGCAGTTGGCTTTCAATCAGCTTATTAACCGCAAATTGAGCCCTTCGTCGATATTTGGAATCGTTTGTTGCAACGAGAACAGGGATGATAACTGCGTGATGGTACACTGCAAAGAGATTCCAGTCTGAAGTCATAAGAAATGCGAGCCCATTTTTCACGGCGGGGTCGGAGGACGGTACATTCGCTGATAGCAGTGTTTGTAAAGCCAATGCGGTTTCCTGCTTGTTGTCCTCTCCAAAATCCCATGCCGGGCCGGGGATGAGTTCTTCTGGTAAACCTTTGAGCGTCGCACCACACATGACGCAAAGTGAAATCAGTTGATTTTCGGTCCCGCACTGCAAACAGATACGGCTGTGCTTCCCCTGTTGGGATTTAATCCATTCTACGCCTTTCTGTATTGAAGATTGAATCTGTTCCGGCGTCGCATGAGGAAATGTGCGCGGGGAAGCAGTGATCGAGGTGTGGGCAATGTTGTTGCTGAGGTCGGATTCCTTGATTTCCTTTTTCCCGGACGGGTTGATGATAGCGTAAATCTCAGTTGTTCCAGGCGATGGTCGCCATTGCGCTTTCACTCCATCCGATTTGCCGGGCTCTAAGCCTAAAATTACATCCTTGCATAAAATCTGAAGGGGGTTTGTCGCCGGATCGCCTTCGTAAAGATCGACAACAAGGTCGTCGTTGAGCGTTGGTGGGATCTGTCCGATATTCCTTATCTGAACATAGATTGTGATTTCTTCCCCTTCAACGGGCGAAGGGTTAGAAAAAGTGATGCTGCTCCCATCCACTTCAAAATCGGGCAAGGGTGTATTTTGAGCTTGAATTTGGGGCAGGAGAGAGAAAAATATCGCTAACAGGAAGAGGATACAACGTTTATACATTCAATTTTCCCTTTGTCAGGTATGGTGAGTGGAGTGAGAACGGAAATCAAAAACTGGTGCAAGAAAATTGGGAATGAGAGAAAATTGGGGAGATTACTCCTTCTCATTCCCCTTCATTTCATTTCTGCCTAATATGCTGATACATAAGATGGTAATGGAATGAAAGACTCAAATAGTTTTTGTCCCGTTGC
Organism: Candidatus Poribacteria bacterium; assembly: GCA_022567695.1. GTDB lineage: Bacteria > Poribacteria > WGA-4E > WGA-4E > PCPOR2b > JADFGN01. The sequence goes on along the minus strand of JADFGN010000156.1, from coordinate 4,625 downwards.
GGAGAATTTGCTCACGCCGCCTTGAAAGGAAGAGCCAAACTGATCGGCAACCCAAACGCCGCCATCGGTCGGATCGACGCAGATTCCGAGAATCGCCATGCCAGCCGGAACTTCCAGAATTTTTTGACCATCCGCACTCAATTTAACCAACGTGTTGGAACTCGCAACGACCCAAAGGCTGCCATCTTTGGGATTTATACGCGGTGAAGTCGGGAGTTGAAGATCTGTGATTCGCTTGAGCTCTTGACCACTGGAATTCAGTTTTACAAGGATGTTCGCTTGACTGTCAGCCACCCACACATTACCTGTTTTGGGATTAACGGTGACGTATTTGGGTTCTTTTAGGGTGACTGGTGAACTTACCACAAGATTTCCACTCGCATCATATCGAGCAACCTTTCCTCTCGAATCTGTCACCCAACAACTTGCGTCGGCTGTGTTCACAGCAACGTTGGGTTCGTGCACCCCCGTAATAGTTGCAAGGATCTGATTGCCATCCGCGGATATTTTCTTGACGGAATCCACTCCGGCAACCCAAACCGCGCCATCACTCGGATTGATTGAAATTGCACCCGGGCGATTGATATTAGGGATACTTTTGAACGCATTTTGTGACTTGTCAGCCGGATCGTATCTGAAGACTGTATTTGCAGCCGATACCGAGATCCATACGATTCCCCTTTTGGGGTCCACTTCTGCCGCCTGTACTTGTGTGAGGCCGGGTATGACATTCGGATAAGCTATGCCCTTGGCATTGAGATTATAGACGGTATCACCACTACTAACCACCCAAACATCCGCATAAAGCGCACTGAAAGGTGCCATGATGAACATTGCCGTGACTAACATCACTAACGGGTAAAAAAAAGTCCTTCGCATCTTCTATCTCCTTAAAATAAAGTCCATTGAAAATCAACTCGTAATGAGCGCAGGGAATACTCAAGGGCCACAATGGCATCAATAGATTAACACAATTCACCTTTGATGTTCAAGCATTTTAAGATAAGCCATCCTCTCAACCTGCAAATCTGAAGTTTTTGAGCAATTTACATACCATCAAATACGCTCGCCAACACTGGTTGTTTAAGCGATCTTCAGGTAAAAGTTCCAACGGCTACGCCGTTTTGGGAACAAACAATTGGAGGCAAATTGAACAACGTGACCAATTATTGAACAAGGGCATTGATTCAATTCTGGAGAAGTGCTATAATCAAAAGATTACCGCAGTATTTTCTGCAAGAGCCTCATACCAATTCTCGATCAATCGGCAGCAAATGTCATTCCTTCGCTCCGCTCGAGGACAGGCTTTGAGCAAAGCGAAAGATCTCTCTGTTGGAAGTAGAGATTCTTCGCGAAGTTTATCCTCGAGCGCAGCGAAGGGCTCAGAATGACAAGACTAAAAACTTAGTAGCATTTAGAAATGGAATTGGTATCAGAGCTATTTTCAGACGGAGGACGATGACATGCACACGACACATTCAAAAGGCAAGGCCGAACGAATCATGATTGTTGTTTGGGATGGTATGCGTCCAGATCTGGTCAGTCCAGCGAATACGCCGCATCTATGGGGCTTCGCACAACGGGGTGTAACCTTTTCTGATAACCATTCCTGTTTTCCAACTTTGACGCGACTTAACTCCGCATCAATTTCTACCGGTGCTTATCCGAGGACACACGGGCTTATGGGCAACACCGTGCTTGTGCCGGAGCTTAATCCGACTCGTGGAATTTCCACCGGAGATTATGAAAACCTCATTCGCTTTGATCAGGTAACCGACGGACATTTGCTGACAACCGATACCCTCGCGCAAATGGTTGTTAAAGCCGGAGGTACAACTGCTGTTGCCAGTTCATGTTCGACTGGCGCGGCATTTCTGCTGAACCACAAATTGGATGGATGGATTGTGAACCACAGCTATATCCTGCCGGACCCGCTTTCGAGAACAATCAAGGCTCAATTTGGCACAGCACCTGAACCCGCATATCCAAATACCGGACGAAATGTTTATGCAATTCGTGTGTTGACTGAATACATCCTGCGCGAAATTAAGCCAACATTGCTCTATGTTTGGCTATCGGATCCAGATCACACGCAACATGCTTATGGGCCCGGTGCGCCGACAAGCATGGAAGCGATTCAGCGAGTGGATGCACACCTTGGAGACATCCTGTCTGCGTTAGATAAATTTGACCTTCGGGATTCAACAGATTTATTTGTACTGTCCGATCACGGTTTTGTGACCCAAGAGCAACCGGTGAATCTCTCTGAGTTTCTGATTGATGCGGGGTTGAAACGGGCAAAGGAATCAACCGACGTTATCTGTGTCGATACACATATCTATGTTCAAGACCATGACATCGAGAAGATTCGCGGAATTGTCGAATTTTTGCAAGAACAGGAATGGTGTGGCCCCATCTTTACTCGGCATCATAAAGACCATGATGCGAACTTGGGGCAGATTGAAGGAACGTTGTCAATGAAACTTATCGGTAACGACCACCCGCGAGGGGGAGACATTTTGTATTCTTATGCCTGGAACGCGAAGGCAAATCGGTGGGGTGTGCGTGGCACAACAGCAGGAGGGAGCGGGGCGGGTCACGGGTGTATCAGTCCCTTTGAACTGAAAACGATGCTGTTTGCTGCCGGGCCAGATTTCAAGTCCGGGGTTATCAGTCAGGTTCCCTCCGGAAATATCGACGTTGCGATGACAGCACTGGATCTTTTAGGCATTCAGCCCTCCGGGAAACACGATGGAAGGGTCTTGCGGGAAGGGTTACTTGATGGCCCCGAACCGCAGGAAATTTACTTCCGAAAGGAACACATTCGCGCTCAAAAGCGGAGCAACGGGTTTTGCTTGGAAACGTTGGTGCAGATCTCGACCGTTGGTGAGACATGGTATTTGGATAAAGGTTCTACTTTGACTATGTCAAATTAAAACCCAATGTGCATGAGCGCTGGGCAGCGCCCCTTAGTTCAAAAAATCCGTCCGTCTGACGGGCTGGAAATAAAAAAGCCCTACAATCACAAGGTCGCGGGGCTTCATTGTCGGAAATGGGTCGCCTGACTTGAAACAGAATGCGACATAATGTTTCACGCGAAAGTTATCGGATACGAATTTTCCTTTAGTCTCAATAAGAAGCGTAAACTATCACTGGATTTCTTTTTTGGCGGATTGCCGAAAATACCAAAAAACATTTCCAAAAATGGATCCAATCCAGTTAGTGTACGGGTTTGAGCCGTTTTTTCTGCGCCAAATACTTCTGACACATCAAGATTCCCATATCTCTCCAATAGATTTTGGAATAGTTCAGTATTAAAGTATATATTTCAAACCACAGGCCTTTCAGGTGGGACTGATTTCTTGCGGGAACTTATTCCTGAAAATTAGTTAAATTCGTCAGTGTTGGCGGAGATTAACAAACTCGCCGCAACATGATGAGCCCTCAGCTAATGCTGGATTCTTAAGCTGAATTGGTATAACAAGTGATGGGGGGACAATGGCTAGTTATCAACCGCTGACCTACAAAGTTTCCCTACGGGCACTGCTACTCGGATTGATGCTGATTATCGCAAATAGCTATGCGGTTTTGATGATGCGTGTCAGTCCGACGTTCGCAGTGCCCTTTTTTAATGTTATTTTGTTGTTGTTCGTTCTCACCTGCGTCAATAGTCTGTGGCGACAATTTAGACCACAGTCCGCCCTGCGCCCAGGCGAACTCCTCGTGGTCTATATCATGCTGTCCTGTTCAACGGCGCTCACCTCGAATCACCTTCTCAAAGAACTGATACCAATCATCGGACATCCATTTTGGTTTGCAACGTCCGAGAATGAATGGCGCGAATTATTCTTCCGACATATCCCTGAATGGTTAACAATTGATGACAAGCATATTCTAGATGGATACTACGAAGGCGATTCAAACTTTCATACCATCCCCCACATCAAAGCATGGCTTAAACCCACGCTTTATTGGACTGTTTTCTTGACCGTTCTTGTTTTTGTGATGCTGTGCATCAATGTGATACTCAGGCGGCAGTGGACGCAACATGAACGACTCAGTTACCCCGTCATCCAGTTACCGTTTGAAATGGCGAAAACGAGACGAACGCTATTCTCTAATCGACTATTCTGCGTCGGTTTCGCCATCGCTGCAACGATTACGATGATCAACGGCTTGCACACGCTTTATCCAGCGATTCCCGGTATTCCAACCAAACGCCGCAGCATCAACTATCTTTTTACAGAAGCACCATGGACGGCCCTGATCAGCTACGGATACATCACCGTCTCGTTTTACCCGTTTATGATCGGTTTAGGCTTCCTGATGCCGCTAGACCTCTCATTTTCATGCTGGTTCTTTTTCGTACTCAGCAAAATCACGTTAATTTTTACGACGATGGTGGGGTGGCAATCACGCCCGCGAGTACCGTTTTACGATGAACAAGCGTTCGGCGCATTTCTCAGCATCTGCGTGATGTCACTTTGGGGGGCTAGAAATCATCTCAAGCGGGTTATTTTGAAGGCTTTTGGCATCTCAAAAATCGACGACACAATGGAGCCGATGACGTATCAACTTGCATTCTGGGGCATCGTGGGCGGGCTACTGTTTCTAATTTTTTTCAC
>JADFGN010000155.1 GCA_022567695.1 Candidatus Poribacteria bacterium | reverse complement strand
ATGACGACATTTCGCACATCCAGTCGGTTAAGAACATCACGCAACTCCAGTAGCTTCCAGCTTCCGATACCAGCGATACCGATTACCGTCTCATTCAGCTTGATCGATGCGATATCCGCTTTGAGAATCCCTTCGGTAATCCACACGCGGTCTTCACGAAACGGTTCATCGATTTTAGCGACATGAATTGGCGTGCCCGAACTCACACCGCCCTTCTGTCGTTGTCTCGCTGTGGCCGAGAGCCATCGATACTTTCCACTACCTTTACCTTCCTTATTGATGCGGAGTTGGTTTCCGATGATCTGCCCGTCGATATTTCGGCAAGGGATGAGCATTCCCGGTCGACCCGCAAGCCAAACTTGACCCGATCGTGTGCAGTAGAATCCCGGTACGGAAAGCAACTTTCGCCCATGGTGTTTGGTGAGCTGTTTAATAGTCGGCAAACGTTCTAAGCCTTCCGGCAGAGAGACATAGCCGAGCTGCTTAATTTCGTCAGGAGAGAGTCCGCGATTGGTTAAGTTTTGTCGATGGGTAGATAATAAGGGGAGTTTGGAATAGAGTTGAGAATAGACATCGTTGAGAACGGAGAGTGGGGCAAGGGATGAAGATTCTTTTTGGGAGGCGCTTGACCACCTGGTGGTCAACGCGGAAAATACACGATGCGAATTACGATACCGTGATGGGTCATCTTTCAACTGATGAATATATCCTGTCCCAATTCCAGTTTCATATGACTGGTCACTCTCTACCTTCATGCAGACAACCGCGGCCATGTTGGCGAAGAACGAACAGTAATGGTCACTGTCACAGATAGGACATCGGTTTTGAGGGGTGACGCGGATAAAACCCGTTGCACGTTCTTCAGTAAACATAGCAACCTCCTTGTATCGGCGGTGATATGCGGATGCGCACCCGTTCTTCCTCCCACCTGAAGGGGCCGTGTCAAAGTGCTGATTCATCATTGATCCTTTCTTGAATCAGCGGTGATATTATGGTAAAATACCACCGCTGGTTGGGGCTTTCGCTGTCCGGCAAGACATCGTGCGAAGCCCTTTTTTTATGCCCGCTAATCGGGCGTCCCTGTTTTGATTCGCGCCCATGTTGGTATTAGCTTCCCTTTGGGCTGGACTGCGAGTGGTTTTGGAGCAAAGTCGAGCTTTGTGAGTTGAAAGTTCTTGATTACGAATTGAGCCTTCTGTTCGTTATTCCCAATCAAGGTGAGGGTCAAGTGAGCTGTTGCCGTATCATCGGTGAGGAAGATAACCTCTAAGCTGAACTCGCGAATTTTCTCCAAGTCCTTTCCGATGATAGCTTTATCGAACTCAGGATGGACTGTGCCGTTGAGATTGACGAATGTAAAATCATCATCGGCGATTTGCTCTTGAAGTGCATCGAAGTCTTTACTGACCAATGCATCTTTGGTTTGTTGGACCCGTTCTCGAACGCGATTTTCAGCGTTGCAGCGTAGCGGTTCAAGTCCACCTGTGCCATCTTGAGCAATCATCTTCCATCCGCCGTTCTCTTTGCGATAAAGTTCAGTGGCTTTAAGCGGGATGTTGGGGAATGGACTCCAGCGGTAGTCCATGGTTGCAGATGCCTTGTTATCAGAGACGGTGATTACCAGATTTTCCCCGATAATCGTGGTTCTGCCGGTTAAAACAAAACTGGTCTTGATTTGTTTTTGGACCTTTTGCCAGCCTTTTATCTCTTCACCGAAAATGGTGACCAAAATAACGTCAGGTGCTTGAGTCCAAATGGCATCAATAGCGGCTATGTCAGCCTGCTCGAAGGCGGAGATCCAAGCGATATGAGCATCGTAAACCGCTTGTTCGTCGGAAGCCAAAGTCATCAAAGAGGTCAAGAAAAGGCTAAAAACGAGATAACACATCACCCATTTCATGGTTGTCTCCCTTTTTCATTTTCAGTTAATGGGTTTTTATGGTAAAATAGATCCAAACCAAGGGGAACTGATGTTGAACCGTCTGGCGGCCCTGATTTCACTGATATTCAGTCCGTTTCTTGTTCCAATTGCCGGAACTTTGGTGGCGGTACATGCATACGCTCGGACGGGCTTAGAGTTTGTCCGATGGTCTTTAATCAGTATTGCCTTTTCAACCGGACTGCCATTCGTGCTCATTGTTGTCCTGGTGCGATTAGGGATGCTTAGTGACATGCACATCGCCATAAAGGAGCAGCGACCGGGCGTGCTGACTTTGGGATTAGCCTCTGCGCTTTGTGGCACCTTCATCTTGCATGTTATCGGTGCCCCGAAAGCGATTGTCTGGCTGGGTATTACCTATGCCATCAATGGTGTCGTGTTCCTCGTTTTGACACAGATGTGGAAAATCAGTTTTCACACAGGGGTCACAGCAGGCTGTGTTACAGCCCTCACACTCATGGTCAACTCGAATTTCGCATGGTTTTTTCTGCTGTTACTTCCAATTGCGTGGGCGCGGATTTACCGCAAACGTCATACGTTTATACAGGCAATCGCTGGTGGAGGCTTGGCGGTTATTGTCACCAAATTAGTGCTTTGGCAATTTTAAGACGATTCCCCATAAATCTGTCTTATAATCATTATATAACAGTCTTGATTTTAGGTCAAGTCCAAAAATCGAGTCGCGGAATTATATCTCATATGGAATTTAACTGGTCTTAGTAGGATGATATAATACCCATGCTTTTTAGTCAAGCATCATTTAGCCGAAAGGAGGTTATGTCATTGGGTGCCAATCAAATTGGACAAACCATCCATAGGTTGTTGGATGTACGACGCATGAAACCGAGTGAACTCGCCCGACAAGCGAACGTCGATCAGGGGCAGTTATCCCGTATTTTGCGCGGAATCTCTTACCCCTCTATTGATAGCTTATCCCGTATTGCGAACGCACTTGGTGTCAGTGCTGGGTCCCTCTTGGAAGATGAAACAGGCTTTTCTGAAGGTAAAGAATCAATCGAGAATCTTACATCCGCACTGCAACGGAAACCCGGCCTTCAGGTCGCATTGCGTTCCATTCAAAAGCTGGATGACAAAGATCAAGAGAAGGTTCTATCCATTATCAATCAGGTAGTTTCAATGATTGATCGTGCCGAGGAACCTGCCAATTGATTTCTATCACCTGCCCGATTCTCGGTATTTGAGCTTTGTTCAGCATGTGGGTTAGGTAAGTCGAGTTCTTTGAGTTTACAAAGCGCTTCCAATGCTAAATCAGGAAGAGAGTGACTCTATCTAAGAATGAGGTTCTCCCTATGTTTTTTAGAAAACAACCCATTGAAAAGCGGCTCAAAAAACTTGCCCACCAGTGTCAGTCCGCAAAAGCACTCTGTGTGATGAGTGCTGAGTTTTTGTCGTGTCCAATCGCAATCTTATCGATGCCTTCTCTTCCGCCGACTGTTCCTGCTTTATCCCTCCAATATAAAAACCAATACGTTATCCTTTACAAACTGGCTCTGCCATTATCGGTAGAGCGTTCGATTCTCCACGAACTATCGCATATTTGTCTTGGACATATTGATGGCGTGAAGATTGATCTTTTGGCAGTCATCGCGGGGAAAACGATCTTCACCGATCAACAAGAACGAGACGCCGAAAAACTTGCCAACCAACTCTTAGCTGCAATTACGGATGTCCGTGTGCTTTTACCTCATACTGACAGGGTTAGTGCTCGCTTTGAATCCCTCGTAGGATGATTAACTTTTCTCTCAAGCTCATTGGTTTACTCCTCTGCGTGCTGATGTTTCTCAAAGGCATTCGAATGTATCGGCACAATCGAGACAGCTATGATGCATACCATCTGCTCTGGTGGGCTGGGTGCTGTTTAACTGGAGCTGGAGTTGCTGTCACCGGAGAAAGGTTTGTCCAGCAAGGCATGACACCGATGGCCCATATTGCCTACAACGCTATACTCAATGTGTTGATATTGGCGGTGATTTATCATGGAGTGGGTCTGACCCTTAGCATCACAGGCCTGCCAATGCAAAAACTGCGATCGTGTAAAATTGCCTTTGGTTTAGCATTTGTAGCACTGCTCATCGCCGATGGTCTCTATCGTCTCGGCGGTTTTTTGTATTTTTCAAAGGCTTACCGAGGAATCTTGACAATCGCCTGCGGTTTCTATGCGCTAAAGATTATTTATTGGTATCATACCCGAGCAAAAAAGGCGGCTGCACTGACCAAGTGGCGGATGCACATGAACAAATGGGGCAGTATCATCTGCCTCTTCTATCCTGTGTCGTTGTTACCCGGAGCGGAAACGTGGATGATTCGCCCCAATCTCGTCCTGTTTGTTGTCGTGTGTGCGTTGTTTCGTTTGGGGTCCTCTATGCCACAATGGCTTCAACGATTTCTCATTGCCCTTGAAATGGGTACACAGTTACTGCGGCAACACTTGCTGCTAGTTGGATTAATCAGCGATTTCTATGCCCAAGGAAATCGTGCCGATAGGCGGAAGGTGGAATTATGGATAAATCGGTTTGCTTTCGCCCTAGACTTCTCCGAGATCCAGAGGGAGACACTGGTTCGAGCATTATACTTGGCGAATGTCGGGCGATTAGGTGGACAGAGAGAGAACATCGAAATTAACCACGCAATGGACAGGGATTCTGTGTCTCCTGCCCTGCCCCCATCCGTTGATGCAGAATTTGTGGTTCGAGAAGAATCTTCAAATTTCGTCGAAGAGATGCTCGGTTGGGGTCAAGTCTCTGATATCCTTCGTCACACAACAGAACGGTGGGATGGCACTGGCTATCCAGATGGATTGGAAGGGCAAGAAATTCTGATTGAATCGCGAATTTTAGCACTCGTAGAGAAGTTCGTTGAGAAACTAGAAAAGACAGGGAATACTCAGGAAGCCATCGCGCTGATCAAAAAAGAGGCGGGCAAATCGTTCGATCCCCAGCTCGTTTCGCTATTGGAGAGTACCATCTCATGACAGTCATACTGGCACTGATTGCCATTGCGTTTCTCCTTATCTTCGTTCACAACGTTAAATCCTTTAATAACCTGCCATGGTTAGATGCCTCTGAGCAAAAAAAAACTTCAGTTTTCTGCCCATCTGTTTCAATCATCGTGGCTGCCAGAAATGAAGCCGACATCATCGAACGGACACTTGTTTCTCTGCAACGGATAGATTATCCCGACTTTGAAATCATTCTCATCAATGATCAATCGAGTGACGACACAGCAGAGATTGCCGCACTCATAGCTGCGAAGGATTCGAGGTTGTCAATTATTGACAGCGAAGATCTCCCATCTGGCTGGATTGGCAAATCGTGGGCATTGCATCAAGGCGTGAAACATGCCCGAGGTGAGTGGCTGCTGTTCACCGACGCCGACTGTATTCATCATCCGCAGTCACTGCGAATAGCGATGACGTTGGTTTTTGACAGCGAGCTAGACTTTGTTTCAATCATTCCGAAGTTGGAGCAGGTCAACTCTGGGGGCAAATTGATAATGCCTGCCTATGTGACGCTCTTGGGGACGTTTTTCCCTTTGGGGAAATTGAATGTGCATCCAAAGAAAGCCCTCGCCGCCGGTGGATTTATCTTGGTCAAGCGGAGCATATATCAAGCGGTAGGCGGACACTTTGCGATTCGGGGGTCTCTGCTAGACGACGTGAGTCTTGCACGACGGGCGAAGGCAGACGGCTATTCCGTGTGGACCGGGTTAACGCGAGATTTAGTTGCCACCCGGCCCTATCACTCGTTAAAAGCAATATGGGTTGCGCTTGGCCGGCATGCCTTTGATTTAATGGAACGCTCGGTTATGCGTGTTATTATTTTTCTCATTGGGTTGATGTTAATGGTGGGATTGCCGATGGTGGGTTTGGTGGTCAGTGCTGTTTCAATGTCACTACTCGTGCTGATTTTGGCAACGGTATCGGTGGGCGTCATGATACTTGTAGGCATCGGAAGCACCAAGCTACTGGGTATTGGATGGCTGTGGGGCTTGATTCTACCTATCGGATTTTTGCTGTACGGTGGGATTGTCGTTACGGCTGTGGTGCAGTTTTGGCGCGGGAAACTGGTCTGGAGTGGGCGGCAATATGGGCGGTGAAGGAAAGCTGGACATTTATATTTTTGATGAGATTGAATCCCTTAGGGACCAGCTTTCCCGCAAAGACGAACAGATAGACCACCTTACGCAAGTGGTGGCAATGAGCCAGAAGAATATCGCCACACTGAGCGAACAGAATCAATTGCTCCTCGAAGATCAACAGCGTCGTCCGTGGTGGAAGCGGATTTTTCGCTAGTGATAAATATGTCCTATCGTGAAAAACTCAATATTGGAACGACTCAAAAAGAAATTATCGAAGTCTTGGGAGACCCTGACCACATCAAAGAAGACCGCGTAAGCATTGAATAGAAATGGAAAAGCCTCATTGATGATGATGGTAAAGAATACCGTGCGTCCATTTATGGCGGGGTAGCTGACTCTTCCTTCGCCTTCCACATCTGATCGGCTCGTTGAGCGAGTCAAGTTATTTCATCTCCTCATTTTCCCACTTCCTCTGTTGAGCAGGTTTCGGTCTCGCAGTTTGCACCCCCCAAACGCGATCGATTCGTTGAAATCAGCCAATACATCCCTTTCAGTAATGTCCGAAGGACCGGCACGAGGTATATCCATGTCACGTAACGATACTTGCCCAGACGCCTATAGATCTGATAAATCGCATCCGCCCCGCGATACACCCGCCCGTCGGGATGGATGAACCGCATACCGTCCTTCGATTCAATCGTAGCTAGTTGTGGATAAAGGGCGTGGAGGTTTGGGGTCTGTCGCGGAGTGTAGACGAACTGATTCGCCTGATCTTTACGCTGAATACGTCGGATGCCGCTGACGCAGAAATTGCATTTACCATCGTAGATGATAACGGGTTTCGCCGGTTTGGTCGTGGTATGCGTTTTCATGAGATTGCCTTTCCTTATGCCTGATGTGTGAATTATAACACATTCTTCACCACCTTCACAGGCCTGGCTTTAGTAAACGGTTTGACTTGCGAATTCTAGCGCACTTCCTCCTCCAACTCATCGAACGCACGACGGATGATTTTCTCTCGCGAGGGGGGAGAGACATTGTCGAGTTGATTCAACTCCGAGCGAACTGCGTCTGCGTTTTGACTGAGAGGGGCTCGAACTAGAACGTGGTAGGTTTTTGTCTTTATATCGAACCATCGACCAACAACTTCAATCCGATTCAAAATAACATCGGTTTCTGTAATAGAGATCGTCTCAACCTGCGAGTTGAAGTGTTTGACTAATACATTGACGTAGGATTGAAAATTTAACGCGAGATGAATCCGTGCGTCTTCTTCTGCCGTGTGCCAACCACTCTCCTCATAATAGCGTTTTCCACAATGCCCACTTCCATAGAAGTACCCCTTTTGACGTGGTACTTCTTTGATCCAGCTTGGTGTTGGCAGAGACTGAAGCATAACCGTTTCCTGATTGATCAAGTTGCCTTCACCTAGTCCTAAGAGGACAATCGTCATTTTGGGGCCAATGTGAGTCGCTAAAATTTTAGACTTGTCAGCAACAGTTTCCTTAACGGAATCCGGGACGATCTCTTGAAAGTATTGCTTCTGATAATCCCCAATGGCACTCACTTCCCCGCGAATCTGCACGCTAATGGACTTAGTGAGTTGCTCAATTCCATCTTGCGTTGCCGCTTCGATAGAGGCATCGGAATCTAAATATGTCGGTGAATACCCCACCGCAGTGCGAAAGTTAAGTCCGGTGGGAGGATTCAAGAACCAGATCGGGTATGCTATCGGTTCTGTTGTTATAGACGCAAGGGCTGTAGCTGATGGAATGACCGCCTTTTGGGCATGTTTTGAAGCAGGATTCGGAAAATGGCAACTCAGAATCAAAAGGCTGAGCAGAAATATCGGCATCAAGCAGGTTCTCATAACCGTTATTTTTGAACGATAGATTTTGGAGGGATAAAGGCGGAGCGATGTACTTTCTTCGCAAAAATACACCGCTCAGCAAAAAACGCCTATTGTACCCCTTGTTGCTGTTTAAATTTTCGATACTCCTCAACATCCTTATTTAGTTGTTCAAAGGCTTGTTTGCTCCGGAAGAGATCGTAGAGATGTTTATCTTCCTTAATGTTCTGGAGAAGCTTTTCCTTTTCGGCGCCAACTGGTAACTCCATGAGTACATAGGCGTGATAGAGAGATTTCTCTTCCCGGACTTCGAGTTCCTTCCTTCCCAATAGCTGGACAAGTTCCTCAGCGATTGATTTGGATTGGGCATCGAAAGTGCTTCTAATATCCGGGTCGGTTACCCCTGCCTGTGCAATAAAATCATTGGCGGTTGTCTGAGTGAGTTGCTGTAGTTTTAGTACGATAGCAGCTCGTCCCCGTTGTTCCGCCGAGGATATCGCAATATGGAGAACCGGTGAGGTTGCATCGGTTGCGGTAAAGAGATACCCCGGATCTTTGGGCGGACTCACAAACCAGTCGGGGAGGTCTAAGGTCGATCCGGATTTCACATCCGGCGGTGGGGTTGATGTGATTGTTTGTTTTCCTCCACCACAACCCATCAGGCACAGAAATGTCAATGTCGCAAAGAGGAGCGTCAGTGTGAAAACAGAGTTTTTCATGGTAAAAATTCCTTTCTTCAATTGAGTTTGGGGTTCTGATAAAAATGGCGGGGCATTTGACAGTACCCACGTGGGACCATTGCGTTTGAGCTTTCTAATCTGCAAACTCAAACGTGACGGTTATTGATTATTCAATAATGAATGAATCCTGTTTGATTTATGACATCACCATCTCAGCGTTTTCGGATTTCATAACTTTGTAGATCAAAAGCCCGTATGTCTAGCGGTATGCTCACTAACCAACGACCGATCTCCTCAAATGCCACTTGATAGGTAGGTAAGACCACTTGGCCACTGATGTCGAGGTGGAATTCTTCGGTCTCTCTAGGAAGAAAAAGGGTCTTGTCCTTAGTCGCAATCACGTATATACTTTCGATGTCCTTTGTTTTACCCGGCAGCAGTCCAACGCGATAACGGATTCCTCGCGCTTGCTCCGCTTCGGATGGCAGCGTGAATGTCTGTTTTCCACGCACGACTTGTGGTGTCTGTTCTTGAGGGGGATACAGTATCAACACGGTATGGTCAGATAAGATGTTGAATACAGTGAGATAACAGTCCTGCGTCGGCTTAATGGACAGGATGATTTCCTCGCCCTCTCGAAATGTCTTATTATTCAACTTGAGCGCGACACGAAAATTGGGATCGCGTTTTCCCTTTTCCTTAGCAACCTTGACCTCCCAAGTCACGCGGTAAACCGGAATCGGGGCGGCACCAGGGCGAAGCTGAATGCTCTCTACTGGCTTCCAAACTGGCTCTTTTTGGTCAACAACCTTCCCATGGAGCGTGGATAGACTCAATTGAGTCAGTGATTCATTGAAATCCTGTTGTGTGCCTGTATCGAGTTGGCTGACATATGCGCTGACTTTTTCACCGACAACTTGGCGGATAGCATTCAGTCTTGCTTGTTCTAACGCTCTACTTTTTGCTTCTTCCGGTGTGATGTTGTCACCATAGCACTCCCCTGTTGCCGTCACCCAGATGGCTTCTGGCGTCTGCTCTTGTGCTGACTTGGAGTTGGTATCTGCGGCATAGATGCCGAAGGTCACCAGCAGGAAGCATAAGTACCAGAAGGTGTATTTTCGCATAAAATACTCAATGTTGCCGATACCTTGCATTTTAGCGTCTCCTTTTTCGGTGTCTAGGTGTGACCTGATTAAAACCCAACCTGTATCACCGTCGGGTCGATCTCTGTGAGATTTGGCATACACATACCCACATCCGCATTGGTATAGGTCGGATCGCAGAGCATATATTTCTGGTCTTTATAGATGAGCGCATGACCCGCGATGTCTGCCTCCAACTTCACAGCCGTTGCAATATGTCCGGGGTAGTCCAGACCGATTACTTCGAGACCGAGCAGTTTGCGGACGAGGTAAGCGAACAGAATCGAACGGTCTTCACAGTCTGAATAATCGTAAAAGAGACTCTCTTCCGGGAACAAGGCTTTCTCCTTGCCGAACTGCTCACTATCCGTCTTGTAAGCAAATGCCGTCTGGACGAAACGGAGCAGGACGTTTATCGCCTCGATTTTGGACTTGCCTTCGAGAATGGGTTTTAACGCGGAGAAGAGGGAAAATCGAGCCTTCAGTGAGAGTGACGCATTAAAGTAAACGGATAAATCGGTAGACGGAAATGCTTTCAAGAAGTCTACGGTGCTTTGATTAAACTTCACGTTGAAAGCATAATTTTTGTCTTTATAACTGAACTGAAGTGTTCTATCCCCCTCTCGATTTCCGACGTTCGGGAGACGGTCTAGCTTAAAATCTATCAGGCGTTCCGCACCGGGATAATCTCCATCGTAGGTATAGAGGCTTCCAGTCGGTGGCTTCAAATCTCTCTCGAAAGCGACCACGTAGAATCGACGGCTGTCGTCCGTAAATGTCGCGTACTGCACACCATACACTGTATTGACGGACGGTAGCAGCAGGTAAACCCGATCCGCATCGTAACCGACTTTCGCCACGTAACCCGATTTGGACAGGGTAAACCAGACAAACAGATGGCTTGGGTTGTGGTCTCCCTCATATAGGCGTTCGGCGATCTGATAAAGGAGAAGTGCGTATCCCCAGTCATTGAGTTGCATTTGGCTTTTGTAAGCCTGAACCTGTCTGAGAAAGGCTTCATAATTAGAGTGGCTTAACGCTTCCCAAAACGCGCTGATGGCGTCTTTGTCTAGCTTCGCTCCCAAAGATACTTTCAAGCTATCGTCATACAGAATCGTCAGGGATACGTCGAAAAAGGGCACTTGCAGGGCTTTGCTCTCCCTCCGAGGTTCAGGAGGCGGCGGAGGCTTCACGTCGGGTTGGGCGTCGGGAGGCGGTTGAGGCAGGGGGATCTTTTCGATAATCGGGTGTTCATCAGGGATTACAAGGCTTGGCGCATCCACAGGCGGCGTATAGACCGGGATTTCTATGGGTTTAGGTGCTTCATCAGGGATGACCCCCTGCATCAATTGCATCTCGCGCCATTCGCGCTTTAGGAATTCGGTGAAGGCTTTGTCCCTTTCATCTCCGAATGTCTGGAATTTCTGTTGTTGTTGCTTTTTCCACTGTTCAAAGTCATCGTCGATTTGGGCGATTGATGTGATGGTTATCAGACAGGCGGTGATTAAAAGGACAGAGAATTTGATCTGGTTTATCCTTTTCATGGTGCTGTTTTCCTCATGGTTTATCTTAATTTCACTGAAACTTCACCAACACCCGCTCCGGCTGATTCGTCTGCACGGTTGGGGTTTGCTCCCGGTCGTACAAGTCCAATGCTATCCCCGGAATCTGCGCGCTGAGATAATCCCCAAGCTCACCGACCGTCACCGACTTGTCGTTGTTCGCGTCGGCTTCGCCTTGAAGTCCCATCAGGAGACAGAAGGTAAACAAGCCATGTTTCTGCTCCCGATAGCCGGAACTAATCTGTGCCCCGGTGCTTGCCGTTATGACGGTCATATTCCCGTAAGCTAACGTCCCCTCCACTGTCACGAATACAGGGCGAGCGTCTGCTAGCAGCATCGGAATCTCCTTCCGTTCAATCGGGCGACCAGCACCGCTGAAACAGGCGTCGATGAATACGGTCACATGCTTGGCTTCGAGTTGATGCAGGCTTTCGTAGAGTTGTGTCAACGCGAATCCGGTACTTTTGGCGTAGTTGGGGTCTGCGTCTTGGGGAATCAGGTATGCTGACTTATCCAAAGCTGGTGCCCCATGTCCAGAGTAGAACACAAACACCTCTGTTTCCCCCGGTGTCACGCGACGGGAGATCCAGCCATCTTCGCCGAAAACCTTGTCGAATGTGCCTTTGGTCGCCAGTTCGTTGGTGGCGATGTGGATATTCCGATCAGGAATTCCGAAGACCGATTTGGCGTATTCAAAGAAAATCGTCGCGTCCCGGTTGGCAAAGGTAGCGGCAGGTACAAGACGGTATTCCTCAATGCCAAAAATGACAGCGACGGCGTCCGAAAACTGCGGTTCGGTGTTGGTCGGGATGCGATCGGCAGGAGAGGTTAATTGCGGTGCTGTGGGTGTCACCGTTCGACTCGGTTGTTCAATTTTGGTCACGACGACATCTTTGACGCTCTTGATGGCCGTATCCACTTTCAAGCCAAGGGATTTCGTCAGCCCGTACCTGCCTTTGCGTTCGGTGACCTTCACCGTAATCGGCAAATCCTTCCGTCGGTAGCGACTGTTCGCCGAAAACGCAAAGGTAAACGCTTTATAATCTCCGGCGGCGATGTCTCCAAGCTCAAATATCGTCGAAGGGCTGTTGTAAAAGATATTCCGTCCTTCGTTTTCAATGAACACCTCCGCTTTGACGTTTTCCGCGTTCCCCGCGCCGATGTTCTGCACCACTGCCGTGACCTCAACGGTCTCTCTCAGTTCGATACGACTGTCGTTGTCGCCGTAGGAATCCCCCTCTTTGTCGTCGTCAATCCCGATGTTGTTATCATCGATAACCAACTGCGGCGGGATGAAGGCTTGTGTTTCAAAAGTAACGGTGAACGGATGCGGTTCAAAGCCCCACTTTTCGCTCACCGCGACGCGGAAGGTTGTTGTTCCGTCCACGACATCGAAGCCCGCCGTCACAGAGATCTCAATCGTTTTCGATTCCCCAGACGCCAGCGAACCAATCTGCGTTGTCTTCGGATAGGTCAGGTGAGCGGTATCGGTCAATAAGACGAACGCGACCTCGACTTCCGCCGCCGTTCCTCTGCCGTGATTCTCCAACGTGAAGGCGATATGCCCGTGCTCTTCTGCGTCCAATGCCCGATTTCCCGATGGTTCGGCGAAGCGGGGGTTCGATACCGCTAAGTCAGCAAAGAACCGGGGGCGTGTCGGCGTCGGGCGAGTGGTCAATGGGAACTCGTTTGTCAGCGTAGAACCTTTCTCCCCTTCAGCGGGAACGCCGACAAGTCCACACAGTGTGAGGATAGCGAGAAGCAATACACCCCCTCGGTTGAACAAAGCGATATTCCGCGTCGCAGGGATTATGATTTGCTGTCGAAACATGGTAAACCTCCGTGTTCAGGGTTAGGCGTCGTAATCCATTTGTGAAATTCTTGACTCAAGTCGAACATCCACGACGAGTGACGCCAATTTTCTCTGGATGCCCAGCTTCAGCGGGGAACAAAGGGTGTCGACTATTGGAACTTGATTAAATAATTGGGGAACAGAATTCCTCTGGATGCCCGACCTTCAGTCGGGAAATTCCTCGCTAAAGCAAGGCACCAGATTACCCGAATAAATTCTCAAACTCAAAAAGTGGAGCATCCACAGGGTTTTAGCTGGGCCCGGATGCCTGACTTTAGTCGGGGAAATCATCACCGGTTAAATGGTCAACGACCGGGTAGTCTATCCAAACATGGTTCATACCCTCTTTGCCATTTTTTCGCAGGTAGTATGGATAACTTGAAAACTCATATTGACTCAAGGCATCGTGCAAGTCAACCATACGAGCTCGAGGAATAGCAATCTGCTCTTCACCCTTCAATATCACACCATCTCTTAGTGCAACTTTGCCATGTTTGATTGGATTGATATGAATGTAATTGAAAAATGTGTAGAAGTCTTTTTCACTGCGAGGACAACGATCCCAGTAGTTCCGCCACACACGACGACCTCTACACCGATCTCGCTGGTTCAGCCGGAAGCTACTTGCCCCATGTAGATGCTGGAGGAATTTGTCGAGGGTTTCTTTCTGTGTAATCCGCATGAGTAAGTGGTAGTGATTATCCAAAATCACCCAT
>JADFGN010000154.1 GCA_022567695.1 Candidatus Poribacteria bacterium | reverse complement strand
GAGTATCTCCCCTCTCCTCGTAGGAGAGGGGCCGGGGGAGAGGTTTTAGGATCGGCTAAGTGAAAAAGTCGTATGGATGGGATCATTCATCTCCGATGTGCATCATTAGAAGTGAAGGCGATCCTTTCGGAATCGCCAATAATTCATTCACTTGACATCGGGAGTTAAAAATGGCACTCAGTGAGATTGAGTTAATTCAGCGTACACTCAACGGCGATGAAACCGCATTCGGTTTTCTCGTTGACAAATACAAAGGCGCGATTCACGCCTTAGCTTACCGCAAACTCGGTGACTTCCATCTTGCCGAGGAAATCACCCAAGACACCTTCTTAAAAGCGTATCAGAAACTATCAACGCTGAAAGATTGGCACCGTTTCCTCGGCTGGCTCTATGTGATTGCTTCTCGACTTTGTTTGATGTGGCAACGGAAAAATCGACTGCCCACACAATCGATCGACAACGTCGGGGAAGGTCAAATCAATTCACTGGCTTTTCGGGAATATGCTGACCAAAAGACTCGTGAGAAGGTACACGATGCGCTCGAAAGCCTACCCGAAAGCGAACGGACAGTCCTGACGTTGCACTATTTGGCAGGGATGACCTGTGAGGAGATTGGGCGGTTTATCGGAACATCGCGGGGTGCTATTCTTAATCGACTTTATCGTGCCCGATGTCGTTTGAAAGAGGAGATGATACCAATGATGCAACAGACTTTTCAAACAATTCAACTGCCGCCAACTTTCACACAACGAGTCATTCGGCAGATTCGCGATCTTCAACCCGCACCTTCGCCTCGCCACACGGTAAACCGCTTGTCCCGTGGATTGCCGCAACGACGCTGGCTTTCATTGCGCTGTTCGTCGGCTTGGGGCAACAGCAGATGACACGATTTCAGCGTCCGTATAGCCTCGACGCACCCAAATCGGCGACGATGGTCGAAATTGTGGATGCACCGATGATTGAAATACCCGTTCCGAAACCAATGCCGGTAAATCATGGCGGTGCGTCCAATTCAAGAGAGGCAGGCGATGGAAATCTGTCAGCGGGAAATGCCTTGGGCATCGCCAAAGATTCCCGGAACGAAGCGCAATCAAAGCAAAATGGCTGGACACAAACAGATGGCCCCTACGGTGGAAGCGTCACAGCACTTCACGCAACGCCCGACGGAACACTCTTCGCCGGAACAACGGGCATGGGTATTTTCCGTTCGACAGACGGCAGCGATTCATGGCACCCCGCTTCGCAGGGCTTACAGAAGATTTACGGCATGTTGCCCGGTATCAATACGTTCGCGCAGAAGGGGAACACGCTCTACGCTGGCACAATAGGCGACCTGTTTTCTTCTTCAGACGGTGGAAATTCGTGGCAACAGTTAACACGATTTCCATTCCCGGGTGGCATCTCAGGAATCACAACCATTGGCGAAAGGCTTTACATCGGAGTACGTCGCGATGAAAGTGTTTACTTCTCCGATGATGACGGCAAGTCGTGGACACGAATGGACAATGAGCTAACCAATCGAGAAATGCTCCTCGGTCTGGTGGCAAGTGGGACGACGCTTTTTGCAAAAACGGAGGAAAACGTTTTCTACCGCAGAGCAGGGGAGAATTGGTGGACAGAACTCTCCCCTGGATCAAAAATCTACACGCTAGCCGTCTCCGGCACAACAGTTTATGCGGCAACTAAGGATAATCGACTGCTCCGTTCAACAGATGAAGGTAAAACTTGGGTATCAACTGAACTGCCACAGATGTTGAAGGATATGCGGCTGCATGTGGCAGCCGGTAAAGTCTACGCATACTCTTACTCTCAATATCCCGCAAAGATCTTTCGTTCTGATGACGACGGCGAAACTTGGAATTCTATTCATCCTCAAGTCGACACTGGAATCACCTCTGCTATGACGGTATCCTCCAGAAATCAACTCTACGCCGCAACGGGTCATGGCATTCTCCGCTCAACCGATGGCGGTGACTCGTGGGAATTCGCCAATCGAGGGTTGATTAGTACCCATGTGGGTCATTTGACGGTTTTCAAGAATACGCTCTACGCCACAACGGGCTGCGACATTTTCAAATTGACCGATAGTGACCTTTCGTGGAAGCCGATTCGGCGCGGCTGGGATTCAACTGGATCTGTTACAAACTTCGCGATTTCCGGAGACGTCCTTTACGTCGCTGTGCATGAAACCATCAACAGACATCAGATGGAAAATGGTTTTCCACTAACCTCTGGTATCTTTCGCCTCTCAGATGACGGGGCTGCATGGGTTCCGGTTGATAGAGAGATAAAATCTGACACAGACAAGAACAACGGGAGACACCTCGTTGATCGGTTTGCCGTTAGCGCAGATACATTCTACGCGCTTATGCAGGTTGACTCAGGACACCAGCTTTTTCGCTGGAAAAAAGGTGAGACACTCTGGACAGGCCCAAAATTTGAATGGAAGCTAGGCTGGACATGGATGCTTTTGGCGGTATCGGGAAAGACAGTTTATGTCGGTCCTCCGCACGGAGAAATCCTTCGATCATTCGACGAAGGGGAGTCCTGGACGAACATCAGCCAAAACCTGCCGAATTGGGAAGAGACTCCGGCATATCCTTCTCATCACGGTGTCTCGGATTTGACCTTCGTTGGCACGACAATCTACGCAAACACTAACAATGGTGTCATCCGATCGACCGATGACGGTGATACATGGACGACAGTAAATGCCGGGTTGGACGAGGGGAACGTGGGTGGATTCATCACCGATGGTACGATGCTCTATGGCAGAAATCCTGGCGGTATTTTCCGTTTGAAAGATGGGGAAGATAACTGGGAGCGGGTTGCTTCACTGCCGTACGATATGGCGGAGTCATTAGCGGTTCATCGAGGAATGCTCTACGTAGGGACCGGGAATGCGGGAGTATTTCGGATTTCGCTTGAAAAGTAGAAAGATGGATTTTCCTGAGAGTGTCGTGGATTTAACAGCAATTGAAACCTTGACCAACACCACAGAGGAGATTCAAATGTCAAAGGAAACACCTCGATTTTTGACGGCTGAAAGCGGCATCGAACAGCTTTTGAAACAAACCCCACCCCTGCATTTCAACGGCACGTCTAAAGAGGAACATCGCAAGTGGCGAAGCGCGTTCCGGCGTAAACTGGTCCGAAATCTAGGACCAAAGCCGGAGGCCATCCCGCTGGACGTTGAAGTATTGGAACGGACAAGGATGGACGGGTACACCCGCGAGAAGATCATTTTCAATCCAGACCCCTTCTCTTCGATTCCAGCCTATGTCCTGATTCCCGATGGCGCGAACAGTGACAATCCATGTCCGGCGGTACTCTGTGCACACGGACACGGCGTGGGAAAAGACCCACTTGTTGGATTGGGGACGGATTATCAAAAGCAGTTTGCTGTCGAGTTGACTCGAAATGGCTTCGTCACAATCTCACCCGATTGGCGGTGTTTTGGCGAACGGAAAGATCGGGATGAATGGGTGCGTCGCCCGGGACGGGATGGCTGTAATGTTGCCTACCTTGGCTACGGTTACTTCGGGTATCAACTTCTCCAACTCGACATTTGCGATGCCCAGCGGTGCTTGGATTATCTGCAATCACGCCCGGATGTGAATGGGAAACGCCTGGGTTGCATGGGGTGCTCATTCGGTGGGACCATGACCACCTACGTCTCTGCGTTAGACCAGCGAATCAAAGCCGATGTTATCATCTGCTATCTCAGCACAGTCACGGACGCTCTCAACGACCGGGGGCGTGGAAATACATGCGGTTCTCAGTTCATGTTCGGATTGAGGCAGTACGGCGAGATCTCAGACGTCGCGGGTTTAATAGCACCTCGCGCCTGTATGGTGCAAATTGCATCCAATGACACATGCTTTATCGAGGCAGATGCCAAAAACGCATTTGACCACCTTGAAAAGATTTACACGGCATCGGGGCGCAGAGATAATCTTGAGCTTGATTATTTTGAAGGTGTGCATGAGGTCGATGTTGAGCCTGCGCTTGCGTTCCTCAAAAAGCATTTGATGTAAGAAAAGTGGACGTTCTGCTCACTTCTCCAGCGGTAACAGCCCTCGCTGTAGAGCGTAACGGACGAGTTCGGCAGAAGTCCGCAGGCTCAGTTTTCGCATCAGGTTCGTGCGATGAGTTTCGACCGTGCGTGGGCTAATGAACAATCGAGAGGCAATTGTCCCGATTGTATTCCCTTCGGCGACCAAGTGCAATACCTCACGCTCACGGGTGGTTAGCGTATCATACACATCCAGCGTAGCGGCTTCGGCTTTTTGAACATAGGCGTCAATCGCACGTTCAGAGAGCGGCGGACTGAGGTAACGTCTCCCGGCGATGGCCTCGCGCACGGCTTGCACCAGGTCTGCTGCGCTAGATTCTTTGAGGACATAACCGGCTGCACCGTTTCTGAGTGCCTCTCGCACGTAGGCTTCGTTAGCGTGCATTGAGAGGATGATGATACGGGTTTGCGGCGAACGTTTGGTGACCTGCCGTGTGACCTCCAAGCCGTTTAAGCTGGGCATCATGAGATCAAGCACAAGCACATCTGGTTGCAAACGTTCGACCAATTGAACAGCCTCAAGACCGTCACCTGTCTCGCCAATAATTGAGAAATTTCGCTCAGCTTGCAGTAGAATGTGCAAGCCCTGTCGGACGATGTGGTGGTCCTCCGCGAGCACGATTGTCGTCATCTTTGCCGTCTTCTCCTTTCAAATTGACCTGCGAGTGGAAATGTAGCTGTCAAACAGGTACCAGCTCCCGGTGCCGACTCAATAGTCAATTGCCCATTTAATAAAACCGCCCTTTCTCGCATCCCGATAACGCCGCCGGAGAAAGTAGCCCCACCGACACTCTCCGAGTCGAAGCCGACTCCCTTATCTTCAATCTTCACAGTTAACGTGCTCTCATCCGCCCAGATGTTCATGTCTGCCTTGCTTACATCGGCGTATCGTGCAATGTTGGTCAATGCCTCTTGTGAAATGCGGTAGACGGCGGTTTCGACATCCGACGTGAAACGTTGTCCTTCCAGCCCAATGTGATTAAAGGCCACATGCACGTTGGTCTGAGCCGTATAACGCTCCAGATGCCATAGCAATGTAGGCAACAGACCGAGGTCGTCCAGCATTGAAGGCCGGAGAGAAAAAGACAGGTCACGTACCCGTGCCGTCAAGTCATCAACCAGCATCTGCACTTCATCCACGCTAGCTGTGAGCGCATTACCCTCCAAACGCTTAATCATCTCTAACGAGAGTTTAATTCCAGTCAAGGTTTGGCCGATCTCGTCATGAAGTTCTCGGGCAATGTGTCGACGCTCGGTCTCTTGGACATCCACCAATTGATGGGAGAGGGACTGTAATCGCTTGCGTCCGGTATGTACCTGCTCAAACAGCCTAGCTTGCTGGATACCAATTGATAAGGAATTGGCTACCTCGTGGGCAATCTCAATATGTTCTTCGTTAAAAGCCGCCGCGCTATCCGCCCCAAGGTTGAGGGTACCGATGAGTTCCCCCTGGGACATAAGCGGAACGCAGATCATGGAGCGTACGCCTTCAACCTGTAACGTTTTCAACGCGGGCGGAAGTTGCGGAACGAGGAGGCTGTCTTCTATCACACGCAACTCTCCCCGGTAAAGTGCTTGGATGTCTCCTAACATCTCTAGCGGAAAGCGGCTATCTGCTCGTACCTGAGTTTCGCCTTTAGATCGGACAGCGAGTATTATCCCTTCATGGGCTTCAAAATCCAGCAACTCAACACTGGCTCGATAGCAAGGCAACAGTAATTGAATATGTCTTAGAGCCGCTTGAGCTATATCCTTTGGAGATTGAGCGGACAAGATCGCCCGATCAATTTCATGCAAAATTTTCAAACGTTCGGTGTGACGGTGTAATGACTCCTCTGCCCGTTTACGCTCGGTGATATCGTGGGCGATGATATGGACCCCAAGGATGCCACCTCTCGCGTTTTGGATTGGCTGGAAATCAGACCAGTACCACCGCTCTTCGTTACCCGACTGCATGAGATGCTCAGTTGTAACGCCTTTTCCGGATTCGCAGACAGTATCGATGATTTCCATGTATTTGTTGGCATTTTGCAGTGGGAAAATATCGTGAACCGACCTGCCGACGATTTCTTGAGGCTCGGCGGCTGGAATTAATTGATTGGCACCGAGACTGTTGACGACCATGTACACCCCGCTTTTGCTGATCGCCGCCATGGGCGTGGAGGCATTTTCGATGAGCAATTGGTACTTCACCTGTGTATCCAGTAGTTTTGCTTCGGCACGCCGACGCTCCTCGACCTCCTCTGCCAACTTATTGACCATTCCCGACAGTTGTTTGGTGCGCTCTTTGACGCGGGATTCGAGTTGATCATGAGCCTGCTGTAGTTTCTCCGCCGCTTGCTTGCGTTCGGTGATGTCCCGGAAAACGACAACGACACCGATGACATCTCCTACGTCATTTTTGACGGGGGAAACCCTGGCGTCGATAGGTATTTCTTTACCTTGCTTGACAACGAGAAAAACCTGATTCCCCAGATCAATGACATTGCCCTCCCGCAGTACCTCTGTTACAGGACACTCGATAACTTCGCGGGTCTCTTCATCTATCAGCTTGCAGATGTCTGTAAATTCTCGCCCCAAAGCCTCTTGCTGCTTCCAACCTGTCAATGCCTCTGCTTCCGGATTCATAAACGTTACCAGTTCGTTGACATTGGTAGCAATTACCCCCTCGCCGATACTTCTGAGTGTTGTGCTATACCGTTCTTCACTCTCTTTTAACTTCTTCTCCATCTGATTTTTGTAAAGAGCCGTTTCGATGGTAGAACGCATCTCTTTTACCGAAAAGGGTTTAAGGAGGTAGCCAAATGGTTCTGTGACCTTTGCGCGTTGCAATGTGTTCTCGTCAGCATAAGCCGTCAGATAGATCACAGGGATATCAAATTGCGTGTGAATTTGTTCTGCGGCTTGGACCCCATCGATGTCACCCGCTAACATGATGTCCATTAGCACCAAATCCGGGCAAGCTTCTGCCGTTTTTTTGATGGCCTCCTCTCCAGAAGAAACCGTAGCCACGACGACATACCCCGACCGCTTCAATTTATTCTCGATGTCTTTTGCAATGATGTTTTCGTCTTCAACAATCAGGACGGTATTTTTCATCATTGAATTGTCTCCTTCGCTGGAAATGTAATCCGAAATGCTGTAGAACGAGCGTTGCAAGGGTGCCAAGTTGACATTTATCTTCAGTTCGTTGGTATGGTGATAAAATCGTTCCAACCCATCCAAACTTTCCCACCAACTATGTTAAAAGACAGCGGCTGTGATCGCATTGAGGATAGATAGCATCCCCTGAAACTTTCTGAATAAGTTGATGATCCATCTTATTATAACACTTCTGAAATGCGAATTCTTATAAAAAAACCCGATTGACAAATTCTGAATAGTAATGGTTAAAATTCATCGTCCCATCTGATGGCTCAAGTTTTGGCAATTATTGGAGGGATACATTTTGGGTAGACAATAAAATGCTTGATGGAAAATCGGTGTTATTTATGGATAAGTTCAAAATAATTGAGGGGTGGTCATAATTCTGTGGGAGAGGCTTCTCTTATCGGGAGAGGGATCTCCCTCCCACATCCGCGAACTGACTAGCTCTCGCGATAATAATGACCACCCCTGAAATAGTTACGGTCCAATGACCTCGCCACATTTTACAAAATGACGCACATGGCATAAATCAAGAGAACATGGAAGCGAGTAAAGGAAGGTTTAAAAACTGTTCCGTAACGGAACAATATGTTCCAAAATGGAACACCTGTTCCGAATCGGAACAAATTGTGCTCTGGGATTTTTTGAACGTTGCTCCATGGGCTTACAACTATTTTGAATTGATGAAGTCACTTGGAGATGGTTCAAAATAGAAGTAGAATTTTGCATTCTTCGGGTGGAAGGACGAACTGTGCTCCTAAAAATATTATATCTAAACGCAAATTTATTACACCTATTAACCACTGGGCTTCGGCGGAAACATTTGATATATTACATACTTTCCATATTGGTGAACCTTTCTAAAACGATCGGGATGTTGCTTGATGGCCGGATGTAGATGTTGCTTTGCTCTGCCACTGGGTACAGAAATTACGTAGCTAGTTCCAATCCTATCCATAAACTGCAATACTTCGGAAGGCTCTGTCCATGGAAATCCATAGGTTTTTCGATTTGTCTTATTTTGGGAGGCGAAGTCTTCAAGGATGATCTGAACAAACGCAGGTTCACTACTGATAAGGACAGCATCATCGGGTGCGTTTTCAGTAATCCACTTGGCAAAATCGACTAACACACCATACCTGCCGGTGTAGTACGAATCGCTTTTTTCGTTTCTGATGATACGCATATCTGTCGCCCAATTCCACTGGACAAAGACGCCGGTGAGTATCAACACCCCAAACACCTCGATCATTTTTCTTTGGTCTGGCCACTGCGCAACACGGCGGACAAGCCATCGGATGCCGTCTGTAAATTGCTCAAGCAGACGAAACAGGTAATAAAATAAAAACGGAATAATTGGTACAAGGAAGCGTTCCTTTTGGTGGGCGGGCCAGAGAATATAAATAAGGAGATAAAAGAAAAGGTAGCATTCAATCAAGCTACGATGCCGGAAAACACAAATCAGGTAACCCGCTAGTAGCAGCAATGTGATAACCTGAGCGCGTGTATCAGGACGTCGTTTTCCCCTTGAGGCAACACGCTTCTGCTTCCCTGAGACGATGTTGGACAACAGCCTTTCATAGTAATCTCCGTTGTCTTTTATACGCTCCCATAGATTTGTCCAGCGGATAGTTTGTGCATCTGGACGTTCAGTTGTCGTCACAAAAAGCTCTTTCCTGTAACTCAATCCTTGGCGTAGCTCTGGCGGAAACTTATTGTCACTCAGATGGTTTCGCACCAACCAGAGTGGTAGCACTGTGAAAAGTATGACGCCGACGACAATGGCTTTCTTCAGATTTGTCCAGGAACGCGAGATATTTGTTCCACCGAGCGTGAGATAGGCGATTGCTCCTGCGAAAAGAGTCACTCCGACAATTCGCGTGAAATACGCTACCACAATCAAACCAATGGCGATATAACCGGTTTTGCTACGCCAAGAATCGGCTTGTCGCGCATATCGCTCGATCCAGCGGATGGCGAGAAGTGAGAAAAACATGTAGGGAAGTTCGGAAAGGAGGCGTGTGCATTCATAGAGGATTGGAAAGGAGAACGCCGTTGAAACCATTACCCCCGTTGCGAGCCAGCGATTCGACCTATCCCGCACAATGAGATACGCTAGCCAGATAGAACCAACAGCGGAAGCGACCATCACCAGCCGCATCAGCACAAAATTGTAACCGAACGGGACAATGATGAGTGCAAGCATAAAGGGAAATACGGGTGGGTATTTGAAGGTGTGACCCAAGTAGGTCGATCCATTTCCCTTCGCGATAGAGTTTCCCATACTGACGTAGATACCACTGTCCCAAAAGGGTGTACAGTATGGAGCTAGGGTAAAGCATAACCAAATAGCAATCAGGGGCACTAAGCAGATTGCTTTTTCACGCATAATGCGGGTTCGCAGTTGGTGGAACATATTCAGTTGCCAATTTGAAAACATTGCAATTGTTCGTTGCGATGCAAGAAATTCTACGCTCCCAAGTTATTGACGGGCGATGTCTGCCGCAATCAATACATCTACCGCTTCAGTCTCCACAGGTCTAGAAAAGTAGTATCCCTGTCCAGTTTCACAATCCATCTCCTGAAGTTGTACCATCTGTTCCTCTGTTTCGATTCCTTCTGCCGTCACTCCTATGTCCATATTATGGGCAAACATCACGATGGTTTGGATAATCTTTGAGTTGTTTTTGGCGTTCATCTCCATGATAAATGAGCGATCAATCTTCAACACATCGATTGGAAAACGATGCAGATAACTAAGGGATGAATAACCTGTACCGAAGTCATCCATTTGTACCTGAAGCCCCATAGCTTTTAACTGCGAGAGCGCAGTCATCGCAAATTCTGCGCTATCCATAATGACGCTTTCGGTGATTTCCAACTTCAAATAGCGGGGATGAATACCAGTTTCCTTTAGAATTCGACCAATCTGCTCAACCACATCCGGTTGCATCAACTGTTTTGAGGACAGGTTGACATTAATTGTCAAATCAGACCTTTCGGGAAATTTTGTATGCCAGATACCAATCTGACGACATGCTTCACTGATTACCCACTGACCGATTGGAACAATAAGTCCGGTTTCTTCTGCTATCGGGATAAACTTGTCCGGCGGAACAAGGTCCCCATCTGGGTGTTGCCAGCGAATTAGTGCTTCAAACCCTTCAATTCTGCCAGTTTCGAGTGAGATAATAGGCTGGTAGTGAAGCCGAAATTCCTTGCGGTCGAGGGCCCACCTGAGGCCGGTCTCCATTCGTAGACGTTCCACAGCATTGATGTACATCTCCGTATCAAATACTTCATAGGGATTACCATGCACTTTTGCGCGGTACATCGCCATGTCAGCATCACGCAAAACGCTTTCTGGCTCATCGTAACCTGTTTGACTCAGAACGATGCCGATGCTTGCATTCGTAAACACTTCGTGTCCACTCAGATTGAAACGTCGAGCTAGCTTCTTGTGAATTCGATTGACGACATGCATAACATCGTCAAGGCCTTTGATATCGTCAAGAAGAATCGCAAACTCGTCTCCACCCAAACGGGAAACCATATCTTCGAGCCGCATGCAGTCCTTCAATCGGCGAGAGATTTCGACAAGCAGTTGGTCTCCAACCGTGTGTCCGAGGCTGTCGTTGATAACCTTGAAGCGATCCAGGTCTAAAAAGAGCACGGCAAACGCATATCCTTTACGCCGCTTCGCGTTCTTGATTGACTGCTCCAGACGATCAAAAAACAGGGTTCGGTTTGGGAGCTTTGTCAGCGCATCATGACGGGCGTTGTGTCGTAATTCCTGCTCCATCTGCTTCCGCCGAGTGATGTCGCGAACAATTCCCTGGACGATTCCCTTTTTCGGGTCAATAATTCTGGAACTGATTTCCACATCGATGATCTCCCCATCCGCTTTTTGGTATCGAGACTCAAATGTGATAGATCCGGAGTCATTGACGGTTTGAATTGCCTTCTTGGCTGACGGATAATCAGCTTGCGCAAAGAGGGAGAGGGTTGTCATAGACTGAAGTTGGTCTTCATCGTACCCCAACATCTCACATGCACGACTGTTGACGTGCATGATTTTCCCATTAAGTGCACGGATGAAGATCGCGTCGTTAGACTGCTCAAAGAGTTTCCGGAATTTCTCCTCTGCCTGCATTCGGTCTGCCACTTCCTGGTGTAGTTCCTGATTGCTTCGTTTCAGATTCTCAAGGTGACTTACATTCATCATTGCAACAGCAGATTGTACTACAGAGGCCTCAAGGATCTTTAAATCTCCAGCCGTAAATACCGGCGCGCCCGCTTCCCTTGAGACGAGAATGACACCTAGAGAGTTTTTACCAATCTGTAAGGCACACCCCATCAACGGAGGTGTAAAGGGATAGCCTGATTCTGCATTCCAGAGCGGATGTGTTGTATCTTCAATTAAGATCGATTCCCCTGTCTGGACGATGTTGGCCAGAAGTTCCTCACTAAATCGCACTGGAAACGAAATATTGTGACCAGTGAGGTGAGGATACTGTTGCACAATACGGAGTTCATCAGCCGCCTTGTTGAGTTTGAAAATATAGCCGCAGTTTGCCTTGACAATTTCAACGACATGTTTGAGAATTTCGTGGTAAACGAGGTTCATATCTGTCAGACCCGCGAGTTGCGTACTGAGCGTATGAATGAGTCCGAGTTCGCGATAGTCGTTCAGGATTTCAGAGGAAAGCCCATTGATCTCTTCTTGAGTCGTCAGTGAATCCTCAATCCGCACACGTGTCAACTGCATCAGCCGTTGCCAAAGTAAAATCTGCTGTGGCGACTCAATCCAACCGACAAGTACCCCTTGAATCTGTCCATGATGTTGGATGATCTCTGTCAGGCAACGCCTGTCGAATTGTATCCTGGAGGCGTTTCCATTTAAGGCGTCCAGAGCAGCTTGGCGGGCAATTTCGGTGATTTCTTCCATCACTTCTGCTTTGTCTGGAAATGATAAAAGCAGTTCACCGGAGGCATCAAAGATGAAACATGAAGTACCTGTTTCACTAAACCCTTCCCGTAAAATCTGATTCAGATGATTTATCAAAAGATCACTGAGACACATACTTTTGTCAAACATTGTTCCCCCTTAATTCGCTCCGAATGCTATTCTAAATATAGACCGTCGGAATCAAACTCTTTAGGCTGTCAACTTGGTCTACAAGAAGTAAAGCGAGTTGCTTGCCCGTTAGAAGTCAGAAAGATTTTTAGAACTCATTAGTTAAGCGGCAATCCTTGACAGTTCAGCATCCACCCGCTCAACCTCCTTAGTGGCTCCCAAATTCTCATACAACGTCCGAGACCTTTTTAGGAAATACCGAGCTTGAGAAAGGTTTTGTGCGTCAAGATACATTCGACCGAATTCGTAGCAACCTTCGGCTTCCCCTTGCGGGTTTTGGCTGGACTGATAACCAGCAACGCTTTGAGTAAAGGCTTTGATGGCGGCTTTCCATTTCTTCCAATGATGGTGAATGCGGCCATAGAGTTTATACACATCAGCAATTCCGATGGCATCATTAATTTTATTGAAAATGGCTAACGCTTTGTTAGCGTATAACTCCGCTGTATCAACATTGCTGACCATAAGATAGAATTCGGCGCGGTTGACATAGACCTTTGAAAGTGCCACAAGGTCGCCTTCTTTCTCCAGCAGTTCTATAGCTTCTGCATAGCAGCTACCAGCGGCTTCTAACTCACCTGCATCAACATAAACCATCGCGAGATTTATAAAAACCCTCGCAGCTTCCTGGGGCAGGTCTAGTTCCTCGTAAATCGTAATCGCTTCCTCAAAGTTATTTAGTGCGGCATCCCAGTCTGCCTGAATGCTCGCGATGATGCCGAGGCTGTTGTGTGCGGCGGAAACTACACGTTTACAATCGTCATGTTTTTTAGCAACCTCAAATACTTGCTGGTGGTGCGTCTTTGCCAGATCATAGTCTCCCTGCTGGACAGCAATGTATCCCAAGATATTATAAATGCTTGCTGCGTATACAAAGTCATTCTCGACTTCAAATAACGCAATGCTTTTTTGATAATACGCTTCGGCCTCACGCCACTGTCCCTGATGAAAATGTTGCGTTCCCAATTGTCTGAAGATTTCCGCTCGTAGCTTGTAAGAATATTCACCCACATCGGTCAACGTTAGTATCTGTTGAAAAAGAGTAGACGCACGTTCTTGTTCTCCGATACGCCGATACGTTTTGGCAATCTCGTATAGAGACCAGAAAAGCGTTCCTTTGTGAGGGGTGCTAGCAACAATCTGAAAAATAAGAGTCGCCCATTGATCCAGTGTCTGAACACTTTGTTGAGCATCTAACATTGGGTCGAAAGCATCGAATATATGTTGATTTTCTAATCTACCTAACATCTTATCAAGTTGCTCAACCGATGTTCGCACCTTCTCATTGGCCATGGCTTGCAAATCATCTTTGAGTTCATCAATTATGGTTTGGATTTCCGAAAGGTTGGTTTCCATGATTCTCACTTTGTAAATTCAGAAATGGATTTTTAGATCTGTCAGCCCTTGAATCCTTGTAGGAAAGGACTAAGGGAACAGTTAAGGACGTAGAAAAATAAAACATCCCAACTGGTACCATTCTGAGTGAAACAAACCT
>JADFGN010000153.1 GCA_022567695.1 Candidatus Poribacteria bacterium | reverse complement strand
AAAGGACCTGCTTGTCACGACAGGGACCGCGTCCGGCAAAACGCTCTGCTATGCCCTGCCAATCATCCAAACGCTTGTCGAAGACCCTAAGGCGAAGGCGCTGCTACTCTTCCCCACCAAAGCACTGTGCCAAGACCAATTCAAGAATTTCAGCACTTTGCTGAAGGCATCGGGATTGTCGCATAAACTTGCTGGCGTCTTCGACGGTGACACGCCACCTGTCCGGCGTCGTAAACTGCGCGATTATGCTTCGGTAATTTTTTCCAATCCAGACATGATTCACGCGAGCCTGATGCCAAACCATCCCCGCTGGGCGGAATTTTTAGGTCAACTCAAGGTGCTCGTTCTCGATGAGTTGCATGTCTACAACGGCATCTTCGGCGCGAATATGGCACTCTTGCTACACCGCTTTTTCCGCATCTGCAAACACTACGGCTCTGAGCCTCAAGTCATCGCCTGCTCGGCGACAATCGCGAATCCGAAAGAACTGGGCGAAAAACTCATCGGAAGAATATTACATCTGGTTGATAATGATGGCAGCCCACGCGGTCGGAAAACCTACGTCTTCTGGAATCCGCCCCGTATCCGTCAAACGAGTTGGCATTCGAGGCGCAGCGCCAATGTAGAAGCCCATGAGTTGATGGCAAAGCTAATCGAGAAAGGTGTGGCTACGATTACGTTCTCAAAGGCGAAGATGACAGCCGAGATGATTCATCGCTACGTGTGCGAGAAACTTGGACACACGGCACCAAATCTCGTTTCAAAAGTGACGCCTTATCGTGGCGGGTATCTGCCCCATGAGCGGCGTGAGATTGAGCAACGCCTTTTTAATGGCGAACTTTTGGGAGTGAGTGCGACGCCTGCCCTTGAATTGGGAATCGATGTCGGAAGCCTTGAGGGTTGCATTATCGTGGGATATCCCGGCACACGCACTTCATTCTTCCAGCAATCCGGACGTGCCGGACGAACGGAGAAGGATTCAGTCGTTTTTCTCATCGGGCTTGACACCAGTGTCAATCAGTACATCATGAGCCAGCCGGAGTACATCTTCGATAGAAGTATCGAACACGCAGTGATTCAGCCGGAAAATCCCTTTGTTCTGACGGGACACCTGAGATGTGCAACACATGAACTTCCCCTATCCGAAAACGAAGTCAATGCGTTTGGCCCCTATGCGGAGATGGTCCTCAAAGTTCTTGAAGATAATCTGAAGGTAAAGCGAATAAATGATCGCTGGTATCATTCCACCTCTGAGACGCCACAGCACGAAGTGTCATTGCGGAGTTATGCGGATGCAAATGTGCTCATCGAAGATACGGAGACGGGAAAGGTCATCGGCGAGATTACCCGGTTGGACTCAGAGCCGATTCTGCATCCCGACGCGATTTATATGCACCGAGGTGAGACTTTCCGGGTGCAGGAATTAGACCTTGAAAAGAACATCGCGAAGGTCAAACGGGTGGAAGTCGATTACTATACGCAGCCGCTCGGTGGAACCGACATTCACCATATTGATAATCGGTTCAGGGAAAAGTCGTTCGGTGCCGGGAAGGCTTACTGGGGTGAAGTCACCGCCCATTTCAACACGTTTGCCTATGAAAAGATCCACTTCTATTCCCTTGATGCAATCTCCCAACACGGACTGGATTTGCCGACGATGACCCTTGAAACAATGGCGTTCTGGATTGTCCCGCCAGAAGAGCTGATGAAGCAGGTTCGGAACGCTGGACTGGACGTACACAGTGGGCTTCGCGGCATCGGCTACGCCACGAGAATGCTGTTGCCGCTGTTTATAACCTGTGATACGCTCGATTTTTCTCACACGGTTGGCAGCGTCAATTCGCCCTGGAATGCGGTGTTCGTCTATGAACGATACCCTCATGGACTGGGCTTCACCGAGAAGGCGTACGAGCGACTCGATGAAATTATGCCAATGGTGCTGGACAACATCAAAAAATGTCCGTGCAAAGATGGTTGTCCATGTTGCGTCGGAAAACCGCTTCGCCAGTCTACCACATGGAATGTAGAACGCGGCGAGGGTTCCATACCGAACAAGGCGGGGTCGCTGATGATACTTGAAGGGGTGCTCGGCGATGGAACAAATCTCACAAACGCAGACACGCATTCACTAACGGATTCGGATTTCGCTAGCAATCAGCGTCTTGAAAAAGCACTTCGTCGCCGGCTTGAGCGGATGCGTGAACCGCAGGTTTTCCACCCTATTACACCACAGCCCGAAGTAAAAACCGAATATCCGGCGATCGAAAAAACAGAAGAACTTGCAAAGCCCGATGTCGCAAGACGCTCAGAACGCCGTCGCAGTTTTGAAAGAGAACTACACAAGCGAATTGCCAAGCGAATGGAATTGGACGGAATGTCTCCCAATGTGAGAAAACCGAGCGCACCCAAGGAAATGAAAACGGGGCGTGGTGATCTGCGTCCAGTAGATTTCCCTGGTCAACCAAAGATTGAAAAAGAAGAAAAGACGGAGACATCGGAAAAACCTATTGTTCTCGGTGATAGATTGGCTACTCGTGCCCGAAAGCTACTTAAACAGAAGCGGAAAGAGGAGTCCAATAGTGAAAAATAAAAACGATGGAGGCAGCGGCGAAAGAAATCCACACTTCACACATTGAGTCTAGGAAGACTCTCCCACATAAGTGACAAAGTCGTATTAAATTAGAGTGAAGAAACGATGGAAGTCAAAACCTTTTTAGAACGACTCAAACACCACGATTTTTTCACCGACCAGATCGTGTACATCGAAGAACTACCAGAGCGTCCCCCGAACTATCAGGAAGTATCAGGTGGACTTCACGAAGCGGTTGAAACTGCGTTGAATCGGCTTGGGATTAACGAGCTCTATTCCCACCAAGCTACGGCAATTGAGAAAATTCGGCGTGGAAAGAACGTCGTGGTTGTGACAAGCACTGCGAGTGGTAAGACGTTGTGCTACACGATTCCGGTCATTGAGAGCCTGCTTTGTAACAGCTCTGCCACCACGCTCTGCATCTATCCGACCAAGGCGTTAGCTCAAGATCAGCTAAAGGGATTGACGGCGTTTCAGGAAGCGAATCCCGCCATTCAATTTCTGGCTGGAACTTATGATGGTGACACGCCACAGCATCTGCGTCGGAAAATTCGGGACGGGGCAAATATTGTTCTGACCAATCCCGATATGCTTCATCAGGGTATTCTCCCGCATCACGCCCGCTGGAATCGCTTTTTCACCCATCTCCGCTATGTTGTGATTGACGAAGTGCATGCGTACCGAGGCGTTTTCGGCTCTCACCTCGCCAATGTCATCAGACGGCTGTCACGTATTTGTCGGCATTACGGTGCCACGCCCCAGTTTATCTGTTCTTCAGCGACGATTGCAAATCCTCAAGAACACGCGCAACGAATCTGTGGAGTCACCATGGATGTGGTGGATAACGACGGTTCACCGCGGGGTAAAAAGCAATTTGTGCTTTGGAATCCGCCGTCGCTAAAAACTGCCGCGAGCGGGAAATCGGGGGATTGGCGAGTCGGTGGCGATAGGCGAAGCCCGATCGGTGAAGCGATCGAACTCATGACGGCGTTGGTGAAAGAGGGGATTCAAACCATTGCCTTCGTTCGCACGAGGTTGGCAGCGGAACTAATTTTCAAGGGGTGCCGCGAAATGCTTGCTCCCGTGTCGCGTCAGCTGGCCGCGTCGATTCATGCCTATCGTGGTGGATATCTCCCGGAGGAGCGACGCGAGATTGAGCGAAAACTGGCGAGCAAAGAGATTTTGGGCGTAGCAAGTACAAATGCGCTTGAACTTGGCATTGACATCGGCAGCCTTGATGTCTGCTTGCTGGTTGGTTATCCGGGAACGATTGCGAGTCTGTGGCAGCAGTCCGGCAGGGCAGGTCGTGGGCGTGAAGAATCCATGGTTGTTCTCGTGGCGCAGAATGCACCGATGGATCAGTATTTGATGGCGCACACCGATTACCTTTTCGAGCAGAATCCTGAACACGCTGTCGTCGATCCGGACAATCCACATATCGGCATCGGCCATCTTAAATGCGCGACAAACGAACTCCCGCTCAGTTCAGATGACGCTCGATCCTTCGGGCTTTATGCGGAAGCGGTACTCGAGTTGCTTGAGGAAGATGGACACGTTCGCTATATCGGCGGAAACTGGTATTGGGCTTCCTCAGAGTATCCGGCCGCCCAAGTCAATCTCCGTAACATCGCCGGCCCCGTTTACACGATTCAGGATGAATCTCAAGGCGAGCGAGTCATTGGAACAATGGACGAAATTAGTGCAATGTCACAACTTCACGACCACGCGGTTTATATTCATGGCGCCGAGACTTACTTTGTCAACCGACTCGATCTGATGCAGAAAATTGCGTTTGTCGAGCGCCGCGATCTGGATTACTACACGCAAGCTGTCCAAACGTCGCAGATTCAGATTGACGACAAAGAGTTGGAGGAGCAGTGGCGTGGTGGCCTTTTAGGCTATGGCGATGTTACCGTGACGACGTTGATACCGATGTTTAAAAAGATTCGCTTCCATTCACGGGACAGCCTCGGTTTTGAAAAACTGGAATTGCCGCCCCAGTTGCTCGAAACGGTTGCCTTCTGGTTTGCTCCACCACAAGAAATTGCCAGAGAAATGAAAAGCAAGAAATTACTCGTCGGTGAAGCCCTTATTGGGATTGCCAATGTGTTCGTTCAAGTGGCACCCTTTTTCGTGATGTGTGACACGATGGATATCGGTGCCGTTGTGGATGCGAAAAATCTCAACCGAGATGCGCTGTTTGTTCATGATCGGTATCCCGGCGGGATGGGGTATGCGCGGCGGTGTCTTGAGCATTTCGACGCAATCATACAAACCGTTGCCGATGTCATCCGCGACTGTGGGTGTGCCGATGGTTGTCCCTCTTGTGTCGGCTCCGCAGTGCCCCCTTCTGCCATGACCGATTTGGATACGGCAGTGCGCGGTAGAATCCCGAACAAGGCTGCCGCACAGTTTCTACTGGAAGCGTTAAAGGAAATAGATGAGAAAAGCGTCCCATAGTCATCAAATACGAAAAACGGGATATTCTTCAAAATAAGCCCTTGAAAAAATCATCCCGATCTGATAAGCTGTTAGAAATACATCTATACAACAAGGAGAGATGACATGTCAAAAATATTACCGCCTGAACAATTAGAGGAACTCAAGCTATTCGATTCACCAACGATTTCTAATGCGATCGAACGGTTCAATGTTCGCCCGCGCAACGAGGGATTTATGTCACCGGAAATTAAGTGCATTCTCCCAGAGCTTGGTCGGATGGTCGGCTATGCGGTTACGGCGACCATCATGGCGAACCAGCCCGCACCGGAAGGGCATAGTGTTTCACGGCACGATTATTGGGACTATATCGTCAGTATTCCCTCACCGCGAGTCGTCGTCATTCAAGATCTGGATAATCCCCCAGCCGTTGGTTCTTTTTGGGGAGAGGTGAACGGGAATATTCATAAAGCCCTTGGCTGCGTGGGCACCGTCACAAATGGTGGGGTCCGCGACCTTGATGAGGTCCATGCGCTCGGCTTCCACTTTTTTGCGTCTGCCCCGATTGTTTCGCACGCCTATGTGCATCAGGTTCAGTACAATATTCCGGTAGAAGTGGGCGGAGTCGTCGTCCAGTCTGGCGATCTCATCCATGCTGACAAGCACGGCGTAATTACGATTCCCCATGAAATCGCGGCAGACCTTGCGGAGATGGCAAGGGAGGTCCAACGGGCAGAACGTCCAACTATTTCGCTTTGTAAATCCCCGGACTTCTCCCTGGAGAAATTGAAAGGGAACTGATGCAATTGGAGGAAGTAGAGCGTTATGAATAAAGCGCGCGCTTAAGTCATTCGTTCACAGATGTAAAATGCTTGAAGTCCGATTACCTGCTATAAAAAAATACCAATCCATCGCCGGTGTCGCTGCCATCATCAGTTTTTTGCTAGGTGTACTGCTCCCTGCATTTGCCATCTTTACAGGACGGTGGTCATGTCCATTCGGCGATGGATTGCTCCGTACGGGTGGGTTTGTATTTCTCACGGGTGTATTAAGTGGAGTGCTGATTGGAAACGCCGTTGCTCTTCTTTTGATTCTCATCGCAAAACGGCATCAGTCAAAAAATTGATAACCGTTTCCTACGAGTCAATTCGAAGGTTTACATTGAGCAGCCCTCATGTCGAGGAAATCTGATATATCTGGCATATTTGTTGCGCTTAACACATAGATAATGTGTTCTCCATTCCACGAAAATGAGGTTCAAAGTGGCAATTGGAAGATCGGAAGATATCGCGCCTGAAACCGTCGTTCACAGGATTGGCGGCGGAAACGTGGCTAACCTGCGACTTTCGACACTGGATGAGAAATTGACGCCACCGGGTATTTCTGTCCTTTTGGGTGGCACGCCTCAAGAAGCCGTGACTCAGATGAGACAAGCCTTTCCAAGATCTCGAAAGTGGCGTCGAACCGCCCACACCGTTGGGACGACCGCAGCGGTAGCATTGCGGCAAGCGGGGTTTGAAATTGTGCCTGATCCCACGACTCGTTTTCCCAACCATGCTCGCCTGATTCATCCCGATGGCGTGGTCGGTTTCACGGATGCGAATCTGGAAAGGTTAACACAAACTTTCCGAGACACGAGGGGTACTAATCATGAAATTGTGTGCTGAACAGATGGTTTACCTGATCGACGCCCAACTGCGGCAGCTCGGCCAAATTACGATTGAACGCAACGAAGTGAATCTGATCTTCGGCAAGTTTGTCCCGAGTCCCGATTTTTCCGCCGTCAAGCACCTCTTTGAGGATTTCGAGGAGGCGGTTAACTTTCAAGCCCTCAGTGTCGTCGATGAACTTGACACGAAAATTGCGGCACTGGGGTTGCACTTGCGTGCCCCGGATGGGTTGCAACGTATCGAAATCCATGATGTGCAAATCTGGAGTGATGGTGACGTGACATGTAAGCTGTGTGACAGACCCCTTGCTCCAGTCGATGAAGTGCAGAAGTCAATGGAACCTGTATAAGTCATGGAACGGTCCATCTAACCAGCCATTGCAGTTGACCCTTCACTGCGTTCGAGGGCAAGCTTGGGATCTTCAATTTTATGAAAGGACATTTTGAAATGATTGCAAAAAAGCTTAATGACGCACAGATGAGGGATTTTATCCTCAACGGATATGTAACCGTAAAAACGGATCATCCGCGCGATTTTCATGAAGCCATCTTTAAACAGACTGAAACGGTATTTGAAAAGGAAGGCAACCCGGGGAATAATTTATTGCCTCGCATCCCTGCGGTTCAAGAGATCTTAGTCGATCCGGCTGTTCATGGTGCATTGATTAGTGTCTTGGGGCCAAATTATTATATGCACCCGCATCGTCACTGTCACTACAATCCACCAGGAAGTAAAGGCCAAAATATCCATAAGGACAGTTGGACTCGGCGACGTCACCCCACCCGTTGGGTCATGGCATTATACTATCCGCAAAATACGCCCGAAGAACGCGGGCCAACCGGAATTGTGCCGGGAAGTCAATATTACAATACCCGTGCGGGTGAAGATGGTAGCCGCGAAATTCCGCTTTCTGGAGAAGCAGGGACAGTCGTTATTGTGCATTACGACCTCTGGCACAGAGCCATGCCGAATCGTAGCGACGAGAAGCGTTATATGATGAAGTTCCTCTTTACTCGACTTGAGGAGCCACAGTCGCCAAGCTGGGATAGCGAGCAGGAGGCATGGGAACCTATTGACCATCCCAAAGATGAGACGATGTGGACTTACCTTTGGGATTGGCATTATGGACAGGAAAATGGGAAAAGGTCGGGGGCAGACGCATCTATTCCTAAGTTAATCGAAGCGTTGGAAGACAAGTCAGAATCGGTCTGTTTTGATGCCGCGTATACGTTAGGCGCAATTGGCAAACCGGCTGTATCCGCCTTAGTAGACACCTTGAAGCATCCATCTGATATCGTGCGTCGGAATGCCAGTTATGCGCTAAGCGCAATCGGCGCGCCGGCTGTGCCTGAACTGATTGAGGCATTAAGCCACTCAAACGGGGTAAATCAGGCGGATGTCGCGGATACGTTGGGGGATATTGGCCCCTCCGCTCAAGAGGCGGTACCAGTGTTGGCCGAAGCACTCGCAGACGAGTCGGTGCATCTTCGCCGCAATGCGGCTGAAGCATTGGGCATCATCGGGGGGTCGCCTTCGGTGGCTGTTCCCGCGTTGATCGAGGGGTTACGTGATGCGGATGAATGGGTGAAGCGCAACACGTCTCTCGCACTAGCCCGGATAGGTGCACACGCACAAGAAGCACTTCCTGCGTTGAAAGCAGCATTGACAGATGAAAATCGGTATGTCCGCGCGAATTGCGCTCACACGCTTCATCGAATCGGTACGCCGGCGGCCAAGGATGCGTTATTAGACTTTCTTTTGATTTCCCGGTGGTGTCCGTCCACCACGAGAGAAAGCACTTTTTAGGAACGGCAATCACACGACTTTGTCAGATTAGAAATTGGGATCGAGAATGGCGGACATGCCAACCTTGAGAAGGTTTCAAACCTTCTCAAGGGTACGCTGACATCAACAGCCCTTGCGGAAATGTGACAAAGTCAAGAGGACTTAATATGGCAGAGACACCGAACATCATGCTTGTAATGACCGATCAACAACGTTTCGATACGGTTGCGGCTTTGGGCAATCCGCTAATCCAAACACCTGCCTTGGATAGATTGGTCACAGAAGGCACCAGTTTTACATCGGCGTATTGTCCTTCGCCGGTCTGTGTGGCTTCACGTTGCAGTCTGTTACTTGGGCAATGGCCACACCAAACTGGCTGTACCGCGAACACCCCAATGCCCCAAGATCGCACGTCACTGATGGAATTCCTCCAAGACGCAGGCTATCAGACGCACGGCATTGGGAAAATGCACTTTTCGCCAGATCGGAAAAAACTTTGGGGATTCGACACGCGAGACTTTTCAGAAGAGGGCACAGGTCCTGATGACTTCACACAGCTTCTTCAGGATAATGGCTTCGATCACGTCGTCGCACCGCACGGCGAGCGAAGTGAGTATTACTATATTCCGCAACCCTCCCAGTTGCCCACCCGGTTGCACCATACCCAATGGGTCGGCGATTGCACCATCGACTTCCTGAGGAGACGCGAAAAAGACCGACCGTTTTTCTGCTGGTCGAGTTTTATAAAACCCCATCCGCCCTTTGAATCGCCGGTTCCTTGGAGTCGTCTCTACCGGACGGTAGAAATGCCGCTGCCTTTCCTCCCGACGGATTATGAACAGCTACTCACTTACTGGAATCGCCTTCAGAACCGATACAAATACCGTGACCAAGGTAGCGATATGAATCTGCTCCGCACCATGCGTGCCGCCTACTACGCTGCCATCTCTTTCATCGACTACCAACTCGGGCGCATTTTCGAGGCTCTCGCGACTGAGGGCATCCTTGATGATACGCTCATTCTTTTCACTTCTGATCACGGCGAGTTGCTTGGGGACTACAATTCGTACGGCAAGCGTTCCTTCCTTGACGTGGCGGCTCGGGTCCCTCTGCTGGCACGTTATCCAGAACGCTTTCCGGCAAATGTGCAATGTGACTATCCAGCGAGTCTTGTCGATGTCCTCCCGACCTGTCTTCAAGCCGCAGGGTTGCCACCGGGGGATGAGCATATTGGCGTAGATCTCGGCGATCTGGTTG
Organism: Candidatus Poribacteria bacterium; assembly: GCA_022567695.1. Taxonomy (GTDB): domain Bacteria; phylum Poribacteria; class WGA-4E; order WGA-4E; family PCPOR2b; genus JADFGN01. Next base: position 4,138 of record JADFGN010000153.1, on the reverse strand, counting down.
CGGGACAAGCACAGCGTGATGCGATCATTGGGCAGCTTGGCACGGAAAATACCGGGCTTTACATGTTGCTCACAGGGGAGTTCAAATACATCTACTCCGCCGCCGATCGGCGGGAATGGCTGTTCCGCCGGACACCGGGGATGCTTGATGAGCGCAGCTTGGTAGGGAATCCTGCCTTTGTGGAGATCACGGCGGCGTACCGACAACGTCTTATCCAATGGCTCCAAGAAGATGGGTATGGCACACCATTGGACGGCGAGAATTGGCGCGAATTTCCACCGCCACCGTCTGTGCCGGCCAATCCTGATGCGGGGCATCTTTTTCAAGATGGCCGCTCGGTCAAAGATCAGTTTCCGCCGGGATATGAGCCACGAGTCGATACCCTAAAGCCACCGCTATTTCGCAACATTTGAAGTAGGGGCGAGGCATGCCTCGTCCTCACGGATGTGCAAAATGTCTGTGTCCGTTACCTTGACTTTGGTAGATTATAACGGGTCGAAAACCTTGAAAAGGTTAGTACTGCACGGCATAAGTTTTTAACCATTTTGGAGTGCAAGACTTGTCTTGCTTGCGGTGGGCAAAACAAGTTTTTGCGGCGCTTCGACCATTGCACTCCAGAGCAATTGGTCAGTTATTTCTGCCGCCGAGATGCTCTAGGGTTGGCAGATTCTGCTCACCGGAGGCAGGAACTCGCTCCAATCGTTTGATTACCATTCGATATGTTTGATTTTCCACAGGAAGTCGGCTGGTTCGTTCCATGTCACGATTTTAGCTTGACATGTTAGCCGTCCGACGCCTATAATCTTGGAATTATCAACGGAATTGGAATCGGCGTAGCCGTTGCGATTCTTTACGGATTGATGCGATGCCCCCCACTGGTATTGACGAATGAGAAAAAGCTCCCTAACAATTTTGTTCCTGACGATGTTTTTCATCATGCTCGGTTTTGGAATCATTATTCCACACCTCGCATATTATGCCGATGATTTGGGAGCGAGTCCCACACAGATCGGGGGATTAATGGCGATCTATTCAGCGATGCAACTCATTTTTTCACCGATGTGGGGGCGCATGTCAGACTGGCGGGGCCGAAAACCGGCGATCTTGATCGGTCTCATTGGCAACGCCGGAGCACTTGCTTTGTTCGGCGCAGCAACCACGTTAAACCTTCTGTTCATTGCGCGTGGGTTGTCGGGTGTCTTATCGGCAGCCGTTTTACCGACAGTGATGGCTTATGTCGCTGACGTCACAACAGAGGAGGAGCGGGGGAAGGGAATGGGCTTGATGGGCGCGGCAATGGGACTTGGCTTCGTCTTAGGGCCCGGTATCGGCGGAATTATGGGTGACCATAACACCCCTTTCTTTGTCGCTGGTGGATTATCCATTTTCACTTTTCTGCTAGCGTTGATTTTCTTGCCGGAGTCTCTTAAACCTGCGGAGCGCTATGAATCGAGTGCGGGTTGGGGTGAAGCGAAAATCCCGCATGAACAGAAGGCACTCTTGGACAAACGTAAACAGTGGATTTCTCCTTGGGTGCTGACAAATTGGAAAACGTTGAATAATCCACTGACACCGTTGTTTCTCGTTGCATTTTTCTCGACGTTTATTTTTTCCGGCCTGGAAACGACGTTCCCACTTTTCATCGAAGATCAATGGAAATATGGAGCTAAAGAACTCGGCTGGATGTTCATGATTATGGGAGGATTGGTTGCACTGTTACAAGGCGGAATCTTGGGGAAGTTAATCAATAGGTTTGGAGAGTTCCAGCTAATCATGTGGGGGCTGTTCATCAACGCTTTCGGGATGGCGCTGTTGCCTTGGTCGGGTGGATTTGCCACGCTGACGATTTATCTAACCATCGCCGGAATCGGGAATCAGATCATCCGCCCAACGAATTTCTCGTGGATTTCCAAGCGAACCCAGATTGGGCAGGGCACCGCGATTGGCATTATGGATGCCTTCTTGAGTCTTGGACGTGTGCTCGGACCTCCTGTTGCAGGCAAACTATTTGATGGGAAATTGTATACCCCTGAGACCTTTTTCAAACTGCCTTACTCGATTGCTGCGGGTATCCTGATCGTTGTGTCAATTTTCCTCTTTTTCCCGTTGCGGCGAATCGAAAATAGCCGAGATTGATAATCTTTATTGGCATTCTGTTGAAAAGCCCGGAGGGAAACGTCTCCTTCCGGTAGATCAAAACAGTTGTCGTATCCCGTTTTTAGATCTGGGGAGTATGTCAACTTCCCGCAGGGCTCAAATTAACCAGATGATATTCGGTTGAACTCTCTTCAGTCACAGGGTTTATGACATTCACTTCCCGAATCGTTGCGATATATCTTTCACTTATCGTTGCATTGCTTGCCGTATCATGTGCATCTTCCAAAATCTTTCCTGTATACGTCTTGTCTTCAGTTTCGATTTCAAACCGTTCGCTTCTGAGAAATACGCCTGTCAGCGTTCCAGTAATTTGGATTGTTGGTGAATCTTGTTCTTCTAACTGTTCTAAAATTGTGATTGCATCAAGCATCTGTTCTTTAGAGATGTAAACTGACCCACCCCGCCCTTCCTTCGGTGAACCCCAAACTAATTTCATATCCTCAACTGCTTTACTCAAAGATTCGAGAAGCAAGCGATAACTTTTGCCAACTTTCGGTCTCAACCGCCTAAGTTCAGCTTTCAGCTGTTCTTGATTGCTGCGTGTTTCAAACAACTTTATCAACTCTTCTGTCGCATCACCGACATTAGATTCCCCAAGCAAATTTACCATCTCAGTAGAAGCTAGTTGAACCACAAATGAACCTCCTCCAATAAACAAAATAGACATTTGCATCTTATCACGAATTCTCTCGGTAACTGCATCCGAGTGAGCACGTACCATGCCGATTATATTTATTGTATTTTGTAAACGAACTAAAATCTCACTTAAGGCTTGGACAGGTGCTTCTGTACGAAAGACGCCCGGAAAATTCAATGTGAGATTGATAATTTCTTGACGAGTTGTTTTGGCTTTTTGGGTTGGATTATCGAGTTCTGGCAGTGTCTCGGTTTCCAGATTCAGAAATTCGCCCGGTAAAGGTAGCATATCTTTAGTAGTTTCTTGGGCAGGCATGCGCTCAACAGTAACTCCCTCTTCTTTGCTAAATGGCGTGACAACTTTGAATACAAAACCATCCTCTGCCTGAGTGAAAGCATCATGTAAATCAATCCCACCTGAACGAACAGATTGAAAACGATTGAGAGAGAGTTGTGTATACAGCCATGTTTCCGACTCATCGCCCTCCGCGATTGAAACTGCTAAGAATATACTTCCCGAAGCATTGCGGCAGGAAAAGAGAATGGGTTTATCGTAAAACTCGTAAACTTCTATCGGTTCAAGTTTTCCGAGAATCGTTTCCTGTGGAAGAAACCCCATGATTAGTTTACCTCTAAGCGCTCTAATACCTTGAAGAATTGAAAAACCGTCCACACTTGTACGCCTACTGGAATCCACCATGTATGATGGGATTTTTCGTGTTCTCCGGTAGGTTGAATTTTGCCAAGACTGGGATCGAGAACTCCTTTAGCGATGAACTTTCTTTTCCGCAGTTTGGGGACACGCTTTTGTAAGCGCAATCTCATGCGAGATATATCTTCAGGATTACGATAGACTGAGACGCCACAAGCAATACATTCCCGCTGGTTAAATTCAGCATCAGGTCCGTGAATTTCTCTATAGGATTTGAAATCCCTTTCTTTGGGATTTCTTCTATTTGTCATTCGGTAAACTTCACCCGAAGCAAGCTCCGCTTTTCCCGGTGGACAGTTATCTGGATAGAATTTAGGCCATCGCAACTCGGTATTCCTCCTAATTCTTCCTACCTAATGAGTTATTACCGAGTGCTTATCCATTTAACACTTCGGCAAATTATACTACACACATGTGTAGATATGTCAAGTCAAATTTCTCTATTCTTTGCCATATTATCTCACATTCCCACCTTCACTTCAACGAAGAAAGTCCGGAGAAACCGTCAGCCTGTTTTGCGTTCAATTCCCCTAATCGTACAGAATACGCCTTACTTCAAAATTGGCAAATCGTGATTAACTCGCCGCGTATTGTACTCCAAGCGATACCGCAAGTGCTCGGCATCGTTGGGAT
>JADFGN010000152.1:13640-13919 GCA_022567695.1 Candidatus Poribacteria bacterium | reverse complement strand
ATTTGTCTGCTCACCAATCAGCGAAACAACACGCACTTCATGGCCCAATCCACGCCAAGCCTCTACCATTTCGCGGATATGGATTCCCTCAGCCCCGTCACCAAGGGTGCGGTGGTGATACAGGATTTTCATCGATTTTACCTGAGAAGTTTCGGTATGATGTTCGGTCATCTAGAGAATAAAAAATCTGTGTTGCGGTGAAAAGGACGTTTTCGCAGATCTATGTATGGCTTATTTTTTGCCCGTCAAAGTTCATTTGGCTTCAGTATCTGTCCACTC
>JADFGN010000152.1:0-13630 GCA_022567695.1 Candidatus Poribacteria bacterium | reverse complement strand
AGTTAACAATGCTAACAATAGGTCACTATAATCCTGTCGGTATTCTGCATGGGCTGTGATAATTTCTCCTACTTTAACGGCATCAAACAGGCCACGCTTTTTGATACTCATGGGAGACATCAGGTCGTTCAACAGTGGTGCTAAATCTTTGCGTAACCACGTCCCTATCGGACATCCAAAGCCGCGCTTTCGCTTATTAAGTACCCGGTTTGGTAATCGCCCCTGCATGCTTTGCCTCTGGATATATCTCAGTTGGGTGCGCTTAATCTTCAATGAAGGCGGAATTTGTGCAGCTAACTCAACCAGTTGATGGTCTAAAAATGGTACCCGCGCTTCCAACGATGTTGCCATACTCATTTTATCGGTCAATAATAGCAAGCTCTCCACAAGAGAAGTGTTCACATCCAGATACAACAGCCGCGTAACCGGGTCACGGACATTAGGCTTTTCAAAACACTGTTTCCTTTCAATCAACAACTGAGAGTCATCAATTGTCAATTCAGGGCAGAGTTGTGCCCATGTGATTGGGGGCATCAGTTGCACCAGCCCGTCATACTGTTCATATGCGGGAAGTTCGTGGGTCATGGCAAACGAACGCGCTAACCGAAACAGGTTCTTGAACCATGACCCCCTATCTACCGGTAGGTGTGTCACAGCACGCGCAACACCCTTTTGGATTGGTCGGGGAATCCAATCGTAGTAACGCCCTAATCGTGGACCAAGATAGCGCCGATACCCACCAAAGAGTTCATCACCTCCCACTCCTGAGAGGATAACTTTGACGGACTCGCGTGCAAGTTGTGAAACGAGATAAGTAACGACAAACGAGGAATCTGCGAGCGGTTCGTCGAGATGATACACCAGCTTTGGGAGAAGCTCTGCCACATCCGGCTCAACAATGATTTCGTGGTGCTCCGTACCGTAAACCGTCGCAGTTGCCTGCGCGTCGGATAGTTCGTTATGAAACGCATCTTTCCCTGTAAAGCCAATAGAATAGGTGTTGACAGCAGTACCGGTGACTTCATGCATACAGTGGACGATGGAAGTCGAATCCACTCCACCACTTAGAAAGGCACCCAGAGGCACATCGCTAATGAGCCGTTGTTCGACCGATCGCTTTAAAGTTTCATAGAGGGCTTCTGCATATTCTTCTTCAGAGCGTGTGACATCCTCACGATACTCGACCGACCAATAGCGATGAATGGTAATTGTCTGTGTGTTGGCAAGTAGATAGTGCCCCGGTCGTAGCTTGTGGATGCCGCGAAACAGGGTTTCTGAAGGTGCACCGTAACCGTAGCGGAAGAAATAGGTAAGCGATTCTTCGTTTAATTCACGTGGTACCGTCTTATCGGCCAATAACGCTTTGATTTCTGAAGCAAAGCGGAGATGGAGAGCATCTGCATAGAAATACAGTGGTTTGATGCCGATGCGATCTCGTGCCAAAAACAGTTCCCTTCGGTTTGCATCCCAGATTGCGATGGCGAACATTCCGTTCAGATACTGCAAGCACTCCGGACCGTATTCTTCATAAGCGTGCAGGATGCACTCGGTATCGCTTTTAGTTTTGAAACGGTGACCTTTACTTTCGAGCGTGAGACGCAATTCGCGGTGATTATAAATCTCTCCGTTGAACACAATCACAAGGCTGCCATCCTCATTGTAGATGGGCTGATGCCCGCCCGTGAGATCGATGATACTCAGCCGTCGCATACCCAATCCAATCGGTCCAACAACATATTGTCCTTCATCATCCGGACCGCGGTGAACAATGGTATTGCACATCTCTTGAATCAGATGTGGCTGAACAGATTGTTCTGGATTAAAAAAGTATAAACCAACGATACCACACATGAGCAAGATACCTAAAGTCAATCTTTCACAATGAACACATTCCCTCTACTTACGGGATGTACGTTTTGTTTCCTCACCTGATTGCTCAATCATTCAACGGGATGTCTTCCAGGTCACCCGTTGTCTGTTTGTCAGCCCTTTGATTCCCCCGAAGCCGAAAGCGGCGTACATCGTGCAGAGGTATTGCGGTACGGCCGTCACAGACACACGATTGAAGAAGATACCGCACAAACCGAGCAAGTAGAATCCGATTTGACTGAAAGCTATCACCGAATAAATTGTAATGTGCGGTTCTGTCACAGCTAAACTGTGCGGCTCTCTCACAACCAAACGCAGGTTTGTTAAGAACAACGCCACCAACAGCCACGGCGTCACCCAACGGAGCAATTTATGTGAGAGAAACTGAAACCAGAGAAGTCCTTGTTTTGCTGTGGGTATACCAAGCCCTCGCATCATCATTTGAATCGCCCCAGCGACGATACGCGATTTTCGGTTAAATTCACTTTTCAGATTGGGTACGGTGTCTTCGTATGCAATCGCCTCTGGTTCATATATGATTCGATAGCCCGCCGTGACTGCTCCCATAGCTATCACGAAGTCATCTAAAATCGTATCGTCCGGCGGCATCTTAAACAGCGATCGTCGAATAGCATACATGGCACCATCCGCTCCAAGCATCGATTCCAACCTGGATTCTCTTCCTTGAAGATATCGTTCATAATGGTAATACATCCGTTCCGACTTGCCGAACGATACATGCTTATTCTCCAGTATGACTTGTCCGCTGACTACACCAACATCAGGATCGCAGAAGTTACGAACCAACTTTTGAATCGCCAAAGGCTCGTACATAGTATTCGCATCTGAAAAAACGACAATCTCTGATTGGATATGAGGGAGGATTTTATTCAACACTCCAGTCTTCCCGGAACGTTCTTCAAAGCAGTATGCCCGAATTCCGCTACCATCATACGCTTTAATAATCTCGGCAGTCCCATCTGATGAACCATCCGACCCCACGATAATTTCTAACTTATCTTGTGGATAATCTAGAGACAAACTGTTTTTGATTTTGTCCTCGATGACTGCTTTCTCATTGTAGGCCGCAACAACAAGGGATACCGTCGGAAAAATCGAACACTTCTTGACCTCCCGCTTTCTCAGCACTGTCGCACATGCCAACACGAGTGGATACCCCACGTTACTGTAGACTATTAACCCCACTGCCCCCCAAAAAACATAATGGGCAACAATATCAAACATCAGCCCTGTAACCAGTATTGTCACATAGGCACCGGCCAATGCGTAAATCATCAAACGTGATGCGTAATGCGTATAGCAATTTTCCTGCCTTCTCCCCTCCTTCCTCCTTCTCTCCTTCCCTTCTTTCCTTTCCTTCGTTTCACTCAGAGATTGCTCTTTTTGCAACGAAGGCACAGGCTCTTCCCTTCTTCCCTTCCTCCCAATCCCCTTGTTTCCGTGTCTCGTTTTTCTTTCTTCTACCCTTTCCGGATTCCAGGTGACGGTAACTTCACCGCGCAAGGTTTTGAAGATACCTATCAGCGAAGCAAGGTTCACCAAGCAGAAGTAGTACGGCATTGACAAGAAACGGTTGATAACTTTCAATTGCCGTTTATTGACTACTACCAAAAGGGTACCGAGTAACGCCAGGAGATAAAACAGCACTTGAATTGCAAACAATAGCGTATAAAGTTCGACCTCAAATTTCCCCTGCTGCTCAATAGATCCAGAGATAACCAATGCCAGATTCGACAGAAACGCCGTGATTAACAAAACTGGGACAAACCACCGAATCAATTTATGGGAAATCACTTTCCATGAGAAGATAGCAAACTTAAATGGATTAAGAACTTGCTTAACACGCCAAAGTCCGCGCAGGCTTCGGTTCACGATCCGGATCTTTCTTCGGAACTCTCCTGCATAAGTACCTGCTGCGTCCTCCCAGCATACCGCCTCTGGGTCATAAATTCCTCTATAACCTTTTGCGACAATCTGCAGTGGATTGACAAAATCATTGATATCAGTCCTTTGGAGTGGCTCGTATAACGCTTTTCGAATAGCGTAGAGCGCGCCATCTCCTCCGACCACCGAACCGGTGTTGCTCTCCCCCCGTTTGAGGAACTGTTCATACTTCCAATAGAAATTTTCGTTGTCGGACGCAGAAGAGCCATCGGTTGTATAGCGCGCCTCGCCAACAACATAACCCACATTCGGATTGGCAAAATGCCGAACTAACTTCCGAACAGCCGACGGTCCATACATTGCATTCGCGTCTGAGAAAACGAGAACCTCACCACGAGCGGCTTGAACCGCTTTATTCAATCCATAAGTTTTTCCATGCCGCTCGTTTAATCGCAACAGGCGGACGCCCTGGTCAGCAAAACTTTCGACAATCGCATCCGTCCCATCCATCGAACAGTCGGAAACAACCAGGATTTCAAGCAAATCTTTCGGATAATCTAGAGTAAGGGCATTGATCAGCTTCTTACCAATCACCTGTTCTTCATTGTAGGCAGAAATAATTAACGTTACGTTTGGCGGGTTTAAGTGCGATGGGTTAGTCCCACCTCCCGTAGAATCATCACCTCTTCTTGTTGCTTTTTTAGCACTCATTATGCCGCTTAAAAAAGACAGCAGCAGCGGATAGCCAAAATAAACATATCCCACAATGATAACAGATATCCAGAAGATAAATTCCATAACAACAGGAAAAAGGGTTGTCACTCTCCAATTTCCTTTCCTAGCGTAAGCCTGTTCCTACAAGGGGAATAATCTGTTTCACAAAAGCCTCTAGCTGGTGCATTTTTGATAAAATCTGGTCAGCGGAATCAGCTGACCACTGAAGACCATGTAGTCACACCCAAGTTCACGAACATCGTGAGGTTCGTGTGCGATAGATTGCGGCGCATCGACGAGAACGGTTACGCTAATGGTTAAAACTCACTATGTCCAGGCATTGCCTGAACTTATCACTCAAATGCCTAACACTACAACGAGACTTTCTGAAGTAGAGCGGGCTGCCAGCCCGTTGCATAAGTGTCGCCATCTTCGATAAACGGGCAAGCTGCCCGCTCTACGGTTGACAAGCCAATCAAAATCTCGTTGTAGTACTAAGCATTGCTATCAGGCAAGCAACATTCGCATTGGCTGTAAAGTCCGATTGAAGGGATATTGATTATCCTTCAAACATTTGCGTTTAAGACAGTATAGAAACTCGCTAGGCCTTGATGTCTGGAGGCTGTTGCTGACTCAGACTGACCATCAACACATCATGGTAGAGTCCTATTTACAAGCGGAACAACCTGTTCCGCGAAAGCCTTAAGCTGTTGCGTTTTCGATGGAATTTGGTCAGCGGAATCAGCATAAGTCGTGAGACGAATCAGAGCAACGCTTCGGCTCTTTCGACGTAACGTGCTGTTAAGAAGGTATCCAACCTGTTGGTTCAGGTAACTGGAGGTTTGTCGATTCCCAGATTTATACCAGTACAATGCGATCTGCTTTGCCCCACCTTTATCCAAAACCAACCGATTGATTTGGGACAGTCCTGAATCAAGACCATAAAGTACCGGGAGGGTATCTTTCAACTGTTGTTGCCAGCCGCCGCCTTGAAAACAAATATCGGGTGGGTGAGCAACCTTACGGTTGTGAGGGGAATAAACGATAACCAACCCCACGGAATTCCCCGACAGATCTCTGTACTCCCGGTGAATGGTATCTTCTGTCTCTAGGATGTCAAACACTTCTCTAGCAGTTTCTGGATTTTGTGCATACCAATCTGATGTTGCACGCCAATCTCCAATGACTTGTGGGAAACTATGGGTATAACGGACACCGTCATCCATGAGTTCGGAATATGCCCCAAACGTTATCCCTCCCACAGCCGCAAGAAGAATGCCAGTAATCCCCAACGGCTTAAGCCAGCCTTGAATTGACGATTGGGAAGAGAGGAAACTAGGAATTTGGGAATTCATTTCCTTCTGTTTCCTTTCCTTTCCTATAATTCCCTTCTTATTTCCTTTCTTCTCTGATTGTTGATCGGTAAGGGGAATCTGCAACTTGAGAATCTTGGCTATCACGAAAAAGGAGATCAAACCAATGACGAAAACCAGTAAACCAAAGCTTTTGTGCAAGAAGTCATTGGTAATAATCGCAATCCCATAGCGATTGGCAATAATCAGGATTAAGACAACACGGATAAGGTTAGCGAAAATTGCAATTGGTACACAAAGTAGCACTAATGACCACTTCCGTAAATTTACTAACGTTTTCCCTCCACTGGCAAGGTATGCGTACAAACTCCCCATTGCCAAAAATGTAATGAGCGAGCGAAGTCCACTACATGGTGCATCAATAGTTACTACCGTGGTGGGAAGATACACGATACTCCCTTCCTGAATGTTGGGCGTTCCTAGGAAGTTTGTTAAGGATGATCCCAGACTCGCTGCAAAGAGTTTTAAATGGAGTGTGGTCCTCGAGATGAGATCCATCGGCATTGGTACCATGAAAACCAGGAAGAACAGAGGAAACCATAATGCTTTGGTCATCTTAAAACCCAGAAGATACCAAACCATTCCAAACAGTACCATCACTATCGAGAGACCTGATGTGAAATGAATGCGCATCCACGCGCTCAAAAGATGCATAAGCAATCCCCCCACTAACATCAACAGGCCCGAGTTATCACATTGTATGGGTATCTCTCGAAGCTGCCTTCGCACTCGCCATATCAAAAAAGCGGAGAGCAGAGGAATCAGAATGCCGTGAGAGTAATAAGATTCGTTACGGAACCACCGCAACCAAAACCACTGGAGAGTTGGATAATAAATGAATCCAAAACCACAGACCAAAATCAGGGACGCCAACAAGATAAAACCTTTCGATGATACCCCTTCTTGCCTGACACGCTGGATATGATTGTGAACGAAATTTTCCAAGATGTTTTACCTTTCAAAATTCAGTGCTAATACTCAGGAAATGCCTAACGCCGATTTCCTCAAAGCTTGCTGCGTAATCCAACTTTAAAAGTGTCTCCCCAAGTGTTTTTGCACCTCCGATGCCGAGCGTAGGTTTTAAGTTCGATCGGAATAATTCACTAAACGAAATCTCTGCTCCTCTTGGCTCAAGCACCACATCATTTAGCCCTGCCCGTAGAGAGAAAGAGAAAAACTCCGCTCTATTTGTTCCCTCTTCCATGCTCTGCGTGGAAACGCGATATAGAGCCAATTCCGAGCCGAGGTGCAATCGAAGCGGAAGCTTTCGCCGTTGTTCAAAATCTGCCATCAAACGCCAACGGTGTTTTGAACCCAACGGAATCTGATAGAACAAGCCTGTTGTAATAGAACGTGGTATTGTGGCGGTATATCCCTCGGCGTCGTCTAGATCGCGTAGTTTGATGTCTTCATGAAGCACTACGCCTACCCGAAAGTTCTCAGTCATCTGATAGAGAATCGCCAGGTCAATACCCGTCCCTCGGGTTCGGGCAACACCTATTTCATTCCCTTGCCCATCGCCTATCCGTTGATAAAGGGCTTTGAAGTTCACCCCAAAAGAAATGCCTCGTATACCGTAGGCATAAGAGAAGGCCAGTGCCCATTCTTTATCCGTAAGCTCTCCTCCCGGGTTGGCCAAATCGTCGAAAATGGGGATGTCATCAACGCTGAAAAAAATCACGTTGAATCCCACGGTACCAATCGTATCATTAACGGGTAAGACGCCAGCCAGATTGACGTAGTTGGTATCCAGAGTCGTAATCCGATCCATCACCATCAGAACAGGAGATTCCAATTGGTCGATTCCAGCAGGATTCCAATAGACTGCAGAGGCATCATCTGCAACGGCAACAAAGGCATTTCCCAGAGCGCGAGCGCGAGCACCGGACCCAATAAAATAAAATGCCCCTGGCGTTGTGGCAGATGATAGGGCTATCGGCCCACAGGTCAATAGGCTTATCAGCAAAAGAAGCAGATAGACGTTTTTTGCTATAAAATATCCATAATGCCGTGAATTTATGATAAACATTTGACAGCCAGATAGCACCCAAAATCCTCTCCCCGAATGGTACCGGGATCTCACACAAATAATTGTAAGCACTTTCGCATTGTCGCATCAAGGTCAACTTCGGTCACCGTGCTCCTATTAAACGTCTGGTCTGGATTATTCCAATAACCTCGGTTGTCGGTGTTTGTACGTCGCGTTCAACTATAACACAGCTGATAACACAAAATCAAAAGGTTCACGCATCACGACTTACTACGTATTTCAAGTGTTTATCGCATCTCCCGGAATAGAGAGGCGTTTGAACTCATTTGGGGAAGATCCAAACTCTCAATCTTAGATTTTTGCCCTTCAATCGCAACTTGCGCAAAATTGAAGCCATGTTCACGGTAAGTCTTGGCAAGTCGCCTGAGTTCTTCCCAGTTACGGTACATACCGATGATTGTCCCTCCGGAACCGGAGAATTTTGCCGGACAGCCCTGCGCTCGAGCAATCTTGATCATCTCTAAACTTTTCGCGCCTATAACTTCATCCCCAAAGATCTTGCGCCGAAGGTCGAAGTTTTTATTCATAAGTTCACTGATCTTGTCATAATCTTGCTGAACAAGTGCCGTTTTGCACTCACTCGCATAACCCGCAAAAGTTTGCATAGCCTGTACAACCTCCGCATCCCCCTCTTCATAGCGATACTTGACACTGCTATGAATTTTGCCAGAGTGAGATGGTTCATCAATATGCGTGAGAAACAAAGGAGGTATTAAGCTAGAATCGAGATATTCGTAATCGCCATGTCCCTGTTCCTCCATTAGATGCTTTGAGAAATCCATAAATACCGTATCACCGTATACCTGAATCACCCGATCCTGTAAGCCCGCGTTGATCTCAAGCTCCTCTGTTTCGACACTCAAAATCAGATTAGGTAGAATAGACTTGGGGAAGTGTTCCGTAACCTCATAAAATTCCATTAATGCCTTAATCATCGCTGTAATAATTGCGCTCGAACCCCCTAGACCTACCTGTCGTGGTATGTTAGTATCATAAGAGACGGTGAAGTTTTTATCTTCAAGCTCAATACCATGAACGCGGCAATATTCGTTGAACTTCTTACAGGAAGCACGGATAAGGGGTATCCCATCATCGTAGCCATAACGAGAGGCTGTCTCATCTAACATCTCCAGAGAGGCGAATTCGGTGGGATCATGCACAGAGTTCAGTATAATCTTTAGTGTTGGACTTTCCCACAGAGTGACTTCAGCCCTAAAATTCGTAATGGTAGAGGCAATAGTCTTTCCATTATAACCGTCCGAAGGGTTTCCCATGAGTGCAATTCGGGCATATGCTTGGGTGCGAATAATCACGGATTCATACTCCTTGCTAACAACTTTTAACGTAATTTTATTTCTCTGAACAGAACAAACACCGAAGATTCGCGGGGGAACGAATACAACAAAGTTATACTAATATTATAGGTGAAGCCCGTGAAACCCAAGTTCTTTTAGACTTGGGATATAAGGACTTTTCTCCTTGCGTATACGCCTGTTTTTATGTTAGCCCTGCCATTCAGTATAAAATATGATATACTTTAGGCATGATCAAAAACTTTAAGTATCGAATCTATCCGACAAAATCACAAGAAACGAAACTCAAAACTCAACTTGATGAGTGCCGTTGGGTATATAATCACTTTCTTGAGCAACGGAAGGCTGAATGGGAAGAAAATCAAAAATCGATCGGTCTCTATGACCAAACCATGACCCTTCCTCATCTCAAGAAACAACGACCTACGCTTAAACAAGTCCATTCTCAAGTCCTGCAAAATGTTGGAAACCGAATTGAGCTTGCATTTCAGGCATTCTTTCGCCGAATCAAAAATGGCTCTACTCCTGGCTATCCCCGTTTTCGTGGTCGGGATAGATACGATAGCATGACCTATCCACAATACGGTAGTGGTGCAAAGATTAACGACTCTGATAACCTCCAACTCTCCAAAGTCGGTGAAATATCGACGGTCTATCATAGGCCGATCGAAGGTAAACCTAAGACCGTGACAATTCGCAAGACGGCAACTGGTAAGTGGTATATGACTATTGCTTGCGAATTTGAACCCAAGCTACTTGACGAAAATCCAAATGAAGTCGGTATTGACGTTGGGCTATATAGTTTCGCAACACTTTCGACAGGAGAACAAGTTGATAATCCACGATTCTTTCGGACTGAAGAAAAAGAACTGGCTAAAGCCCAACGAAGACTTTCAAAAGCCGAGAAGGGTACCAAGACATACCAGACGCGAAAAAAGATTGTCGCACGTGTTCATGAGCGAATCGGATTCAAACGGCATAACTTCATTCATCAGTTGAGTTGGTATCTCGTCAATCTCTTTGGATTCATTGCCGTAGAAGACCTTCATGTTAATCGAATGCTCCACAATCATTGTTTAGCAAAGAGCATAGCAGATGTCGCATGGTCATCATTTTTCAGCACGTTGATGTACAAGGCAGAATGGGCCGGTCGTCAATTTATTGCTGTGAACCCTGCGTATACTTCTCAAACTTGCTCCAATTGTAGACATCGTCAAAAAATGCCACTTTCGGAGCGTGTCTATCGGTGTCCATGCTGTCAGATCGAAATCGATAGAGACTTAAACGCTGCGTTAAATATCTTAGCATTGGGACGACAATGCTTCAGGGGATGACCCTGTAGAAGCCCAATCTAAAAGGTTTGGGAGTCGTCACTTCCTTATGGAAGGCAAGCTCTGCCGCGCTTTCGAGCGCATTTTTGAATCCTGCATCCTGTACCCCGTATCCCAATCAATGTGTCCTCATCGCCTTTGCTGGCATGATTCGGGCGGCTTTTAGCGCGGGAAATAGCGCAACCACTGTAGCAGACAAGGTAACTGTAATTGCGGGAATGTAAAGGCAACGTGCGTTGACTTCAGCGTACATCGTTTTAAATTCGATGCCGCCGTAGGTAAATCCTTGTGAAAATGTGACGCCATATATTGATAACAGATAGTTGATCAAAACACCGAGTAAAGCTCCCACAGCAATACTAAAGAGCGAGATAATATTGACCTCACAAATCACCAGCCAGAAAATCTGCCTCGGTTTTGTGCCGATCGCCTTCAACATACCATATTCGCGTGTTCGCTCCAGCACCGACATCAACACTGTGTTCAATACCCCGACAGCAACGATTAGCATGATGATAATGCGGCTGATAAAGTCTCCGCGTCTGTCCGCTTGCATCGCTCGATAAAAAGACTTTGCGACCTCCTGCCAAGGAGCGACATCAAGCGTTGGATCGCCGAGGTTCATTTCGATCGCCTTCGTAATTTTACCGACGCGCCCGATCTTTGACACAATCACAACAATTTCGTGAGCACGTCCTTCAAGGACAAGCAATTCCTGCGCGTCTTGGATATTGAGATAGCACGCCATCCGATCTGTTGCGTCATTGCCGCTCTCTGCGATGCCAATGAGCGCGTACGAATCGTTGGCGATAGAGCCATCGGCCCCCTGGGAGAGGAGCACGATTTCTTGACCGACGACGTCGCTCACCTTCAGAATTTTCGCCAGCCCTTTGCCGATTATTGCTTCACGGACAGAGCCCTTCGAGAAACTCCGGCCCGCTATAATTTTCTTATTAAATCGGGTTGCTGCGATTTCACGCTCGACATCAATACCGATAATCCGCACGGCAGAACTCTTTTCACCGACCGAACCGAGTCCCGCTGAGTACAGTCGTGGTGTCCACGCTTCAACGCCTTTAACATTCTGGATGGTTTTACCAATAAGCTCATAATCATCTATCGTCTTATAGAAGGACGGCTTATCGAGATAACCTTCACGGTGTACCTGAATGTGCCCCATGCGGTTGCGCGTAAACATCTCAATGACGCCAGAATACGCACCATCTCCCCATCCGATAAATACGGATGACAGTGTGAATCCCACAACCATAGCAAGCGCAGTCAGTATTGTACGCCGTTTTTGGCGAAGTATATTGCGAAATGCGATTTTTAGTGTCATTGACGGTTATCTGAGTTTAAGTGTTAGGTTGAAATAATATCAAACCAATTCTGGTTTCCCGCATAAATCCAACATTGGATACAAGATGCACAAGATGCAAATGAATCTGGTATCTTGTTAGGGCCATTTAGTTCTCCACTTTTTCGCCAAATTCGATCGCGGAGATCTTTCGCAAAGCCTCAAGATGACAGATCTGTCATTCTGAACGCAGTGAAGAATCTCGACAATTAAATGAGCCTAGGTATCTTGTATCGGTGCATCATCAACTTAAATGCGGAATTTCTATAATATCAAGTCAACAGCCAATTTGTCTTCTCGACCAGCTCACTCCTTGATTCACCTCTTCTTGCGAAGGTTTCGGAGTGTGAAAATCTTTCCATCTATCGGCCTGTCAAACTCAGCGGTCAGAAATCGGAAGATCGTTTTGTGCCCGTCTTTATTCTGTGGAAGCATCTCCATAACGGATGGGATTTTGCGATTGTCGAATTGCTTGATGTCCTTGTAATTCAAGACACGCATGAGCTTACCTTTTTCATCGTAGAATTTATGCCAGACAGGAATATAATCACTTGCTCTAACCGCCGCCACAATCTTTCCCCAAACAATGGGTGAATCCTCGTTAGGAATGAGTTGAACATAGAGGAGATCGGCTTGGGCGTCTTCAGGAGTGACAAGTTGATAGGTATAATCCTCAAGCATTGAAGCCTCTTTCACCAGATCGTCATTCGTGAAGTCAGAGCCCATCCAAGACCCCATCATCATTGACGGTGGAATCTTCATCACCTTGTTGGTTTTAGGCAGGTAGTTCCACATTTCAACCCCGATACGCAATGTGGCAACGCCCTTTTCTTTTTTTGGAGATTGAATGAGGATGAAGGTTTTGTCCATTCCTTTCGTCCATATTTTAAGAGCCAAGGTTCTCTCCCAGTGTGGCGTAACAATCTGCATCTCCATTTCAGCATAACTGGTTTGGCTGCGGTAGAGTTCATCAATCTTTTTGACGATGTTTTCCACATCAACATCTGAAGAACTGTTTTGCGCAAACAATGGAAACGGAATGGCGAGTACAAGAAACAACATAAAGTTTCGCAAGCGCATTATTTTACGTATCCTTGTCAATTCTTTGTTCATATAAAAAAGGCGGAGGAGAATTCTAATCTTCCTGCCGCGACCTCTCTTTCGTACGGATATTGGCGCAATCAGAAATCCAAACGCGCTGATTTTTTCGACGTAGCTCTTGAATTGTCTTCGGATCGCCAGCAACCACAGATGCGCCATCGCGATTGATACACACTTCGATAAAGTCAGTTTTTTCCGTCAATTTCAGGCTGACATCGGCAACGCGAATCGAAGACCCGCGACATAAAGCAATCTGCTGAACTTCTCCGTCCACATTGAGACGAATCCAACATAACTCCCCGTCGAGGTGTAAATCCCAATCCCGCTGAACAATGACATCTTGAGATGTCAACCCCAGTGGGTTCTCCACATCAACCGCGACAAATAGGTCACGGCGTCCATCCGCAAGTTGGATTTCGATGGCAACATTTGCGCCTGGCAATTGCAAACGCTGAATCTGTCCAAGTTTGGAACTCTTGTCGTAAGGCTCGATCACCGCAACAAAAGTGGAAGCCAACGGTGCTTCGTCCGATTGACGGCGCACCATGACTCGCGGAATCCACGCTCCCTCGGTTGCCCAATTGTAGCCACTTACCGAAACCCACGCTTCCGCCGTA
>JADFGN010000699.1 GCA_022567695.1 Candidatus Poribacteria bacterium | reverse complement strand
ACCACGGTTTCTGGCACAAGGGGAACGGCACCTTTCCGCTGAACATGTACGAAAACTCCGTGAAAGTTCCCTTTATCATGAGCCATCCTGGGCGTATTCCGGGTGGGCGAGACAGCGAGGCTATGGTGAGCCAGTACGATTTTATGCCGACCCTGATCGACTATCTTGGCTTAGAAAGGTCGGACGAAGATTCGATGTCCCCCGGACAGAGTTTTGTACCCGCGCTTCTTGGCGAAACGAACGACGCACAAGATGAAGTGGTCATCTTCGACGAGTATGGTCCCGTCCGCATGATTCGCACGCAAGAGTGGAAATACGTGCATCGCTATCCTTATGGACCGCATGAACTCTATGATCTGGTTAACGATGCGGATGAGCGGAAGAATCTGATCGACGAAAAGTCGAAAAACGCGCTAGTGAAGGAAATGCGGCAACAACTCACCTCATGGTTTAGCCGATATGTTCGCCCGGAACTTGATGGCGCGCGATTTTCGGTCACTGGATTGGGGCAGGCAGCCAAGATTGAGTCCACACGCAATGGCGAGGGAACGTTCCATCCGCTGCCGGATAATTGGGAACAGATCAGTAATCGGCTGTTTAGGAAGTAGAATTAGGAATTCAAGATTCAGGATTTCTTGCTTGCTCTCTGCATCTTGCATCATGTTTCCGTGCATTTTGTCTTTGTTCTAACCTCAAACACTCAGAAGTTCAGCTAACGATGAAAGTCCTAACTGCCCCATTAGAAACACAGAACTATTGTCGTAACCGCCGCGCAGAGGGAAAGCAGATCGGTTTGGTACCGACGATGGGATTTCTCCACGAAGGGCACTTGAGTCTTGTGCGTGGGGCGCGTGGCGATAATGATTGTGTGGTCGTCAGCATTTTCGTCAATCCAACGCAGTTTGGTCCCAACGAAGATTTTCAAAGCTACCCACGCGACCTTGAGCGCGATTGCTGTTTGTTAGAGGCGGAAGGCGTCGATCTGATTTTCGCCCCGACAGCCGAGGAGATGTACCCGACAAACAGCGCAACCTTTGTAGAAGTGGCGGGCAGTATTACGAAGGGGCTCTGCGGTGCTTCGCGGCCCAATCATTTTCGCGGGGTGACAACTGTTGTTAGCAAGCTATTTAATGTTGTCCACCCTCATCGCGCCTATTTTGGACAGAAGGATGCCCAACAACTCGCGGTCATCAAGCGCATGGTCTCAGACCTCAACATGGATATCAAGATCGTCCCGATGCCTATTATCCGTGAACCGGATGGGTTGGCGATGAGTTCGCGGAACCGTTATCTCAATCCAGAGGCACGCCGTTCAGCGACAGTCCTCCATCGTTCCTTGCAATTGGCAAAAGGACTCATCGAAGGTGGGGAACGCAATGCGGAGAAAGTTATCGCCGCAATACGAGAGATGATAGAGCAGGCGAAACTTGCACGGATTGACTACGTTGAAATCGTAGATGTGGAGGGCTTGGAACCGGTGGAGGAAATCGAAGGAGAGATTCTGATTGCGCTCGCAGTTTTTATCAGCGAGCCCCGGTTGATTGACAATTTACACATCCGCGTTCCGAGCAAATAAAACATATGCATTAAGGCGAATGACCGTGTACCATCTTAGCATCTGATTCACGTTTGACGTAATCCGCAAGATGCCTTGCGATATAAGCGTTCAAATTGTAGCGGTTACCATACCCCGCAGCCTCTTGGAATTTTCGGCAGATGAATAGATAACGTCCATCACAGTCCGCTTCGATGATCAGCGGCTGTCCGGAGCGATTACGCAAGAAATCGACGACGCCGACCTCAAACCCAATCAGGTCTGCCATACGCAAAGCAAGATTTGCCATTTCAGCATCAAGGTTTTCCAGAAATTCGTAACGTGCTCCAGTCGCCACATTGACGATTGATTTTTCCGGCGTATCAACGCCTTCTTTCACGCGAACCGTTCCCATAACGACTTGCTTCCCGACAACGTACATCCGCCATACCCGATCATTAGCTTGCGCTGTTGCTCCACCGATGAACTGTTGAGCGTAGTAAGGCGGTCCGAGCATGATGGTCCCATCTCGAATCTGATTACGTGCCCCGAAGACGACCTGATATGTACGATTGCGTGACGTCGTGAGAATTTGTCCACCACGACGTCGTAGGATCCGATGCCCGGTGCCACCGCAGAGGTTGACGGATTTTAACAGCAGGATACCAAAGTCATCCAAAGCCTTCAAGATGGGTTCTGGAGTTTGTGAAATGATGGTTTGGGGCGTTGGTAGACCGTTATCGATGAGCAGGCGAGAAGTCGCAATTTTATCAATCGCGATTTCCTGTGATTGAGTTGAGTTGATTATTAGCAACCGTTTTTCGACCTGTCTCAGCGTTTCTATCCTATCGCAGGGCAACACATAAATCAGATCCACGCAGGCGCGCTCGAGGTCCGCGGAGGATAACCGAAAGCTTTCTCCGCCAACAAGACGGACTTCGCGCTCCAGGTCGTGAATGAGTTTTTCTAACAGAAGCCAATAGGCAGGTTCATAGAGGAAACCGATTTTCATGTGAGTTGGTGTGCGAATTCATCCGCATCGGCGACAATGAGAAATTCAATCCGAGTGCATTTTACAATTTGATGAATTTTGGAATTATTATACCATAGTTCCATGCTACCCGCTAAAAAATGAAAACCTCACGCAACCTTTGTAACACGAAGCATTCTGGATGAGGACTGAATGTGACCGACTAGATTTGAGTTTCCAGAAGCAAGTTCAAAATGATGGATGAGGAAACCAATCATGAAAGAATGCCGCCAACTAATCAATATTGTAGGATGTGAATGATATGCCCGACGAAAACAAGATAACAGCCGACAAGATAACCATGCCGACAGGCGGTGGTGCTATCCAGG
>JADFGN010000151.1 GCA_022567695.1 Candidatus Poribacteria bacterium | reverse complement strand
TTGGCAAGCGTTAGAAGCAGGCGGGTTGATTATCAACGAACCGATGTCAAACCGGTTCAAATTGCGGATGGGAGATAAAGTCACGCTGCTTACCGATCGAGGTCATCGGCAATTCCCGGTTGTGGGGGTAATTTACGATTTTGATGTTCGCCCCGGCACACTGATTGCCGATCGGATTTACCGCAGATTTTGGGACGATACAGCGGTCTCCTCGGTTGCGCTTTTCGTGGAAGATAGCGTAAACGTAGACGCCAAACTTGAGGAGTTGAGAGCCGCTTTCGCTGGCGAACTTGAGTTGATTATCCGATCGAACCGGGCACTTCGAGAGAATGCCCTAGCCGTTTTTGATCGCACCTTCAGCATCACGGTTGCACTACAAATGCTTGCTACGGTCGTGGCGTTCATCGGGGTGATGAGTGCGCTCATGAGCCTACAACTGGAGCGTGTGCGGGAGATCGGTACATTGCGAGCTATCGGTATGACACGTCGCCAGTTGTGGAAGTTGACGATGTTGGAAACCGGATTGATGGGGACCAGCGCGGGACTGATCGCGATGCCGACCGGATTGGTCCTTGCAGTCATCTTAATCTATATCATCAACCTTCGGTCTTTTGGCTGGACGTTGCAGATGCAGTTTCAGCCAGCGCATTTTCTACAAGCCTTCATCGTCTCTCTGGTCGCAGCATTGCTGGCGGGCATCTATCCCGCTTGGCGTATGGGTAGGATTCAACCCGCGGAGGCACTGCGGGAGGAGTGAGAGATACACAGATTTTACAGAACTCATGATAAGGAGGTAGCAAATTCAATGAAACAGAATTTACACAATCGTCTTTTCTTCATTCTAACACTCCTCACTTTTTTTATCTTGAGGAGTGACAACATCTCGGCACAATTCCAGCCACCGGGCGACACAGAAAAGAAAGTCACAGGGGAGTTTGCCAAAAACGCAACCGCAACATTGAAAGGACGAGTGATTTGGGACAAACAAGATTTAACAGGTACCACTGTACAAGTTTACAAGGACGAGAATCTTAAAGAATTATATACCGTAGGTATTTTAAAAAATAATCAATTTAAAATTCGAGTGGGTTCGGGGAATTACTACCTTGTCGCCTTTGTTGACACGAATCACTCCGGTAAGTTCGATGCCGGCGACGGGATGGGCATCTACGGCATTACCGATTGGAATGCATCTGACCAGCAGAAACAGATTGTTAAAATTGATGACCGTCAAACAATATCCAGACTTGAGATTATCATTACAGCGAGGACGCAGACCGTTGACGGTCAGAATAAAATCATCCCTATCCAAGATTATCGAGCCGATCCACTGGAGGAATTTAAGAAGGAACTGTCACTGATTACTTCCGGCTTTAAAGGAACGGTAAAATGGAAAGGGACGGAGTCGGTTGAAAATGGGCTTGTCTTTGCTTACACAGACCTGTCGTGGAAATATCGAGTTGGGGTTACGAAGGTGGAGAAAGATGGCAGTTTTACCCTCCACTTGACGCCGGGGAAATATTACCTGATGGCGGTCATCGATCAGAACCAAACGAACCTCTTCGATCAAGGGGATGAACTCGGAATTTATGGCATCAGCGATCTCCGCGATCGAAAGGCATTCCCGAAACCGGTGTTAATCGAACCCAATAAATTGACAGAAGGAATGGAGATCGAGATTGTCGGGAAACAGATTGAGAATGGACAGGTTATTTCCCTTGACGAAGGGAAGATGGCACAGCAAGGCTCTGAGAAGGCAACGGCTCAAGTTTCGGGCAAAGTAATCTGGAAAGGTCAAACACCGGAAATCGACTCGATGGAAACCATGATCGAAGTTTACCGGGATGCAACTTTGATGGAGGTTGTCCAACAGACCAAGACTGATGCAGATGGAAAGTTCAGCCTCCAACTGCCGCCGGGCGATTACTACCTCATGGCAAATGCGGATACAAATGGTGATGGTCGATATAGCCAAGGCGATGGACTCGGAAGTTATGGTACATTCGATATCACAACCCATCCACCATCAATGTTGACGTTAAAACAGGGGGCAAATCCCGACATCGCGATCGCCGTGAGTGCTCGATATAATGCGTCAGGACAACTTGAAGCGATTAAACCAGCCAGTGACATCCCTTCCCAACAGCACCTCGACAGTGGCATTTCAGGCCGTATTGTATGGGATGGCAAGAAATTCCAAGGCGGGATTCTCTCACTTTCGGCTATCCCTAATTTTCAATCAGCGATTCCTATTGCCCTCAACTTAGAAGCGGATGGAAGCTACCAGGTCGCTATACCACCGGGGGATTATTATGTGATGGCAGTTGTTGATCTTGATGGGGATAAAAAGGCGGGCTTACAAGACGGGGTCGGCATCTATGGCACACATCGCCCTGTGAGAGGTGAACCGCAATTGGTCTCTGTGTTTCCAGGATACATCACCCCGCACATCAATATCAACATCTTGGCCGTCTACATTGATGTGGAGGGTAACATCGCTGAACTTGAAGATGGGCATCGCTCTGAGATTAAACTTCAATACGGTGACCCCGAAGACGTTTTCAATTTTACTCGTTTCGGGCGTCAGATCGAGGAATGGTGGTATTGGACGCAAGGGGTTCACTTCAGCTTTGAAACCATCGGAGCGGGATGGAAGTTGCGGAATCGTAAGGATTTTGAGCCGAAGGTTAATCAAGAACAGTTAAAACAACTCAAGCAACAGCTTGAAAATCCAGAAGGAGAAGTTGAAACGGAGGCGGAAAATATAGATAGCAATGACGCTTCACGTTCCACTTTTCAACTCTCACGTTTGAACGCATTGGTCTATTACAGCTTTGACGATGTCATTTGGGGATATGCGCCAAATGGCATTCTGCAACCGCTAGGTGTAGGCAGAAACCCAACAGCCGCGATGGATGGTCGGCTCACATTTCTAGACCTCGACGGAAACGTCATCACGCACGATTCAGAAGCACCGGAAGGAAGATTGTTATTGAGTCGGCGTGAGTTGGCAACCGAGACAGCAATCTCACCAGACGGGAAATACCTCGCGTATGTAAAACGTAGCATAGGCAGACAGCGTATCTATATTCGACACCTTTCTAGCCAACAGGAAATTCCTGTGCCTTCAACGGCTAAAGAGATGTTGACTCCTCGTTGGAGTCTAGACGGTGAGCTGTTGGTATATAGTACAAGGGGAAGCATTGAAAATCCAGACGCCGGTACCGATCGAAATATCTACGTCTATGACCGCGTGAGTGAGCGGATCGAGCCAATTCGTATCGGTCCAGAGGATGATTCCGACCCCGTGTGGTCGCCATCAGATCGAAATCTCGTTGCTTTTTCCCGCGCTGAAGGGAGGCATCGTCAGATTTGGGTCGTTCGATTTAGCCCGAAAGGCGAGTCAACGGAGAAACAATTGACACAATACGGTGGGAAGAAACCCGTTTGGCTCCCTGACGGCAGTGGCATCCTCTACGAAAACAATGGTCAGCTTTGGGTCATCTCGAAAGATGGCGAGGAAAATCTGCCCGCTCAGATTAAAGACAAGATCATTTTTGGACATGAACCGTATGCGATTCCTTTCCAAATTCCGTGAACATCGTAACGCAAGTTGAGGAGCAAACATCTATGCAACGCATTCTATTAGATACTGACACCGGTGTGGACGATGCACTTGCGATTATCCTCGCACTCAACTCACCCGAACTTCAGGTTGAGGCCATCACAACTGTCAGTGGAAATGTTCATGTCGAGCTATGCACGCGCAATGTGCTCATCACGCTAGAAGCAATAGAGCTGCGCGAATATCCGATTGTAGCCAAAGGGGAGTCACAGCCGCTGATTAAACCGTTTGTGAATGCTGAACATGTTCACGGTTCTGATGGATTAGGGGGTATAACGGAGCTATTGGCGTCTGACGGAGAGAGATGTTATCCCCATCCTGAGCCGAGGTTATCACCTGTTTCGGCGGTAGATCTCATCATCGAACTCGCGGGACGGTACCCCGACGAATTGGTTTTGGTTCCCCTTGGGCCACTCACAAATATTGCCAAGGCGATGATTAAGAATCCCGCACGGATGCGTAACATCCGAGAAATCGTGTTGATGGGTGGTGTCTTTGAGACCTACGGAAACGTGACAACAACTGCCGAATTTAACATCTTTGTTGATCCGCACGCTGCACAATTGGTGCTTGATTTTGGCATTCCTGTCACGATAGTACCGTTGGATGTAACCCACCAGGTTATCCTGACAAGAGAACGCTTGAACGCTGAAATCGGTAAAAAGAAAAACCGGCTGTCTCAATTCCTTAGCGACTCAACCGAGGCGTGCATGAAATTTCACCACCAACGTGGCGGATTCGATGGACTCTACCTCCATGATCCGTTGCCTATCGGTTTACTCACCCAGCCGGAATTGTTTGAAACTGTGGATGCCTTCGTGCAAATTGAAACATCAGGGGATTTGACACAAGGGATGACAATTGCGGACCTTCGTCCAGAACGTCCGCGCCCGACACCGAATGCCCGTGTTTGTGTGGGGGTGAATTCCGAGTCATTCCTCCAACACTTCTTTGATCGCATTCTTAGTACTACAACGAGATTTTGATTGGCTTGTCAACCGTAGAGCAGGCAGCTTGCCCGTTTATCGAATATGGTGACACATGGAACGGGCTAGCAGCCCGCTCTACTTCAGGAAGTCTCGTTGTAGTGTTAGAAATCATCCCGTGTCCCCATTCGCGAGCCGGGAATGAATAGAAACTCATCGTTTCGACGCCTTTTAAGCATCTCAGGAAGTTCTAGCTCCGGTAGCTTTATCTCCGCTTCAAATGTGGCAAGCTGTTCAGGGCTAAGATTCGCTTTAATCTCCTCGACAAGCTCTGCGATCTCTTTGATAAACTCCTGACGCTGTCTGATAAAACTCCTCGCCTCTCCCCTTAGTTCGTTCCATTCGCGGCGGATTCCTCTATTTGGCCCACCCCCTTCATAGCGGCTCACCCGACTGAGGCGGGAATTGCTCTGATAACGGTGATAGGCTGCCGAAAGCTCACTTTTTTCAAACTTGTAATCTTCAACAAGGTCACGGATGACCTCCATCTTTGGGTGAGTAATTTCCCTTTGTTTCTCGGACAAGCTAAGCACTGCTGTGCTCTTGGGGATATCGATTAACTTGGTGCTTCCACATGCTGAGAGAGAGACAATGATAAGGGAAAACAGAATAAATCGAAGGCTGAATTTCCTCATGTCGTTGGAATTATTGATTGACTGTCTTTGACGCCAGTGTGGTAAATTGTGAATCATAGAAATTCTCCCGTAAAGGATGATGCGTGTAGCACGATCGTACCTAACGCTTTGGACTCCTTCCTTGCTAATGAGGTTGAAAAATTATGTCACCCAAGTTGTGATGAAGAGAAAATATGACAACGAATCGAAGGATTTTTCGGCTAGGTTTGTGCTGCGGATGAATCAAGTCTGTAAGTGGTAATACCATTCTCGGTTGAATTGGGCCCATTGTCATTCCTTCGCTGCGCTCGAGGACAGGCCTGAGCCCTTCACTGCGTTCGAGGGTAAACTTCGCGAAGGATCTCACTGCACGAGATTCTTCGGCGGACCTCAGAATGACAGAAAAGGCTCATTTCCAGGTTAAAATGGTATAATTAATTTTTGAACCATGCGCGGTATACCGATTCTCTCACATGAAAAACTCTTGACAAGGATCTGTTCAAATGCTATCCTTTGTGCGCTTTAATCAGGGAATGCCTGGGCGAAGATGCTAGAAGTAATGTTTTTCAAAGGAAGGGGGTTATGTCATGGCTTTGCCTCAAGCCACACAATCTCTCGCGAAGATTTTTCGATATAGCGATTACTTGAAACTGCCTGACGATGGCAACCTTTACGAGATTTTGAAAGGAAAGTTAATCGTGCGAACTGCTCCGAATCGTGCCCACCAACGATGCTCAATTCGTCTTTCCGTTATTTTGTCGCTCCATGTCACTCAACATGAACTCGGAGAGATTTATACTGCGCCTTTCGATGTCATCCTCGATCCTGAAAATTCCGATCCTGAAATTTTAGTTAAGCCAGATCTCCTTTTTGTTTCAACGGAACACCTGCAAATTATCACTGAAAACAACGTTCGAGGATCGCCGGATTTAATTGTCGAAATTCTCTCTCCATCAACCGCAAACGATGACCGCGATCGAAAATTTAAGATCTATCAAGAAATGAAAGTATTACATTATTGGATTATCGATCCGACGGCCCAAGCCCTAGAGGAATACGTATGGCAATCTGGAAGCTATCATCGTTGTGCATTTCATGTGGAACACGAGGAATTTCACCCATCACTGTTTCCGAAATTGGCCATCTCCCTCGAAGAGCTATGGAGTTAACCCCTAATTCGTGCGAATACGCAAATGACGCCATCAGACCTATTGAAAACCATCTCACAGGGCGAAAGCGAAACCGTTGAGTTTAAACAGGAATTTGCTAAGACGCGATCTGCTAACCGTGACATTGCCTGTGAGATTGCTGCTTTTGCGAATTCTCAAGGAGGCTATCTGCTGATTGGTGTGCAAGATGACGGTAAAGTTGTTGGGCTCCAGTCCATTGCCGGGCTTGAGGAACGATTGATGAATCTCGCCTCGGATTTAGTTTACCCACCTCTGGATTTGCGATTCGAGATCGTCGAAGTTGAGGGCAAGCAGGTCATCGTAGTCGAAATTCCACAAGGTTACGCAAAGCCTTATTCACCGCGATACATCCGGCGTGGAACAACCAAACGGCAAGCAACTCGTGAGGAGGAACGTCGGTTATTTCAAGAAGGCGGTTTGGTTGCGTTTGATCGGTCCCCGATTCATGAAACCAGTCTGAGTGAACTGAATGCTAAACAACTTGACCGCTATTTCCAACGCACAACCGGAAAACAGGTTGATGAATTTGAAATCGATCCGGTTCGTCTCTTTATCAATAAGGGAATCCTCACCCAAGACGAACTCGTTACCGTTGCCGGATTGTTAATGTTTAGCGACGACCCTCAACGATTTTTGCCACAAAGCGCAATAAAGCTTGTGCGTTTCAAGGGAACAGATCCGGGCTGTGATTTTATCGACCGCAAAGAAGCAATTGGTACACTACCTGACCTAATTGAGCAAGCGATCGGTTTTGTACAACGAAACACCCGGCAAGGCGCAAAAATCTCAGGCTTGAAGCGGATCGACATACCTGAATATCTGCCTGAAGTTGTCCGTGAAGCAGTTGTCAACGCGGTCGTTCATCGAGATTACAGTATCCGAACGGCGTACATCAGCATTTTTATCTTCGACGATCGCTTGGAGATTCGGAGTCCCGGTGGTTTGCCAAATGCCGCATCCCTCGAATTGTTACCGTTCGGAGATCACCATCCCCGTAACCCGCTTCTTTTTCTGTTGATTGAAGCACTCGGATACGGAGAAAGGGTTGGGACAGGCATTCCCCGTATGATTCGCCGTTGCCGCGATGCAAGCTACGCAACACCGAAATTTCAGGAATGGCACAACGCATTTTGGATCACGCTGATCGGGAAACAGTTAGACGATTAAGCCAGTTTCAAAAATGTCGATTGGATGAACATGATGTTAGACTTTCGTTCTATAGACCCACTCATTGAACTTGCACTCACAGAAGACATCGGTATTGGTGATATTACGACTGAGTCTACGGTTTCCCCTTCGCAAAGCGGAATCGGCACGATCTTCGCCGAGAGCGAGGGGGTGATCGCGGGATTACCAATTGCCCAACGTGTGTTTGAAAAGGTTGATTCGTCCCTCGATTTTCGTACGCTCGTCGTTGATGGAGACCGTGTGGGTAGCATGACTCCAATTGCTGAGATAGAAGGGACCGCGAAATCCATCCTCACGGGTGAGCGGATTGCGCTTAACTTCATTCAACGCCTTTCAGGAACAGCAACGCTGACGGCTCAATTTGTCGCCGCCACGGCAAAATACAAGGTTAAAATCATAGATACACGCAAAACCACCGCTGGTTGGCGAGCCATCCAAAAGTATGCCGTCCGTGTGGGGGGTGGATACAACCACCGCTTTGGACTCTATGATGGTGTCCTGATCAAGGACAATCACATCATCGCCGCCGGAGGGATTGCTCAAGCTGTCGAACGGGCGAAATCTACTGTCCCTCATACCATGAAGATTGAGGTCGAAGTTGAGACGCTGGATGGGGTCGAAGAAGCACTTGCGGCAGGGGCTGACATCATATTGCTCGACAACATGTCCGTCGAACTCATGCGAGCTGCTGTGGGAGAGATTGGGAAGGCAGTTCTCACTGAAGCATCAGGAGGAATTACTTTAGAACATGTCGAAGCGGTTGCCGCAACGGGCGTAGATTTGATTTCCGTCGGCGCACTGACACACTCGGCGATGCCGTCGGACATTAGTTTGGATCTGAAAGTGGTTTAAAATAGACACACTGTTAGCATCCCAGCAGAGGAGATTATTCGATACCCCCCAATGGAAGAATTCTTTAGACGATCCCTGAATCGGAAAAATTTTGTTCGTGGAACGCTACTTTTTATTATTTGCACAATCATCGGATTAAGTATTAGTTTTTTATGGAGTGGTATCTCAGAAATTGGTTCTGTCTTACGTTCAATCCGTAAGGAATTCCTCCTTCTCGCGGTTCTCTGCATGTTCGCAGATTGGTTAAGTGGTGCTACCCGTCTCTACATCTTTGTACGAAAGATGTCACCACGAGTGACCTTTCTTGACAGCATCCGGGCGGTATTAGCAACCCTCTGCGTGGGAGGAATTACACCACTTCAAACGGGGGGAATCGGGCATATTTATATTTTTAACCGAGCAGGCGTCCCGGTATCAGGTGCCGTGACCACTGGCATTCTTTCCTTCATCAGCACGCTGACATTTCTCATCCTTTCAACCGGATACGTTGTCTGGTGGAATCCAAACTCCCTTCCTAAAGGCATTACATTTTTTAGCCAATATAGTCTATTGATGTTTGCCCTTGTTCTGCTCTTCTTCCTTCTCATGGTAATCAAGCCCGAAGCACTTTTGTTTCCCTTGACGCGATTGCAATTGCCAAAACGGCGTAAGCTTCGATTTGTCGCAAAGTTTTTAGATCGCTTGCTTCTCACCCTTGAGAAGATGATTTTGGAGCACAAAGTATATACTCGCATGTTCGTTACTGAACACAAGATGACATGGGTTTTGAACTTCCTTTTTACAGCAGGCATCTACATGAGTCGATTCGTCAATGGGTATGTTCTTGTCCGTGCACTCGGCGGGGATGCTCCGTTTTGGGATGTTATTGCCATTCAAGTCGTATGGAACTTTGTAACGCTGTTTGCGCCAAGCCCAGGAGCAAGTGGAATCGCAGAATTTTTGCTTGCTGTCCTGATGAAAAACTTAGTCCCGACAGGCGCAGTTGGAGTATACGCACTCTTCACACGATTCTTCACTACCTATTGTGGTGTCGCCGTCGGAGGGGGCGTTTTGGTGTCCCAATTGGCGAAGGATTTCGATAGCCAACCGACCGATGAGGAAACAGAAATGGGCAGGCTGGCAGACAGGAAAATTGGAAGCAGAGACCTAGACGAATAAAGAACGTCGATTCTCTAGCCGCTTTATATCTTACGTTTCACTATGAAAGCCTACGTTACTGGTGGTACAGGTTTCATCGGCAGCCATTTGGTTGAGCAACTCGCGGATGGAGGCGATCATGTCACGGTCTTAATTCGCAAAACGAGTAACTTACGGTGGCTGAATCATCTTGCTCCAAAAATTCAGTTTGTTAAAGCCGATCTACACGACATCGATTCGCTGATTCCGACGCTCGAAGATGTGGATGTGGTGTTTCACCTCGCTGGCTTGACCAAAGCTCCTGACACTGCCACTTATAATCATGTGAATGGAGAAGGAACGCGGAATTTAATAGAAGCATGCTTACACGTTCGACCTCGATTGAAGCGATTCATTTATTGCAGCAGCCTCGCCGCAATAGGTCCAAGTCCTGATCAAACGCCAATTTGTGAAAACACTTCTCCGCATCCGTTGACAGATTATGGCAAAAGCAAACTCAAAGGCGAGATGATTACCCGCAACTATGCAGACCGCCTGCCGATCACGATTGTTCGTCCACCTGCCGTCTATGGCCCACGGGATACCGACATTTTTATCTACTTTCAATTTATTAGGCGTGGGCTGATGCCAATCATCGGCGATGAAAATCGGTTATTGAGTTTTGTGCATGTAAAAGATCTTGTGGCGGGAATGCACGCCGCAGCACTCTCGGATCGCGCTGTCGGTGAAGCCTATTTCTTGACGGATGGCGTCGTTCATTCATGGATTGAATTTGCACAGACAGTTGCGCGTGCTATGGAAAAGCAACCCATCCGTTTTGGAATTCCATTCTTCGTGCTGGATGTGGTTGCAACCTGCGCAGAAGTCGTTTCACGAATCACACGGCAGACACCCACGCTAAACCGCCAGAAAATGTTGGAACTCAAACAGCCGTTTTGGATCTGCGATAGCACGAAAGCAGAAGAGCAGTTCGGGTATCGTCCTGTATACTCTCTCGAAAAGGGAATCAAGGAAACGGCAGGGTGGTATTTGGAAAATAGATGGCTCAAGTGAAACAGAAGAAAACTTCATGAGTGATTAGGAGAATAACATTGACTAAAACCATTCAGGACCGTGAAGATGCCAGAACTTGGCATGAGCATTACGATCCACTTGCACCAAAGGCCGGAGACATCGCCCCCGCTTTTGAACTGCGGAATATCAACGGTGAAGATCCGGTACGTCTTTCTGACTTCAGGGGTAAAAAACCGATGGCACTTGTTTTCGGAAGTTTCACCTGACCGCCGTTCGTCAAGGAGGCAGTGAGTCTCCGTGATTTGTACGCACAGTACAACGACCGCGTGCAGTTTCTGGTTATCTACATTCGTGAGGCGCATCCGATGGATGGCTGGAATTTTGGACGTGACCACGGCATTTATGATCCCAAGACTATTGAGGAACGAAGGAAGTTAGCCGGGGAGTGCGAGGTAGCAATGCAGCATAGCATACGGACTTACGTGGATGAGATGGATGATGCGGTGATGATTGCTTACGCAGCCTGGCCTGAGCGACTATACCTCGTTGGCGAAGATGGGCGTGTGGTTTATGCTGGAGGTCGTGGCCCCGGTGGATTCAAGCCAGCAGAGTTAAGATTAGCCATCGACGCTACGCTCGCTGGCTAATCTTATTAAGGCGCGTTGATAAGATATTCCATGAGTCACGGATATCCGCGATTGTATCGATTTAATGCTTGATCTCTTTTTTTGGTAGTGCTATAATATGAGCACCGGGTAATTATTCTCGTCGCACAGGATCGCGTTCGTGTTGAACACTATCTTCGACAGGAGAAACAATGGCTCTTGACTGAACTGAGTGACCTCGACGGGGTCCTTCATCTCGTTTCGATTAGTTGTGCTGAACTTTACTGGTATGAAGCACACGGTATTGGCAGACGCCGGATAAAGGGAAAGAGGTTTCTCGATGAATAACACGCGATACGTTCGGTGCATCAAAAGTGACAACTACGAGATTGATCTGACCATCGGTCAGGTTTACAAGTCGCTTCCCCTGACAGATTCCGAAAAGGGCACTGGCGTGATTCGTGTCATTGACTAATGAAGGTGAAGATTACCTCTATGACGCCAGCTACTTTGAACCATTCCAACCTGATGAAGCGAGGCGGAAGTTGACCGATTCACTCACGATTCATTTGGACACTTTCACCAAGGGCATGCTGAAGCGTTAGCGACGAACAAAACAATGAGTGTGCTGGTGCGGAAATGGATCGACGAGCAACTGGGTCTGGCTACATAGCTGATGGGAATCGTTTGGCACGCTCCAAAACCACGATCCAATCATATATGTGTAAAGGTAAGGAGGAAATCTAGCTATGTCATCTGCTGCTATTGCCACTGTCACTCAGATGATGGGGCTGCTACCAGAACCGCTGCAGAATCAGATTGTAGAACATCTTCGAGAGTATATTGAGGATTTACAGGACGAACTTCAGTGGGAAGCTTCCTTCAAGAAAACCCAAAGCCAACTTGTCGCGGCTGCACGTCGTGCCAAACAGGAAATTGCGGAAGGAAAAGCCCAACCTACGTTTCTTTTTATGAAGCCTAACCAGTCGTTGCGGTAATTTCACCTCCTGTGATATGCTTGCTTCATTCACAAATCGACTCGTTATTTTGACGTGTCGTGTTGAAAATCAAACTCATATTCCAAATTTGAGGCGACAATTATGTTATCTCGACGCCAATTCTTCAGATTTCTTGGCTGGGGAAATTTCGTTGCGGCTTTAGGGCTTGCTTTTGGGCCCGGATTGATTCGATTTCTATATCCACGAGTGCTTTTCGAGCCATCTTCGATCTTCAAAGCGGGATTTCCTGACGAATATCCGCCTGGAACCGTTAGCGAGAAATGGAAGAAAAACCCCTATCGTGTTTGGATTGTCCGACAAGAAGATGGGGAATTTTATGCGCTTTTGGCGATTTGTACACACTTGGGCTGTACTCCGCGATGGCTGGGTTCAGAGAATAAATTTAAGTGCCCTTGTCACGGTAGCGGTTTCGATCGTGAAGGCATTAATTATGAGGGCCCCGCACCTCGTCCGCTTGAGCGAGTAAAAATTACCTTGGCGGAAGATGGCCGACTTGAAATTGATAAAGCCACCAAGTTCCTCCGTGAAAAAGGGCAGTGGGACCAGCCGGGGGCTTCTTTGAGAGTTTAGTACTCTTTTAGGCCTTTCAAGTCAAAGTGGTAAAGGTGCAAGATGTAAGATACAAGATGCAAAACTAAAAAACTCTGTCAGTTTATCGGCGGTCTGAATCCCGTGCATCTTGAATCCTGCTTCTGGGCTTTGTTTCGTGTTTGGTATTGATGCAATGCAAAGTGTTAATTTATTTTTAACCCTCCGAAGTAGAAAGGAGTTATCTCGCCTGACCAAAGGAAGTCAACTTTTCATTTTGGATGGCTAATTGCCTATGGATGAAAGACGTAATAGCCTTAAGGAAAAGATTACAAGCTCTCAGATATGGCGATCGATGTTTCGCCACGGTTATGAGCAAACAGGGCGCCGATACACCCTCCAAATTCTTCAGAACGTTTGGTTGCATTTACACCCTCCTCGTATTGCCCGACATGCCATTAATTTCCGCTTTACCTGGTGCATGGGCGGGATCACCTTTTTGATGTTCCTAGTCACAGCGGTTACTGGGGTATTGCTCATGTTTTACTATCGTCCCACGGCTGAATATGCGTTTCGTGATGTGCAGTATCTTGAGTTTGATATTCCATTCGGGATGCTATTGCGGAACATGCACCGTTGGGCGGCACACGGCATGGTTATCGCTGTCATGCTTCACATGTTTCGTGTTTTCCTGACCGGTTCTTATAAAAAGCCGCGCGAGTTTAATTGGGCTGTTGGAGTGATTCTCCTTCTTGTCACCTTCTTCCTAAGTTTCACAGGTTATCTGCTTCCCTGGGATCAACTCGCATTTTGGGCGGTGACCGTAGGAACGAATATGGCGAGAGCAACACCCGTCTTAGGGCATGAAGGCCCATTTCACCCACAGGATATTACACAGGCAAATGATGTGCGCTTTGCGCTCCTGGGTGGGACAATTGTGGGTGCGCCGACCTTATTGCGTTTCTACATTTTTCACTGTGTCGCTGTACCACTTCTTGCAAGCGTGCTAATGGCTTTGCACTTTTGGCGTATCCGCAAGGATGGAGGCATCTCTGGACCGCTGTAGGATGAATCTTTTTTCCCAATTGACTATAAACATATTGTCCTTATGGGCTAAAAATTAGTTAAGCAAGTTTCAATATAAACCTTTAAGTAAATTATAAAATAGAATTTGCGATTTGGATGCCCCGCTTGAGCGGGGTTCCGACTGTCAGGCATCCAAAAGTTGACGAACTTAATTATAATTTACTTAAGTAAGTTATAAAAAAGATATTCCATTTTCTGATAAAGGCTAAGGCCGAGGCTAAGACTACGG
>JADFGN010000150.1 GCA_022567695.1 Candidatus Poribacteria bacterium | reverse complement strand
GTAAATTCCCAGAAGAGGGTATCTATACCATTATGGGTTTGACGCCCTACTACCTGTCCCTTTGGTCCCTGAAGTTCAATCGACGACGCTGGAAGATCAATTCCCGCCGGATCGGTGAGTACTACGCTAACACGGTTAATACTCGTGTTTAAGAACGTTGTATCGGGGGGAAAAACATCTGAGGTCAGAAGCCGAAAGGCGGAAGATTCTTCATCTGTACCTTCTTCCTTTTCATTTTCCACTCTGGGAGGTATGGTGTCGTAGAAGAAGGTCGTTGTGGGTGCAGTCGTTCTATTTCCTGCGTTATCCACCACAGTCACTCCAACGGTATATTCGCCATCAACACTTCCATCCGTTGCAAACGGTTTTGCAAAGTTCCAAACCAGCGTTGCCTGGCCGGGGACCGGCTGATCGAGCACCAGGTCGACGCTATCCGTCGGTGAAACATTTGGCCCCGACACGATGATGGTGGTATTATCAAGGTCTATACCGGCACCGCTGTTATCCGCGACCACTACAGTTACAGCGCGGATGGGGATATTGGTTCGCTCGCCATTTTTCGGGGTCTGGCTAACCACCGTTGGATGGAGTTGAGGCACAGTGGAAAATCCGAACCTTAGCTCCTGGCTTGCAGAAACCCCCGCCTGGTCTACGGCTTCGACCTCGACGGTATAGAGTGCCGCTTGAAGTTGAGATGGGTCGTTGAGCAACCATTGCAGTTGCGAACTGGTGGAAGGGGATTGGAGCACGCCGGGGACCAATGTCCCGGACTCATCCTTTAACACGAGTCTCGTATTCCCCCACGCCATCCCCGATGTAATATCGGTCACGGAAGCAACGACCGCTGAAAATGTTTGCGTAATCAGTATTCCATTTTCTAGCGCAATCAGTCCACCTGTGCCTTCGTCCACAACAGATAGCCCTTCGATGCTGGGCGGCCGATTGTCATAGGTGAAACGTAGGGCAGGTACTATTGTCTCCAATTGACGGACATTCCCGGCATTGTCTGCGATTTGCCCTCGAATGGTGTACACCCCATTAATCGAGAGTGGCACGGTCAATCGAAACACAAGTAATTCCTCTTGTACTGTTAATTCTTCTGGTGTGGATGAACTTTCTTGGGGTACCGCTTGGAGAGAAACTACGCTCAATGTTCCTTCCAACGGACGCTCCGGAGCAATGGACTCAGGGGGTGGCAATAATTCAAAAGCCGTTGAGGCATTCTGAATATTGATGCCATTCACATCTTTTAATGTAAGTTGAATCTCGTTGACTTCCCCAGTGACGAAAACCTCCTCATCCAAAGGAACGGTGGTTTTCTCAATCCGCATCCCTGTGACTTCAGGTGGACTTTTGTCGAGTAAGAATCTCCCTTCTACTTTTGCGCCTGCAACCCCTCCTTGATCGAACGGTATAGCGACAACCGTATAAACTCCATCAGGGTCATCAATCGGATCTGGTTCAAAATAAATCTCAACCAACTCCCCTTGGATTTCACTCTCGGTTGGAGCGCGTGCTGGAACACGATTTCCGTCAGGAGCAAGTAGAAACAACTGGCTCGTCGTCAACAGGTCTCCGGCATCACTTGGCACAGCAATCCCGCTACCATTTGGCGTATCCGTCAGCACGGCGGAGACCTTCTGTGGCAGAGAGGAGACCAGGGCTAATTGATTGTCATCAATCGACAACTGTTGTTCATCAATTGATAACTGTATCGCCGTTGGCGGGGTGGTATCATACTTAAATGAGACAGTCTGTAGGTCAGAGACATTGCCAGAGTTATCCTCTACTATCGCTTCAACGATATAATCTCCGTCATCGGAGCCGTCGATGGCAAGCGGCGTATTCAGTGTAAGTTGGATATTGACTAAGACCGTGCCGTCTGGAGCTGTCGTCGGATTTGAGTAAAATATGTCGCCTGGCACAGATTCTCCGGACGCATTGATGAGTCGAATCGTTGATGAAGCTGGATTCAAGCTGAAACCAACAGACGGTGGCGGATCTTGGGCACTGACGGAAAACCCGGTGATCGAGGCAGCATGCACTAGATTTTCGGTCAATGGAACTGAGGACTCAAAGTCATCGGCTGAAAATTGAAAATTGTCAATTGTCGGTGGCTGGAGGTCGTCCACTGTCTTGTATCTAAAAAGATATTGTTTTACGTCTCCGGTGTTGCCTGCGTTATCGATCGGTTGAATACTTAGCACATATGTCCCATCAAACTGTATTGCGATTTTACGGAGTATCAGTTTTCCTGAGAATCGGGACACCGGTGCCTGACGTTTCTCCGCGGTGACTAATGCCTCTCCAGGGCTTGTAAGCACCTGCAGAGAAGAAGCCGCTAAATCAATCCCGCTGCCCGTATCGTTGATGGTCACCTGAATGCTATCAATCTGTTCGCCATCTTCCAATTTAACCAATGTTTCTTCAGAGGCTTCAAGCTTGATCGCTCGGTTGGTGTTAAGCAACACAAGGGGAGATTCACTATTGTCAACCACATCTGGCAGTGTCTCATCACTCAAAGTGGAGTTATACTGAAACGAAAACACAAGCGGTGCCAGGGCACGGTTCTTCGCAAAGTCCACCGGCGACACAATAATCGTATAGGGACCATCCTCGCTACCATCATCTGCAAGCGGTTCACTAAGTGTCCATGTGATGGTGTTAATTCCATCATTCGATTGTCGTCCGGGTATAGTTCCTGAAGAACCAATGAGCCGAATCGTCGAAGCGGTCAAGTCAGCCCCGGTGCCGTGCAAATCATCTAAATCAGCGGAGACAAGCGCGAGTTGGGCAGAATGTATGGATTCCTCAGGTGGCTGGGTGCGTTCCACGATGGGTGGCGTTTTGTCATCAGGCACGACGACAATACTCTCGATCAGAATTACGCCAG
This sequence comes from Candidatus Poribacteria bacterium, assembly GCA_022567695.1. Classification (GTDB taxonomy): domain Bacteria; phylum Poribacteria; class WGA-4E; order WGA-4E; family PCPOR2b; genus JADFGN01. The sequence goes on along the minus strand of JADFGN010000150.1, from coordinate 11,190 downwards.
TCTTCGGAACCGCACTTACACCATTTGTCTGAGAAGCACTGATATGATAGACATACGCGCCACTTTCCGTCGCCCCTCCACCGTTCCATGAGATGTCAAATGGCACCGGTTTCCAATTCAGGTTGTTCGCTTGATAATTAACTAAATATCCGTTGATGGTCTGTGCATCTTGCGGTTTATCCAACAGTCCAAAGGGCGGCGGCGTACCGTTCTGTGTATCAACTGGCGCAAGGTAGTAGTTCTCATCCGAACGCCCCGGCGGGATACCGTTAGGAAAGTGGACGGATATCCAATTCCTTCCATCAAAGAAATATTCGAACGCCTCAGCCTTGAGGGAGGTAATTATTTTCGGCTCTCCAGTGCTCGAATCGATAATGTTGACAGCCACAAAATCGGCAAAATCAGAAAGCGTATAATTCAGATGGATGATATCGTTGACGCTGTCTCCGTCTGGTGAAAATGGTTGCGGTTGCGCTTCGAGGACTTTAATCTCTAGTGGAGGCGTAAGGATATCAGTAACAGAACCACTGATCTCTTGCAACAAGGTATTTCCGCTTGCGTCCAGTGTCATCGTTTTCTCAAACCGATAGACATAAACGCCTTCATCAATAAGTTCTCCGGTATCATCGCGGCCATCCCAAGAGACTCGATTATCTCCCGCAGGAAGCACTTCAGAAATCAACGTTATTACTGGCGCGTCTAATATTGGCACGTCACCCTCGCTCGTTGGATACAGATTAAGCGTGACAAACGTCTCTTCTGTGAGGGTAAATGAAATCGTGGTGATTTCATCAACACCATCATTGTTGGGCGAAAATGGATCGGGCACAGCAGCGATATTCTCGATGGCCGGTGGGCTTTTATCCGCAATCACGGTAGCTTCCACAGATGCTTGGGCCTCTTCGGGCGTTTGCCCGATTTTGTAATGATACTCGGTTTGATCGGTGGTGTTATCATCTATAAAGACCCCACCGGAAATCCCGGAGACGAGTAGCGTCGTCGTGTCTGTGTCGAATTGCGAAAATGTGGCTCGGTAGAGATTATAGGAGACGCCATCATCGGGCCATGTCAGTCGGATTCGACCGTTAGAGATGGGTGTCGCTTCAAGTTGTGTTGGGGTGTCCTGGAAGTCCGGTGTAATCGTCGTGGGGAAAATGGTATCCTTACCCGCATTATCCGTCGCACGAATCTTGATATTGTAACTGGGGAGTAAGACATCAGGAATGAAGCCGTATTGCCAGTCGGCAGTCCCGGTTGCAATTGCCCATGTTGTACCGAGAGTCTCTATTTGGATTTCGACCAGCTTAACCTTGGACCCATCGGTGCCATCATCAGTCGTACCACTGATAATTACGATAGGAACATCCTCGAAAAATGGCCTTCCGTCGGCAAAGGTCGCCTGAACTGTTTCCGCATTTATGTCTGCAATGGATGGCGGTGTCTGGTCGATTCTGATTAAATCGCTTGCCTGCTTGACACTTTCGATATTGCCAGCATTGTCCACGGAAAAGAATCGCAACAGAAACACGCCATCCGATGAAAACGTAACCAGCCCATCGATGTCAACCGTTGGAGAGGCGGTATCTGGTGGTGAACCGTCAGTGGTAAAATAAGTCGCCGCAATCCCGGAGCCTCCCGACTCATCTTGACCCGTAAGCGTGACGGAAATTGTACCTTGCTGCCAACCAGAAGGCAGGTCTTCAACAATGGTGACTGGAGCAGTTTCATCGAAGTGGATGTCCACTTCATTACTTGACACTGTGCTGGCGTTAGCCACGTTATCTGACGCCAGTGCGGTAATACGATTGACGCCAACGCCGAGAGGTACACCTGATCGACGGAATTCCCCAGATGTCACATCGGCAACAACCAAACCGACGGAAACCGTGCCAACAAAGAGCTCGACCGTTGCACCGGCTTCTGCTATACCGCTTGCCTCAAACGTATTTAAGTTAGTCCACGGGGCTTGAGGCGGATCCAATTTTGGTGGTTGAGGTGGCTGGTTATCGACAATGATTGAGCCAGAAACTTTTGCCGTGTCCGTTGTGAACTCATCAACCGCGGTAATGACATAGGTGTAGTTTGATTCAGTCGCGGGACTGACAACGATTCCGCTATCGTCTTTCCCAGCCCAGATTACACTCTGTGTACCTGCCTCCCTCGTCTCACTATCAATTAGGAGCCGGATTAACTGATTGCCGCTGTCAACAATTTTAGTCGTAACAGTGCTCCTCACCGAAAGATCAAAAGTAATGCGGGTTGAATCGAATTGAAGATCTGCGTTCTCCGGCGAAATACGGCTTGAAGTGGTCTGGGCATTCGTAATTTGCAACGTCGAGCTGGAGATAATAATTTCGCCTGAGCGCTGACTGATGTTCCCAGCACCGTCCTCTGCGAGAATACGAAAGATATAAACGCCATCAGCAAGATTGAGGGGTTCCCAGCGCACATGATACCGTCCATCACCGGTGTAAATTGGGCTGACGGGTAGGGATTCAAGAAACCGTCCATCGTTCAGATGGATATTCACAACAGCGTTGCCGGTAAACCAGTTTAGGCTTGCTGTTCCAGACCCACTTGTGAATCCTTCATCCAGATCAACGGAGAGATTGGACACTTGTGAGGAAACGAAATCATAAAGGTCTTCACCAAGTTCCAGAATTCCGGTCGGGGAAATCGTAAATTCTGATGACACCAGCGTACCTTTATACGCGCCATCAATCGTGAATTCCAGTTCCGCAAGCGGGGAAGCAATGCCATCGGGAATGGGAATTAACCGGGCACCAAATGGAAATGAAACCGGTAGATTTCCCCCGAAGAAACTGATAGTCCCCGATGGTTCCCCACCCTGAGGGACCGTAAATGTAATAGTACCTACGCTATTATCCGTAAAGCCGGGAGGATTGGTATCGGAGAGGTCAAAAACAATCTCAGTGATGTCGTTGATGCCATCCTTATTGGGAGAAAATGGTGATAAAGACACGATGACATTTTCGATCGTGGGGCCACTGAGGTCAATGATAACCGAACCGAAAGCATTGGCAAGGACAAATTCTTCTTTATCTAAAGCAGTGATTTTGAATGGATACGCGCCTTCTTCTAAGATCTCTCCAGAGAAGCTCTCTCCAAAGAAGACATGTTGATTTTCGCCTGCCCCAAAAATGGTTACGTCCTCGACCAGATCGGTAGGCGTCGCTTCAAAAATGCCGTTGCCATTGGTGTCGAAGGTGATTTCGATCTTGGTAATGTCTTCGTCATCAGAAAGCACAAAGCGAATGGCCGCTGTATCCCGCACGCCATCGATGTTCGGGGAGAATGGGTTGGGATCGACAGCCACATTTGTAATGCTCAACGCTACGGAGATGCCCTGTACCTGTACATCAATCGTCATCGAAAGCCCACTACTGTAGGTTCCAGTATTACTTCCCAGCGTGGTGGATCCATCCTTCGATTTGACAACCGTTTGGATTACATCATTCGGATCGGCGACCGAACAACCGGAGGTAAAACAGAAGAAGGCGCTAGCATAATCACTGTTGCTATCTGTCGTATCTGTTATCATAATGTTTTTAGTTGTATTCGTGATTTCGATCTGGAATCCACTGCCGACAGGGCCGCCCTTCTGAGACACATTCCCTTTGACTTGCAGGCTAGGGACTGCCGTGGCCGTTTGGTAGAGCCCCAATGTGAAGCCGACAACAACGAAAAGAAGGGTTGCTCTTTTTAGCGTTTTCATGAAAACTCCTTGTCAGACGTAAATATCAGAGGTTTCGCAGAGAGTATCCCATGTCCCTGACCACAACATTATTTCTGAAAGTTCCCACACAGAGATTGCAAACCAGCCTAAGAACATGCAGGTGCTTAACGTGAGGCGTAAAACAATGTTCCCACGCAGATGCTCGTGTCCCCAGCCATCGGTAGCTTGGAAACGTGATGTATGATGTGTATTAGGTTTCGCGTATTGCATAAGTGACTCCACGAAGAAAAGGGGAAAGTGGCAAGTGGAAAATCAGAAGCACGGGAAACAAGGGGTACGTGAGATTTGCGCGAGGTTCTTCCTCCTACCTGAAGGGGATGAGGCGAGCCCGGAGACGAGTCTCCCTCCCTTCAGGGGCGGACACTTGTAGCCAAGAATTCGGAAGCCAATCCCGTCCGAACTCTTGCGAGTTCGGCTACGAGCGCCTTACGACCCTTCAGTCCCTCATCTTCTTTCCTTCTCTTCCCTTTTTTATTCTTGAACAATCGTTGGTGTAAGATAGATTGTAATTTCCTTGAGAGTTTTCTTCTGACTACGCGAACGAAAGAGTCCACCCAAAAGCGGAATATGCCCTAGAATCGGTACCCTCGTCACAATTTCCTCAGTCCGTTCGTCAGTCAGCCCGCCGATTGTCACAGTATCTCCGTTTGGGATGAGCATCTGAGTTCTCGCATTGCGTGTATTGATGGACGGTTCGCCAGATGCGGCAAGTTCGCCAATCGAGCTAACTTGTGCGTTAATCAGTAAATTTATCCGATCATCCGTTTTGACTTGAACCCTAACGGTTAAAACGATACCGACATTCTTAAATATAAACTCTGTTTGCTGAACACCTCGATCGACAGTGATTTTGCGAAACGGGATTTCATCACCACTGTGGAATTGCGCCGTTTGATTCTCAACGACAGTAATATGCGGATTTGCCAGAAGCCTTGTATTTGACTTAGTTTCTACAGCTCTCAACACCGCTTCAAACTCATCCGCGTTCAGCCGACCAATTTGGAGTTGTCCACCTGTCGGACCCACAGAGAATAACGCATCTCGCTCCTCATCGACACCGGTCCAATCGACGCCGACATCAAGTCCCGATGCAAGAATCGATTCAATAATGTGAACCTGAATTTCGACTTGAGGTATGGGAACATCCAATTCAGCAATTGCGTTCTCAATAGCAATTACGGTTTCAGGTATATCAATGACGACTAAATATCCCCCTTCGCCGACGGCTTGCCCCAACTCGGACCCACCTCCTACACTTCCGGATGACCCCGTCCCGCCTCCACTCCCCCCAGCCCTCATAGAATTGCTAAAAGGTTGCATAATCCCTTCAGGGGTCAGATAAGGAGTCAGTATATCTTTGATTTGATTTGGATCGGCGTAGTTTAATAAGATGACACGTTGAATGGGGTTGGGTGGTGGGGGCGGTTTCGGCTCGACAATCTCTTCGGCAACTTCTTGATCTAAGGTTTGAATCACCTTATTGACGAAGAAGTCGATTTTAGCTAGGTGTTCCTCGGTATCCATGAGTACAATCGTGCGAGTTCGCTCATCTGAAATTATCTGTCCCTCCGGGCTTTTGAAGTTCTCCAAAGCCGTTTTGACGTTCGCGACCAGAGCATGCTTCAATTGATAGGTTCTAACCGAGAGCACTTTCAGCGGCGTGGCTTTCGGTTGTTCAGGCGGTTTCAGTTTTTCAACCGGCATGATACGTAGGATACCGTATTCCACTTCCTTGTAGCCATACCCGCGCGACTCTAGGATTTGGTCTAAAACCACTTTGAGAGGCACATTTTCCAAATGAAAGGTCACCTTGGCATCAAGATTGAAATCGTCGTCTGCAATGAAGCTTGCACCGTACTGCTCAAACAATATGAATAGTAGTTTCCGAAGCTCTTCATTCTCCGAATGAACGGTGACGATTCGAGAAAGCGGTGGGTTTTCAAATACAACATGGAGTTCGTAAAGGGAGTCTACTCGGTCATCATCCTTCATGTCGATGACCTCGTAAAACACCTGTCGAGTCAGACGAATATGGAGCGCACAACTTGGAGGCGTGTCGTCAAAAGACTCTACCGTTATCCTGCGAATGATGCCTTCATCATTCCGAAAGATTTCTCTTTGCGCAACCTCGTTACGCACAGGCAGGCTCTGTCTGTGTAAAGCTTCAGAAACGCTTGTATTCAACAAATGAATCTTGAGCACCTCGCCGTCGATAACCTCGGGGTCGGAAGTCCAGGTTATGTGTCCAATCTTTAGAGGCGCGGTTGCAGATAGGTTGACCCGCGTTACCAGAGATTCCCAAACTGTGTCAACTCCAACAAGCGTTGACGGTTGGTCATTGAGGATTTGCGTGAGGTCGGTTACCTCATCCGAAGGGGCGGGCGATTCGTCTTCGATAATTTGCGGTAGGTTTGCGCGAGGTCTGGCCTCCCAATCGAAGGGCATTTTCCCATCCGAAGGGTCGACCTGTTCAGTTTGTTCCTCTGATTCATCTGTTGGCTCTGGATGCGCTGTAATCTGCGGTTCTTGATCGGGAAGGCTGGGAGGCGTGATTTGCTCAGGTTCGTTCTGCGAACGGGTGGTGAGGGGAAATTGAAAAAGAAGTTCGTCCCCTTCGGCAACAATAACGGGTTCAATCTCCTCCTTTACATAAAACACGATGCGGCTCATAGGTGGTTCAAGTCTGAATTGTGAGAGAACAACCTTGCTGACCGGGAGGTCGATTGGTGGATTGAAAAATTCATTCACTTTCAACCGAGCGATTGAGTTTCCAATATCATTTGGGTTTGTTGCGTTCAAGGCTCCCGGCATGCTTACATAGACAACCATCGGGATACCGTCACGGGATTTTAGGAGGATAGGCTTCCGATAGTGAATAGGACCAGTTGTCTTAATAGGTACAATTATATATTCCTCTGTCAACCTGGGAGGTCCTAATTGTAAAATTAAAGGCAACTCATCAGGCGTGGTACTCGCATCATCTCCCTCCGCCATCCCTATCCGAAGGGTTAAGCAGAAAACACTCAATAAGATAATTCCAAAAACAGTCTTAGGGGGTTTGTTCATCATTATACTCATCTATTAAATACGTGATACATATAAGGTGGAAAAAAGTAACTCAAGTTAGGAGGGTTGAAAATATACGCAAGATACCAACTCGTTGCGTTTCCCGCATCCAACCCTAAAGTTGGGTTGGTGTTTTTATTTTTATCTTTATCGGTATTCTTCATCATTTCCTGAACCTGATTCCTCTGCGTAATGTTAAGAATTGCTCCTTTATTTACTTTTGCGATTTGTATTCAGAGTTAGCCAGATCTCTTCTTGATCAAGAAGATTGAGAATCAAGACAGACTTCGGTGTGATGCGTTCAACACGAAACTTAGATTCCTTGTCAACTGCGCCCAATGCCAAGATCTCATCATTGATAACAGCCGATGAAGATGAATGACTCCAGACAATTGTGGACAGTGTCGGTTGCGGTCCTTTAGGTGCTTCTGGAACTTCAGGTGAACGGTCAACGACCAAAGGTAGGCTAAAGACATCTCTACCTTTTGCTAGATCGAGCGGAGGCAATTGAGCCAAAGATAATATAGACGGAAGCGTGTCCAGATCTGTTGCCCGGTAGACGTTCAAGTCTTCACCCTCTCTCTTAATATCATACTGTTTTTTCAGTTCTAAATCGACTATCCACCATCTTTTGTGTAGATCGATTGTCGTTACAGTTGCATTTTGAGAGAGTAGTGATTGATTTGCGAGTTTGTTAAATTCCCGACGAAAATTGGCCGGGATAATGATGTTATCATAAACGTTGAGTTTATTTCCCGTTTTGCTGACGATGTATACCCCTTGCAGGCTAGGTACACCATCCTGCATCAGGGCGTGGGGTCTATCCGGGTTAAGCTGAAGGGAATCGGTGATTCGCCATATCCGACTCGCTTCTTCAGTCAAAACGGTTGTTCTATAAGAAAGTGAGATTCCGTTGTCTGCCAACTTCTGTAACAGAATTCCCGAAATAGCGTCGTCGGATAAATCACCTCCGAGATCTACCTCGCTACCAAAACGTAACTTGCTGTTTAAGCCAGCTTGGAACCTTACCTCCATGCTGAACAACATCGGAGAACTCTTCGGCAGAAGAATCTCAGATACCTGGACCCAACATAGACCACAAATACAAAGGAGGAGTATTAAGATAACAAAAATAAGATTCTCAATTTGTCTCATCGAGTATACCTATGTCGAAAGCTTCTTCCACTTCGAGATCTGAGTAAAAGATATTCAGGGTTACTTCCATGCTTACGCGCCGGGAATTTTCACTGTCAGTATGGTTCCCACTTGAACGATGCAAGGCAAAGCTTTCGATCGTGATAAGCCGTTCTCCACTCTCCAGTTCATATAGAAAGCGAATGATATCTGGCGAGTTTCCATCGGCGGTTATTTGATATGTCATCTTTGGTGTGAAGTTGTCCAGGTCTGCCGTGGGGTTTGCCCTGCGCTGCACCTGAGTCACATTGGAAATTCTCGTTATATCCAGGTCTGCGTTCTGAGAACTATATGCGCGAATTTGGTTGAGAATGGCAGGAATCTCTTCTTTCGTGGGGATTTTGGTGAACACATATCGGAGATTCTCTTCCACTTTTTGCAGATTCTCCTCTGTAATTGTTTTAGGATAAGCTTCTATATCTTTTCCCAGCTGATATGCCTGTTTTTGATTGCGCTCAACTTGACTCTGAAACTCCTTGAGACTGACAATATGAGGACGCCAAAAGAACAAATAAAATCCGATAAAAATGATTCCCCACGCCCCGCTCCAAATAAGAACCTTTTTTAAGCCTTCAGAAATCATAAAATTATTCGTAGCAACCCCTTCTTTGGCATTGGAGATTGATATTCAAATCATATCAGATCGCCAATTTTCAATAGAATGGGCAGAAAGCCACGCTCCTTCCTATCACTTGACGACTTCACTCAACTGATCTTAATCCCGACAACACCCTTGCTTTTGGACTCGTCACCCCTGTCTGAAAAGGATTCACTTGCGCTACAATCGTGAACGACATCACTGAGCGATTATCAAGTAGCTTCTGATTAATCGAACTGAAGCGCGGTTTTTCTAGGTAGGGGAGAGTTTCCAAGCGGGCAATCAATTCTCCAATACTCCCTATATCTTCAGCTTCTCCTTGGATGTGGAGTAAAATCTTAACCTCTTCTTTCTGTGGTGTGTTTTTCGCTTTGGCCCCCGCCTGCCTTCCAAGCGGAATCTTAGATATCTCACGTTCTATTGAAATCGTTGATAACCACACTTCTGGAGGAATGAGCATGTATATTTGACTCAACTTATCAGACCAGGTGATTCGTTGATTCACAAGTGCCGCCAGTTCGCTGCGACGCTGGTTCAGAAGGACCGCTCGTTTCCTCAAATTCTCAATCTTCTGTTTGAATGGTCTGTATTGTTCAAACACCCGCTCTATGCTTTGGTTGTGAAGATTGAACGCTTTTTCTCGATCGATTAATTTATAGACATCCATGACCAGAAAGATCAGAATTAGAAATGATAGGACAACAAAGGAGATATTCCGTAGGCTATATGGCTTCTCCGATGCGTATTCAGGTGGAAGGAGATTAATTTCAATTGTTTTCATAATCCTCCCTTGAGAGCTAATCCAACTGCGGTAGAAAAAAGAGGTTCGTTATCTTTGAGCGCAGCTACTTCTCCGTTTGCGTCGACAGCAATTCGATCTACATAGTGGAGTACATCGACAGGGATGGCTAACTGTGAGGTAAAAAATTCGTCCAACTGAGGGAGTTGAGCGGTGCCCCCCGAAATAATCACTTTTGAAGGTTTGAATTCGGGGAACTCCCGAGTATATGCGTCAAAGTGGCCATAGAGCTCCAGACACAACTCTTGATTCAATTTATCTTCGAGCACTCCCCAAACATCCGCTTCCTCTGGACTCCCATCGACCATAGCCTCTTTCCCATGTTTGTAAGCTTCAGCTTCATCCTCATTCACATTCAGGGTTTGCGCCACATGTGAAGTGAGATCCATCCCGGCAAAGAGAATGGGAGGGTAAGGGTACAATTTGCCATGTTGGTAGAAACCAACATCTGTAGTTGTCGCCCCAATGTCCAAGATTGCAATATCCTCCTCGTCGGACAGTTGTGTTGTGGTGACGACGAGACGCGCAAGTGCAAGGAAGTCCACGTCAATGGCAATTGGAAACATACCACAATCCCGAAGTAACTGCACACGTCTTTCAATCAAGTCGCGATGCACGGCAACGGCAAACACATCCAGTCCGTGGTTCCCGTCGAACGTTGTTTCTCCTTCAACGTGGCAGTCGATTTCCGCATCATCAAGATAGGAGATAAAGTCCTGTGCTTCAAACTCCGCTCTGACATTCATCTTCATAACTTCCTTGGGGACATCAATCGGCAGGTCTGGGATAAAAATCGATTTCATCGTCACCTCTTCTTCCAGGGCGGCAGGCACGGCAATAACTACCTTTTTTTTCCGGACGTTAGACTCGGTTACGAGTGTGTTCAACGTGTCGCGAATCGCTTCCATCTGTGCTAACTCATCCCCCTCTACCTGAGGGATTGTCGCACTCTGGGCGAAGGTAATCATTGGCCCCTCTTTCGTATGTTTGACTTCTACCAACTTAATCGAGTGAGAGCCTATATCCACGCCTAAAACAGATTTTGGGGTGCCGAATATTTTCACCAGAAGTTCCTCTCATGATGGTACAAGTGTAGAAAGATTCTGATTTACTAGAATTCTTGTGTGCAGTCAGAAATGACGTAACGAGTTCGACGTAAGCGTTCTGTAATGACAAGGGATATAGCATTAATGGGGCACTGGAGAGATAGAAGGTAAAAACTCCAAAGCTCCCACGCCCCAATACCATGTGATCCCTGCACTATCGAACTGACGTTAACTAATAATTATCCCTCCAAAAACGGTTACTCCGTTGGCCACCTAAAACCATGATTTCTGCAAAACTGTGGGGCCAATGGAAACTTGAGTGGTGGTTTGTATCGCCTCGCTACTGTACAGCACGTCGCCGCTGCCGTTGCCAATGGAGTTCCCGGCTGAAGGTGCCGATGTGAGAGTTACGACCGCGCCCAGGATCGTAGTGTGGACATGTATCATATCATCGGCGATGATTAAGCCACTAAACGTCCCCGTATTCAGATTCTTGATCACCGCGTCCGTGGTCGCATTATGAACAACCAGAATGCCAGAGCTGTTGCCAAAGTCAATTGCGTTCCACGGCACACCGGAAGGAAGGTCCACATAGGTCACACCTGAAAGCGGAAAAGTCAAATCTGCCGGGTCGGTACAATACTGGCTTCCGCCACTTTTATCAACTTTGGCGATGATTTTCAAATAGCCCTCCGAATATCCCACCAATTGGTCCGGCGTGTTAAAATTC
>JADFGN010000149.1 GCA_022567695.1 Candidatus Poribacteria bacterium | reverse complement strand
TAGACATGCCTTCGATTGGTGAGTCGTCGAGGGTTAGTGGTAGAGACGCCAAATCACCACTCACTATTCACCACTCACCTGTATTCCTGAATGTGTAAACCATCCCGCTGACTAATACACTTTTCGCCATTTCCGCGTTCACAATCAAATCGAGTTCAAAGGAAAAGCGGATCCGCTGACGCTTTCGGGGTATCGCCTTATCTTAGGACGCACCAATCTCTATCTCGGCGGAGAAGGTCTTTCCGCCAAGGAAATGACGGTAACAATCATCTCCGCTCGTCAACCCAGAAAGGTGCTATATCAATACACTGATGATGTCAGGTGGGAAAAGATCGACCCCGGGCATTACAAAAGCACAGATCTTCTACCCGTTCATCTCTTCGTGTGCAATGAACTCTCTCTCGAACCGAAAAATTATCCGTTGCTACTGTTTGCATCTTCAGAGGAGAAACTTCGTCAGTTTTTTGAACAGATTGTCTTAAAAGACCATGAAATGTACATCCACTATGCTCACTTTGTGGACTACGACCTGATCGAGGAGGTGTTAAAAATGGCTTCAAAACAGAGTACATACCAAAAGAACCTTGAACGTTACATGAAAGAATATGGAGAAGTCCTATTGCCCGGCCTAGTGCATGGGCTTACAGAGGAAGATCTACGTCGACTCGATCAAGAAATCCAGAAAAAGCTCAAGGAACTCGCAAAAAATCAAGATGGAAAACAGAGCCGAAGGAGGTCAGCACCCCAATCTCATGAAGATTAAGAAGATAATCAGTTATGAGCGACTCTTAACGCGCGACAGAATCAGGTGAGTGCCATCTTCCCTCGCCAACCCCTCGAAAAATCGCTTGGCAGCCGGATAATCTTCAGGGGCGATAATTGGCTTTTTTAGGGTGAAATGGAGTTTATAATGGATGTCGTTCCCTTCACGCTCGTACTTACGATTCACAATCGCAAAGTCGTGTTCCTCATGGAGGTCATCTGGTAATGCAGCTGTCCAGCCTTCGGGCAGAGCAATCCGAATCTCCTTTTCCATCTGCATTGGGTAGCTAAGGTTGAGTGAATACTCTCGTTCTGCTGCTGCGAAGAGTTCAGCATAGTCAACAAATTCATCGATCGGCAATGGAAGCAGGAGATGTTCGTCAATCGATTTGGCATAGTTCTCAACGTGGAACCCGAGTTTGATTTGGACGGGGACATTGAGGTTACTGAGATCTGAAATCTCGACCCAATCGATTTTGACACCGGGAAATTGCTTGCTCAATTCTACAGCAAGGGTATCACTCAGATCGCTTGGGGGTATCTGTTTGTATCTTAGGCGAGCATCTAAACTGTATTGTCCTTTCGTATCTAGCTGCATCTCTCCCTGAACCGATCCGTCTGAATTGAGTCTCATTTCTGTGAGAGAAATCAACTGATTAGACGCGGGCGGAAAGGTTGGAATATCCACAAACTCGCCCTGCTCATTGCCAAGCAGAAACCCTTTGCGCCCCTGATCGCTGTCGGGGAGATCGCCATAGGTACACGTGTCAGAGGTTGCATCGAGCCAGATATAACTATCGACGCCTTGGGGAATCGCGGCAATTACGTGACTAAATTGGCTGACTGATGGCAGTTCGATGTCAATCCGTTCATGTGGGGAAGGATTGATCAGCACCGGATAGGCCTCGATTCCGGCGAGGTCAAGCATGGCAATCATCAATGTTGTTTTGTCCTTGCAGTCGCCGTATTTTTTGCTGAACACTTGGGTTGCGGGTGAGGGTTGATACGCCCCTTGCCCAAGCTCGATGCCAACGTAACGAATCTGAGAGGCAACGTAATGGTAGATTTCACGAATTTTAGCCTCCCGTGTTTCGAGCTCTGCCGTAAGTTTTTGAACCATTTCTTCGATGGCTTCATCGACAGTATACCGATCTTTCGCAAGGTCTTTGTACCATTTGTAAACTGCGTCCCACGACTCAACTGAGGAAAAACTGAAGCGGGCTGCAACTTCATTGATTGGCGGCATACCTATTTCTTGCTTGAGTCCCGGCGTCTCACCATACATCCAGAGGTACGTGGTGGTTTCCTCCTCCTGAAAGACCTGCGGATTCAACTGGCAATTAATAGATTTCCAGCGGAATTTCGTATCTTTAGGGAGACGAAGTGCGTAGTTGGTTTGGAGAGTTGTCTCAGTGGATTGAAAGTTGAATGCTCCCCAAAGCCACGTTTTGCTCCCAACCGATTGCGCCGCTGCATCTTCAAGCGTGACTTGATATTCGATGCACACCCCTGGTTCGAGGGCAGGCATGGAGATCACCTTCCACATCATGTCTGAATAAAGATTATATGAGAGCAGCCCGGGTGGAGTCACGTCATTAAAGGCTTCGTCGGGTGGCTCAACAACACTCCCATCGGGCAGGATTGTCCGGGCGATATTGACAGCAATATGTTGAGCCGTTGATTGATAAGGGATAGCGATGTCATCATATTTCCGGATGCCCCTTTCCGTCAAGAGCTTGATGACCTGATGCGTGGTATAACGGGATTGCCCCGTAGGCAAAACCTCATGACTAAACTGGTTGAGCAGGATGATGACATCCGCATCGGGATAATCCGACGCATCGGGGGCTTGGGCAATAATCGCATCTGTGTCAATGTCGATTAGATCGACCGGTGACACGTCAACGGTAACAGGTGCAGACATGCCCAATTGCGCGAGGGCTTGGAGGCGGGTCGGGGCGAGTAAATTCTGTGGGTCAATCTTGAGGATGTCCTGATATTGCAGTTGCGCTTCAAAGTAGCGGCCATGATTTTCATAGACCGATGCAAGTTGTTGGCGTGCCCAGATATCCTTTGGATAGATTCGGGCGGATTCTCTAAATTCCGCAACTGCTTCACCCACCTCTCCCCTTTCCAGATGAATCACAGCAAGATAGTTGTGCAGATTTTTGCTCTCAGATCGAGTACACTTCGGGTCTATCTCTAGCGCTTTGCGCAAAACCCGCTCGGCATCATCAAGGCGATGCGTTTTTTTGTAAGCCAAGCCAAGATGATTCAGCGCATAGAGATTGTTGGACTGGCTTTTCAAAGCCCCTTCGTATGCCTCAGTCGCGGCTTCATAATTGTTCAACTTCTCATAAATATATCCTAAATAATTCCACACATTCGTGTTGGTCGCATCCAGTTTGAGAAACGCAACGAAGGCATTCCGCGCATTCTCATATTCTTGCAGTTGGAAGTAAATTTCGCCAATTTTAAGCTGAGGTTCGCTCGACCGAGGCTTAATCGCCAATGCCGCTTGATAAGCTTTAAGCGCATGCCGTAAGTCTTGGTTTTGCAATGCCCAATTGCCCTGGTTAATCTGCTCAGACCATTGTTTGTCACGCTCAACGAATGGATCAATAATCGCCTTTTCAGGAGCTTGATTCCGTGTGAAAATTGAGCAGCCACTAAAAAGCAACAACATCGTGATGACGGGAATTCGTTTCATCCATTGGATTGCCATTTTTTTCACCTCGTTATAAAATTGAATCCTGCCTCATTCCTTTTTATGACCCATTCAAAAAAAGCCTCCCACACTGGCATAGTAGCACCAACGTGAAAGGCTTTCAACATCCGGAAGAAAGAACTATCACTTCGCGGATTTCAATGTTCCCCAAGTCGTGGTGAGCTTGCCTTTTGGGTCAACAGCAAGTTGAGTGGCACTCAGCTTGACCAATCCAGTATTTTCGGGGTTTTTGCCGAAAACAATCGAATGGGTATACCAGCCACTCCAGCCTTTTTGGCCGTCTTGTCCGGCACCTTTGTCGCCATCATTCACGCAAATCCCCACGCCAAATTCCGTACCCGCGGTGAATTTTCCACCTTTGATTCCCAATTCTTTCGGCGTCAATCTGACTTCGTAGTACGTCTTCTTTGCGCCTTCATCACGGACAATTTCCACGTCATCATCAAGCACACCGGCGCCACCTGGCGTCTCATTATGGATGACGAGGTCGCCATTGCCGCCGAGGGCAAAGTTATAGAGCAATATCGGAAGTCCTGGTTTGCGTTTACCTGTCATCTCAAACGCGAGTTGGAATGCATCGCCGTTCCAACCGCTGTTTGCGGCATTTTCATGCGTATCATCTGTCACGATAAGTCCGATGTAGAATGTCGCTGGTTCCCAAACCATCATAATGCTGGTTTCATGGTCATTCGAATCCTTCCATTTTCCGCCATCATGTTCTTGGAAAGGCTTATTAATCTCCAGTTTTACACCGGTAAAAGGTTTTCCGTCGGTACCGGTGACGGCTTCGAGAATGCCATCCCAGTCGGCAACATCACCATCAATCGTGATGTTTACCCCTGTCAAGGCTTCATAAACGTCATGGGTTTTACTGCGCCATTGTGCATCGGCAGAAATGGTTCCGAAAAGCATAAGCGCAAAAGCAATCACACTCACGCTAGTTGCATAACCTTTTTTCATTTTTTCTTCCTCCTAATAGATAGTAAAAATTAGCTTGCATGAGCAACCCTCAAATCTTTGACAAAGAGGTCACCGTTTCTTTATATCCGCCCATGTTGTAGCCAATTTCCCGGTAGGCTCAACTGCCGTCGGTGTGCCCGACGACAACCTGACCAAGCCTGTTTTTTCAGCGTTCTTTCCGAAAACAATAGAAGCGGGATACCAGCCACTCCAGCCAGTTTGCCCCGGCGAATCCAGGTCACCGTCATTAACGGTGATACCGAGGCCAAATTCCATACCTGCCTCAAAGGCAGCAACCCCTAATTCGTCTGCGGAAAATTTTGTCTCATAGTAGGTCATCTTCGCAGCTTCATCACGAGCAATGGCAATATCAACAGCGTCGACACCGAGAGTTTTTTCGTAATGGATCTGGAGATTCCCATCATCTCCCAGAGCAAAGTTGTAGAGTAATAATGCCTCATTGCCGGCCACAGGGCGTTCTCCCGTCATTTCAAACGCTAACTGAACGCCATCACCGTTCCAGGCGGCGGCCGCAGCGTGTTCGTGTTCGTCATCGGTGACAACCAGCCCCATGTAAAACGCTCCGGGTTCCCAAACCATCATGATGCTAGTTTCATGGTCATCTGGACCGCTCCATGCTCCACCAAGCTCTTCAAAGGCAACTTCATCGCCAGCGTTGCTCTGGAATAGAACGCCAGTAAATGGTGTTCCGTCCGTACCGATGACACTTTCCAGAACTCCTGACCAGTCGGAGACATCACCATCAATGGTGATATTCACGCCCGTTAGAGCTTCATAAACGTCGTGAGTTGAACTTCGCCACTGGGCGTCCGCTGCCATTGTACCCCAAAAAATAAGGGCGAAGGCCAAACTCCCCAACATCATTACAGAAAGTCTCTTCATCTTTTACGACTCCTTTAAAAGCTTCTCGCTTTTATATTATCGTCTGATCCCACAAGAAATTAAGAAATATATGAACTTGAAATCAACTGTCTGTTTTTCAATAAAAAAAGATAGCTTGATTCGTCCTGACATAAAATTTAGTATAGCATTGTCACTTAAAAGGTGTCAAGCACTTTTGGGTCAGACTGCCCTTGACAATCCGATGGAACTGTGTTATTTTTGCATCATCGGTTTGACTTCCTGCCTCCGATTGAGCAAGTCCTATGACAAGGGATTCAATTTGACGATGATGCAATCTTCCACAAACAAAAGCACATTGAATATCCGCTCAATCCTTTTGATCTGTTTCCTTGTATCTTCTTCGATTTTCCATTTACACATCGAATCAGCCATCTCTCAAACGGTTGTCTTCACCGACGTCACAGACGAAGCGGGAGTTCGATTTAGGCATCATAACGGAAAAACGGAAAAGCGCCACATCATCGAAACAATGGGTTCAGGTGCCGCCTTCTTTGACTACAATAATGATAGTTTTTTAGATCTTTATATCGTCAATAGTGGTGACGTGCCGGAAACAACACCCGACACATCCGCTGGAAACATCCTCTATCGAAATAACGGCGATGGAACATTCGCAGATGTGACAGAGTTTGCAGGGGTTGGGGATACGGGGTACGGGATGGGTGTTGCCGTTGCCGACTACGATAATGACGGCGATCAGGACATCTACGTGACAAATTTTGGACCGAACGTTCTCTATCGAAACAACGGGGACGGTACTTTTACAGATGCCACTCAAGAAGCCGCTGTCGGCGATGAAAAATGGGGAACAAGTTGCGCATTCCTCGATTTCGACCTCGATGGCAATCTCGATCTGTATGTGGTCAATTATGTTGAATATGACCTGTCGATGAAGTCCTGCACCAACCCGAAGAGTGGATGGATCGAATACTGCCATCCGCGAACTTTCAAAGGAACGGCGGATGTTTTTTATCAGAACAACGGGGATGGCACTTTCACCAACGTGACGAAGCGTGTCGGCGTCTACAATTCAGCCGAAGGACGCGGAATGGGCATCGCAGTCGGTGATGTCGATAACAACGGTTATCCCGACCTATACATCGTCAATGACACGAATCGTAATTTTTTTTACTATAACAATGGTGACGGCACTTTCACCGATATTGCTTTATTCTCAGGCACAGGTTATAATGGGCATGGCATCGCTGAAGGGGGAATGGGTGTTGATTTTGGGGATTACAATCATGACGGCTGGCTCGACATTTTTGTGACGAATACGGAAACCAATACGCTCTACAGGAGTCATGGCGATGGGGATTTTACCGATGAAACCGAAACAGCTCGTCTCCGCGGAGAAACAGCACTCTTAGTTGGATTTGGGACGAAATTCTTCGACTATGACAATGACGGCGATCTGGACATCTTCGTCGCCAATGGTCACGTTCAAGACCGTGTTGCGCTTTCAACAACGACATATCCGCAAAGGGATGAACTGTATCGTAACAACGGGAACGGGACATACGCAGAAATCTCTGACTCGGCAGGAAGATATTTTTCTGAAAAGTACGTCGGGCGTGGCGTCGCGTTTGGGGATTACGATAATGACGGTGATACGGATGTCTTCATCGTGAATTCCAACCAACGGGCTATTCTTCTCCGCAACGATGGTGGGAATCGGAATGATTGGATTGCCATCCAGCTAATCGGCACGAAAAGTAATAGAGATGGAATCGGGGCTCGTCTGCGAGTCACATCCGGGCAGAAAACTCAGATCGCAGAAGTGCAAAGCGGCGCAAGCTACTGTTCAGCAAGCGATCGGCGCGTTATTTTCGGTTTAGGCAAGATGGCAGATGTAGATGAAATTGAAGTCAAATGGCCGAGCGGGATTGTACAGACACTCAAGGGAATCAGAGCAAACCAGTTGGTTACCATTAAGGAAAGTCGGTAAGGAACTGAAATCTAATAAGTCATACGTTTTGACCCCCTATTTATCTATTGTCTCCGGGCTCGGCGATCCCCCTTGGCAAGGAGGGGTTAGGGGAGGTCGGACATAAGAGGGCGAGGTTTCCGCCGCGAAGAATCTATGAAATATAAAATCTGTGTCATTTTGTTTTTATGGCTTGCAGGGGTGATGGGAAGTATATGTAACGCTCAAGACCAAAAAATAGAAGTTCTCATCAACCAGTTGAGAGACAAGGATGAGCTTGCTCGCCGAAAGGCGGCTAAAGCACTCGGAGAGATTGGTCCTGATGCTAAGATAGCTGTGCCTATGCTCATACAGGCATTGAGGGATGAATCCGATCGGGTTCGTCGAAACGCTGCTTTCGCGCTTGGACGCATGGGAGAAGGTGCAGCAGAGGCGGTCCCTGCCTTGGTGCAAACACTGAGCGACGAAAAGTGGGGAGTTCGTGTTAATACCGCTTATGCGTTGGGAAGTATTGGAGAGCCAGCAAAGGAGGCAGTGCCCGCCCTGATCGAGGCATTAAGGGATACAAACTGGGAGGTACGTGTCAATAGTGTGAAGGCACTCGGACAAATTGGGCCTGACGCACGAGAGGCAGTGCCTGCCTTAATTGAAATGTTGCAAGACGAAAATGCGCTTATCCGTCTGAATGCCGCGACGGCGTTGAAGGAGATCGGAGAATCGGCGACGCCAATGTTAATCGAAGCATTGAGAAATTCGAATGAAATCGTTCGTCGGAGCGCGGCTTTTCTATTGGGGAGCATTGGCACACCTGCGAAAGAAGCCATCCCCGCCCTCATCAAGGCATTGAGCGATGACGCACCCAGTGTTCGCGTATCGGCTGCCGGCGCATTGGGTATGATTGATGACGCTAAAAAGGACATGGTTCTTCCCATATTGCAAAAGGCGTTGAACGATGAGGACGAGGGCGTTCGTAGTATTGCTGCGGCTGCGCTAAGACAAATCAGAACGCTGGAACTCGCAAAGCACATTAAAATTCTCGTCCAGTTAATCAGTGATGAAGATGTGTCAGTTCGCCGAAAAGCGGCTTCAGCTTTGGAACAGATTGGCGAACCTGCTAAAGAAGCCGTTCCTGCGTTAATCAAAGCGTTAAGGGATGCAGACGAAGAAGTGCGTCGCCGATCTGCCTCTGCGCTAAAGCGAATCGGAACCCCCGACGCAATGCGAGCTTTAGAAGTATATGAGAAGTAGGGCAGAGATAATCTACGCGATTCGATTTTTACTTCCTCAAGAGGATTGACTTCCCTTGCCCTTTTTGTTAAACTGGACAACAAATGTTTTATGGAATCAACCCAACCGTTATGATCGGAGGTTAAGATATGGCTTACGAGTTGCTCATTAAAGGTGGAACGCTGATTGACCCCGCACAAAAAATCCACGCAAACAAGGATGTGGCGTTTGCAAACGGCGTCGTCGTCGACGTCGGTGACGATTTGCCGAAGACAGAGGCTCGCGAGGTTTTAGACGCGAGTGGATGCGTTGTCACTCCGGGCATGATTGATTTGCACGTTCACGTTTTCTATGGCGTTAGTCATTACGGTATTGAGCCAGACCCGACTTGCATAGCGAAAGGTGCAACGACAGTGGTTGATGCTGGATCGGCAGGGGCAGATACTTTTCCGGGATTTCGCAAATATGTGATTGACGTGAGCGACACACGCATTTTGGCACAACTTAACATTTCGTCGCAAGGGATGCTGACTGCCGAAATTGGCGAGTTTGAAATCCCCGAATATGCCAATGTGAGCAAAGCGTGTCAGATGATTGAGCAGCACCGAGATGTGATTTTGGGGGTAAAGGTGCGGCTGACGAAGAACAGCATTGTCAGCGAGCGTTCCGGAATGACGCCATTGCATCGAGCACGCGAAGCCGCAGATGCGGCAGGCTTACCAATCATGGTGCATCCCCAAGATGCATGGTGCGGTTCGATCGACGATATTTTAGCCATCATGGGCGAGCGCGATATCGTGACCCACTGCTTTCACGCGATGCCATGCGGTATCTTAGATGATCAAGGACGGGTAAGAAAATCGGTGCGTGAAGCGATGGAACGTGGCGTCATCTTTGACGTTGGGCATGGAGCAGGCTCGTTTTCTTGGGAGGTGGTCGAACGTGCGATGGCACAAGGTGTCCAGCCACAGACCATTTCATCAGACCTGCACGTTTATAACCTCAACGGCCCCGTGTACGACCTAGCGACAGTTGTGACCAAGTTTCTTCATCTTGGCATGTCCCTCGATGATGCAATCGCGAAGGTTACTGCTGTCCCTGCTGAGACGATTTTGATGTCGGACAAAATTGGGACGTTATCCCTCGGCGCGTGGGGAGATGCAGTAATCTTTGAACTCCGCAAAGGCGACTTCCAGCTTGTCGACTCACACGGCGAAATCCGGATGGGCAATCAGAAACTGTCACCGGTCACGGTCATCAAAGGTGGGCGAGTGTATCGGCAGAATTTAGGTGGATTAGGAAATTAGTTACGAACGGCGGTTTTCGCTTCATCCAAAAGGCAAAGCATTTTGAGTGGAAAAACGTCCGCTTAGCGGTAAGCAGATGGACATGTATTAATACAGGGGGTAGGTCCAGACCTTCCCCCCTATATTATCTCCTGTCTTCGTCTCCATCGTTGGCTTCGAGATACCACTTATGGATTTCGTTGAGGCGTGTGATGGAGGGATTCCGATTCTCTAAAGTATGTAGCCGTTTGGTGTGCGTTAGCAGCCTTTCATTATAGAAGAGGGGGATATCCGGCACGTCTTGATGAATCAATTCCCTCAACTCCCAGAGTTGGGTAGGGGTGGGTGATTTCTGTTGATATTGCTGGATAAGCTGGTCAACCCTTGAGTTGCAGTACCCATTGAAGTTGAATCTGTCCCCACTTTCCCACAGACGGAACTCCAGTTCAAGGTGTCCCACATTATGCATAGTTAAGACAACGTGTGGATTTTCTCCGATTTCCGCCTGAATTCCGAGGCCGTTGAGTTGCTCGACAATCGCTTCGGTTAATTGCGGTTGGTGAGAAAAGGCAGGATTGCCTTTCACCCGTAAGATAGAACCGTTCAACTCCGGAACCTGTTTGAGTAACTGCTTTGCGGTTTCCACATCGGGTCGAGGCGGATTTATATGCTGATCGCCTAAGGTGTAGTCGAAGGGCATCGTCGAATAAAGTGGATTCCTTAAACCTGCGGCTTTAGCTAGTGCTTCCCGGTCTAAACCCAACTCAATCGCCTTTCGTAATGCACGGTTTTGTACAAGCGGTTCGTTCAACATAAAGTGAAGGTGATAGCGCTGGATGGCTGACTCTGCTTGGGGAACGAGGTTCTCTTCTTGAACGTAGATACCGACAGCAAAATGGACGTCTCCATAAACCAACGCTTTTTGTAAAGCTCCCGGATTGTTATATTCTCGAATCTTGACCTCATCAAAAAAAGGCTTCGCTCGAAAATAATGGGGATTCTTTCGCAGCCGCCAAGACCCGGGGTTCAATTCGACAGCAACAAATGGCCCTGACCCCACCCATCGGGTCGGAGATTCTTCCGTTCCTGCTGGCAAAATAAACACGGCAGGCAAATCTTCGACGCGGCACGGCGATTTGACATAAATCGCAACCACACTTTCATCAAGCACTTCGACGTTGTCAATCCACCGCTCATCAGGATTTTGCAACAAATACTGTTCATAGGACCATCGAACATCTTCTGTCGTTACACGCTTCCGGTTATGAAACCGCGCCCCTTCTCGAATTCGAAACAACCAACTCTTCCCAATATTCTTCCAATCTACCGCTAACTCCCCCTGCAACTGTCCATCCTGCAATCGCACCAACGTATTAAAAATCAGCGAATAGAACGTATCCGCGATTCCCTCGGGATACGCCTGAATCGGGTGAGACAAGTCTTTCATCGGTAAATAATGACCGATAACGAAGATCGTTTTTTTGGGGCGTTTTCCCTGACGATCGGGATCGGTATGGCCTAAACTGGGAAAAAACTTAACATCAACTTGTTCGGGACTCAGATTGCTCCTAAGTCCCGGCCTAAAAGGCTTCGATTCTTCTAACTTGCTGTCCTCAAAAAACCATAAAGGCGTGACCTGCAATGCCTTTGAGAGTACGACGATCGCATCGTAGGAAGGTTTACTTTTTTCAAGGATCATGTTGCTGATGGCTTGCTGGGTCAGTCCAGACTTCTGAGCCAGTTTCATTTGAGTTAGAGAGAGGTCTTTCATTCTTTTTTCGATCTGTTTACCCAGTGGCATTTTACTTCCTACCTTTCGAAGAAAGATTTAGGATTATATTTGTACAACAGGATAAAAATAATTGACTTGAAAGTTAGGGGGGCTGGACTTCAAGTCAGAATGCTCTCAAAAGCATGCATGAATTGTACCATCCCTTTGTCAAGAATACCATTGAAATACCCATATCTCCAAGTCCATCGTCTCTCATGTCGGTCCAATCTGAAAACTCGGAAAAGATTAACGAAAGGAGGTAATAATCGATTTCTTTCCGTCACATGAATCCGTGCCATAAGCAGGTCTGTCCATCGAGAAGTCGAAGGTATTTATTGATATGAGCTGAGATCTAGGCAGATTAATCGATTCTTTCCACGGATGTATAGAAGCCCATTTGAAAGAACCGGTGCCGCCCATGCGGGGTATTTGATCAGGTGTCCACCGAGTTGAATGTGGGACACAACATCCAGTTTTTCAGGGGTAACTCGGATGAGCATCAACGTACCGAATTCTCCCAGACTCACGAAGTATCCGTCCACATAAAGCAATGATGTCCGCTCATTGAGGGAATGAGACCAGATCACCTTACCCGTTTGTAACTCGATGCAACGCAAATCCGATCCCTTGGAATGACGCCCGCTAGAACCGTAAAGATAGCCTTCGTGATGTATAGCCGTATTCCAATGCAATTGCATGGCTTTGGCGCGACGACGTGGAAAATCCTTCCATATTACGTCGTACCCGCCCTCCCGTACTCTCAGCAGCGAACTTCCGATACCGTATGTTTCGCTGATAAACACCAGATCGCCAACGACAACGGGATTGGAGGCATTGATTGACTCTAGCTTTTTGGCACGCCACGGATAGTGAAAATCCACTTTACCCGTGCCCGGTTCAAAGCCGACCAAACCACCACGCGCAAACGTAAAACACCACCGTCGCCCGTTGATCGTCGCGAGTGTTGGGCTGGCATAGCTAGCGAGTTCGTCGGTAATCTGGTAGACAACTTCACCCGTCAGCTTATTAAAGGCGACTATACCGCTGCCGTTTCCCTTAATCCTGCCTTGGGCGGCAAGCACATCTTTTGCGGTACCTCGCGGTGAGCCACCGATTTGGACAATCAGCAGATTACCTTCCACCACAGGCGCGGACGCAATACCAAAAAAGTTTTGGACGACGTTAAATTGCGTGGTGGTATCCAGTTTCCACACCAGCTTTCCATCCGAGATACTAATGCAATGTAGCATACCTTCGACTCCGAAAATGTACACTCGGTCATCATCAACGACGGGACAACTTCGTGGGCCGTTGTTATATCCGTACAGGTCTTCGTAATCCGTCGGGTACTCAAATCGCCAGAGTTCTTCGCCTGTTTCGCTTTTCATACAGATCAGCCGTGCTTTGTCTCCGTGGCGATCGAACATGAACAATCGACCTTTGGAAATAGTTGGTGCGCCGTAGCTCGTACCGATCTGCTTCTGCCAAACGATAGGCGGTCCAGATTTGGGCCAAGGGACGAGAATGGACTTCTCAGGAGACTTACCATCACCGGTGGGGCCTAAAAAGCGCGGCCAATCACTGCCGATTTTACGTGTGCGTAGGTCTTGGGCTTGAGCCTCTGCTATCGAATGACTCGTGAAAATAAGCATCAGGATACATGCGAGAACCCTCTTCGTTTTCATCAGGCAGGACCTTTCATATTGATTGAGGCTTGTTTCTTTTCATCAGCGTGAGGGAAGATTCAAATCGAGATTGCGGTGATCGAGTTAGACTTTCATCGGCATATCTGTGCTTCGTTATCTTATAACGACTTTTCAGATCTGTCAATCGAGTTATCCGACAACAATATGAAAACGCTTGACAATCCCAAAAGAATTCAATAAAATCTCACCATATCTTTTTCAGATAAATTGTATCCTGTCCTGTATCTTGCATTTTGCTTATCATGGCGCGTGAATGCAACATTCAATATAAACACCAAGTCCATCTTGAAATCTTTCAAGGAGATTTTTAAATGTCCCATTACGAAGACAGAGGCTCTCAAATCAGAATTACAGGTTTTCAGGCATTTCCAATCGGCGTCAAAGCCTACGTCAAAATCGACACCAACATGGGCGTGACCGGTTGGGGCGAGATTAACAACATGGAGAACAAAGTCACCTGTGTCCTCGCCGAATCGCTTTCGGAGATGATTATGGGCGAGAACCCGACTCGCATCGAACACCACTGGCAACGACTCTTTCGGGCGCATCGCAATATTCGGGGTGGCGGATTGATGCTACATACTATCTCTGCGATTGACATGGCGCTGTGGGATATTGCCGGTAAATTGTGGGGCGTCCCAGTCTACCGATTACTCGGCGGACCTTGCCGCGACAAGATTTGGATGTATCCAAGTCCGAAGGCAATTAAAACTGGACCCGGTGGCTCTAAACCTTTTGCCGGAACACCTGCGGAAATCGAAGCGTTGGTTCAGCGTGTCCGTGAAGCGCGTGAGAAAGTCGGAC
>JADFGN010000698.1 GCA_022567695.1 Candidatus Poribacteria bacterium | reverse complement strand
TTACCATTGACCCAGATAACGATACCAAGCAGATTAAGCTCACCACATCTGCCCAACAGATTGGTGCTATCGCCAGTATCAACACGACTGTAACCCCCGATTCTAATGGAAATATCAACCTTGTCGCGGGGAACAAAAATATCACCATCACGCCGAACGCGAATACCATCAAGATCTCCGCAACGGGCGGGCTTGGGCTGGAAACAGACTTGACAACGCTGAACGCCGGTAATTGGACACATGGTGCGACGATGACTCTGTCGCAATTTATGGATGGACTTCAGGTGAATTTCAGCGGAGAAAGTCTCCCCATCAATCTGGGAACAACGCCTGGCGAGGTTTTTCTAGTTGCGGCTAAAATTCCAATAGATCTGCGTCAAAGCCTTGACAATCCATTTAACACCTATCACTATGAGTATCTTCCCGGGAATGTTGTCCTGGAGAATGATGGAATAGCCAGTTTCAAGTTCCGAGAAGAAGATCTAAAACCTATCCAGGCATACCTTGAACAGATCCTGAAACTGGAACAACAATCTGGGAGAACATCGCTGATTATCCTGGTTCAACTGAAGTGTGACTTCATTATGGACACGAATGGCAAGGCCGTGGATGGGCATCACATCGGTGGAACGGGACAATCCGGCATAAAGCTTGATGGTCAACCTTATGGTCTACAGGGCGGTCTTTTTGAAAGTTGGTTCTATCTGACGGAGTTTATCACAGTAGACCGTACAAGGAGCAACGACATCGCCAATGCAATTCGCGAAAATCCCGATATTAACATCACAGGTTTGAGAAGCATGTTAGGTGTCGGTTTGAGACCAGAGTTAGACCGACTTGTCGATGAGGGGCGAATCAGACGGGATAGTGGCAGGAGATACACCGTCGTATCATAGGACTTACCTTTCGCGTTATCAAAATAGACTTTTGCGAATTAATTCTCCCCAAAGGTGCATCACACCTGAGCCGGTGGGCAGGGGAGAAAAGGAGAGTGATTGCCCCCACTTTTTCAGGCTCTCCCGTTTTTCGTTGTCAACGGCTTTTTATTTTGCTATACTGTACTTCAAAATAACGTTTAGAAGTACAGAGTGAGAAGAGTGATAGCTCAATGACTTTCCACTTTTTCTTCGAGGAGGGACACCATGGAACTTCTACCGATTCAGCAACCCAGAGAAGTGACTCAAGAGATCTATTGGATCGATGAGCAGATCGTTTCTCGATTATCTTCTCGCAATAGCAAACATTCCCTAAGCTTTGGCACAAAGGAGACATACCGATCTGTGATCCGTGACTTCAATCAGTTTCTTCAAAAAAACGATCTCCCTGTCAATGACGAATCGTTGAAACGGTATTTCCTTGAGATTCGCTTGCGGCTGAAACCGAGTACCTTGAACTTGCGGAAGTACGCCTTGCTCAAGTGCATCAAAGCACAAATCGGGGGCGACTCGATAACCAGAACCATGATCATCGAGAAGGTCTTTGAACAGATTCCAACTTACCAGACAGATAAGACCGTCCCAAAGGATAAATGCCCGTCTGAAGAGCAGGTCATCAAGCTGGTTCAAGCCGCCCCCACAAAGAAAACCGCATTACTGATCCAGTTTTTATTCAAGAGCGCCTGTCGGGTCAGTGAGGCATTGAACATCAGACTCACGGATTGCCAGCCGGTGGGTTTCAATGTGCGTATCCAAATCTTCGGCAAGGGGAACAAAGCCCGTCACATAGAAATCCCTCGACCACTTTATGACGCGATTCGCCGGGAGTATCAGGGAAAGATGTATCTGTTTGAGTCCAAAAGCGGAAAGCAGCTTCTGAGGCAGAATGTCCTGAAACAAATCAAGCGAGCGGGACGGAAAATCGGACTTAATATCAGCCCTCATGTCATGCGGCATGCTCGCGCAACGGATATCCACATCAACAAAGGCATCTCGTTGACTGCCACGTCCCGGCTCTTGGGACATGCTGATCCTTCCATTACTGCAAAAATGTATGTCCACGATCAGGTCGATTACTCACAGCTGTTTAGCAAGGATCGAATCTAAAGCCGATGTTTTTTTAGGGTGCACTATTCTGCATTTTGTGACCCACTGGACAAAAATAATCACATAAAGGATATAATGATATTGGAGTGAGGTACTAAAAAAGATAAACCCGGCTATAGAACAGAGCATCTACCCTAAGTAACGTGAGTTAGACGTAAGTTTACGGTCAGTAGTGCATTTCATCTAATTGGGCAACTCGGCTAATGCCAGCCTTATTTGCGACTTGCTTTGCCAGAGATTCTACCCCGAAAATCTCCGTGAAATTGTGAGAATAAATAAGTACACTGATTCCAATGTGTGTTGCATAATCGAGAAGGTATAAACTCGTTTCGCCAGTGATGTACAGATTGCATGAAACGGACTTTGCTTCTCTTAGCTGGGTAGTAAAGCTACCAGCCCCTGTTACAGCACCTATTTTGTGAATCGGACTTCCGCAGTCATATTCCCTGACCGGAGACTCATTCAAGAGTCTAGAAAGCGATTCTTTAACTTCAGTAAACGGTCTTGGAGTTTGTAAGACACCAATTCTGCCGAGTGTTAATGCCTCCTCAACGGCAAAACTCTCAACTAAGTCACAACCAAGCCTTAACAATAACGCAGCTGAGGGGCCGAAATCGGCGGCATCTAGCGGTGTGTGAACCCACAGGTGATTTAGGCGATGTTTAAAAAGCAACGCGTACGATTGCTCGCGGACCTCAAACATAAAATCCCATGCATCATGATGAGTTACGATGAAATTTGCCCCGATTTGAGTTGCTTGCTTAATAATATTTGGGTTTAACGTGGTCGCGTATGCAATCACGGTTATAGGACTTTCTGAGTTAATCGTAATTCCCCATTCAGACGGATGCGCCTTTAGGATTTCTTCGGAAAATATCTCAACCCAAAAT
>JADFGN010000697.1 GCA_022567695.1 Candidatus Poribacteria bacterium | reverse complement strand
GAAATTCGGTACAATCATCAATGATGTTGAGGTTGACAACGTCCAAAATAGAGCCATCATCCTCAACCCCGGCGGCACTGAGAATCGATCCGCGTGTATTGTCGTTATGGTTATAGCCCTTGATTTAGGCTTCCACATAAATCAGATTGGAGCATTATAGCACAATTGCAACAGATTGCAACAGATAAACAAATAAAGATCGAGTTAGAGTCATAATCTAAGGGTACGGTTGGAATCAACTCGTTTGTCACTGAACCCAAAAACTGGTGATTAGTTTGACAACGGAGGTGTTACAAGGGCAATCGGCAAACAGCGCAGGTATGAGCGTCACAATACCAAAAATTGCCTTCCCAGAGTGTCATCCCGTGCGGTTCCGGATGGGGCTCTGGAATCTCGATTTTATCGGTTATTGAACCATCTTCGGGGTTCAAGCGAAAAATTGTTCGATGGCTAGTCTCAACACACCAGAGATCATCGCCATCCCACGCGATACCGTGTGGACGGTTGCCCGGTGCGGGGATGGTGTGCAAAACAGTAAAGTTGTCTTCCACATCTATTTGATAAATTGTTGCCGATGGCGGTACTGCTACCCAAAGTTTGCCTTCGTGCCATTCTAGACCGTGCGCGCCTGTCTCCGATGCACCCGGCGTGTCAAAGGCGGCGAGGGTTGATCCGTTCGTTTTATCGACTTTGAGGATTTGGCGGTTGTAGGTTGATGCCAACCAGAGCGCTTCACCCGTATCCGTAATGCCACTTCCCCGGTCCGATTCCGTATCGAACGTTTTCAAAACTTCGCCACCGTAGGAGACGAGGCTAACTTGGTTTGTACTTTGATCCAGAATCCAGAGCCCATCCGGCGTGGCTTGCATGCCATTTGGCTGTGGGCCGGGGGTATCAAAAAGCCTTTCTATTTTTCTTTCCATTGCAAATTCTCCCTTCCAGACCTGACAGATTTAGCGAACCTGTCAGGTCTTGTTAAGTCCATCCCAGATGCGACATTATACTGTTTCATCTTTGAAATGTCATTCCTTCGCTGCGCTCGAGGATAGGCCTGCGCGAAGTGAAAGACCTAGATTCTTCGCTTCGCTCAGAATGACAGAACCGGACATTTATTCCTGAAATAGTATTAGCTGACTATACGACCAGCGCACCATACAATCTGGGATAATCGTGCGCCACTTTTTTCCAGTTCACACCCCAGTCATCGGTCTCATATAAATCGGAATTTTCTACGACCACCAGTGCATGCGCTCCCTCGACAATGATGATTTGAAAGGTATCGATATTCGCTGTGATATTTTCCGGTAACCCATTCACCAACGTCCAACTTGCGCCGGCATCTTCAGTTCGGTAAAGCAGGGCCTCTGTCTGCCTATGCGGTCCTCGTGAAGTGGATACCAAATAAACATCTCGTTCAGAGAAACAAGCACACGCGCGTTGATAATGGTAAGGCATTCCGTTGCTCTGGTGGGCAAATGTGTCGCCATAGCCGTCACTAATATAAAACCCACCTGCTGTGGCAGCGAATACAACTGCAGGACGGGAAGGATGAGTTCCGACTTCATGCACATCGACATTTAAATCGTTCCTCAAATTTTTCCACGTTTTCCCACCATCCTTTGAGCGAACAATCCAGCCCACGTGAATATCTGCGTAGATCGTTTCATCCGTGGAAACAGCCAAAGAGCGCACATCAGGAGGACCGCCCCATGGTGTCTTCCAGAGATTGCGTTCTGGGACATCGTCAAAACTTTCAATGAAGTTCAAGTCACCATCATCGACCCACGCCAAACGAGCACGCTCAGTACCCACAAGTAGTCGATTATCCGTCCAGCAAACGCAGTTCAGGGTGACGTCTGTTGAGACCTCGTGATTCCACGTTCCTTCTGCAAAGCTCCATACATCGTGGTTATTAACAATAACGGCAGCCTTTTCTCCCTTCACATCCCCAGCAACAACCGATGCCTTAAACGGAACGTCAGGGAGTGGTTTACCGCTACGGTCTAAGATGCCTTCTTCTGAGAGTAACCAAACTGTTTGACTCATGAGAAACCCCTTTCTTTTGTTATTTTTAACGTGAGTTCGATATAAGGATGTAGGTCACACAGTGGATGAGCGTGGGGCTAGGGAGCGTTGGAGCATTGGAGCGTTCCAGTGCCCCAATGCCCCATTTCTCCAATGCCCTTCATTACACCGGCATCCGCAATAAGACAGAATTCTTACGTCGAACTGACGTTATTTTTAACGAGTTCGACGTAAGAAATTAGATGACAACAGCCGGTGACGACTCCCCACGGATAAATCCAGGGGCTTCTAGGCGTTAGACGCCAAGCCTTGTCGCCCCAATAAAATGTCCAAACTGGCATTCAAGTCTCTGTTAATCTCTAATTTGCAGCATGGACATTGATACAGACGTCTTGACAGTGGCATTTTTTGACGATGGCCACACCTGGATGGAGTCGTTTTGAGACGTATAGGCGGGATTAACAGCAACACATTGATGACCGGCGCATTCTGCCTTGTACCTCAATGCGTACCGCGACGTTCTGCAAGACTTGGGAATGAACGCCCTTGAGTGTTTTTCGTTCACGCTTGAGATGGCGGAAGCCACTTTGCTGGCCATACAGCGAGAGCGATTTTTGCGCTTGCTCTATGGCGGTCTTTCGTTGCTCAAGAAGATGGTTATACAACCAGCGACATTCATCCAGGGTTTGGTACAGTTTGGTGCGTTGCGATTTCTTAGGAAAGATTCGATATTTGAATGTCTTGCGCATATTTATATTATAACAAAACACGCACAAAATGCAAGCCATATCTAATTTGAACGGTTGAGTTGATGAGATAATACCCCGGCGGTCTTTCTTCGGACGCCGGGTGTGTTG
This sequence comes from Candidatus Poribacteria bacterium, assembly GCA_022567695.1. GTDB lineage: Bacteria > Poribacteria > WGA-4E > WGA-4E > PCPOR2b > JADFGN01. The sequence goes on along the minus strand of JADFGN010000697.1, from coordinate 60 downwards.
ACGGGCAAACACTCGGTGTCTTGCGAGAACTGAGGTTCGCCCCCAATCGGGGAATCTCCT
>JADFGN010000696.1 GCA_022567695.1 Candidatus Poribacteria bacterium | reverse complement strand
TGCCCCGGTCGCGAGGCGTGTACCGACACCGAAACTGTCAATCGGAGCACCTGCGCTCAATAATCGATCTATCTGAAATTCGTCCAGATCGCTGCTTGCAAAGAGCTGGACATAATCCAATCCGGCGTCGTCAAAGATCGTTCGTACGGTTTTGCTCAGAACGAGCAGATCGCCGCTGTCAAGTCTGACGGCTCTTAAACGATGTCCCTTAGCTTCCATCTCCTTGCCGACAATGCATGCGTTCTTTGCCCCCTGAATGGTGTCGTAGGTATCGATCAACAGGGTCGTATTGTGAGGAAACGAACGAGCGTAAGCGTGGAATGCCTCTAACTCAGAAGGAGCGTCTTGAATGAATTTATGCGCCATTGTTCCGACATAAGGAATATTGAAGTATTGTCCGGCAATCACGAGGGAGGTCCCTGCGGCTCCACCGATGAATGACGCTCGCGCAGCTGAGATAGCAGCGTCACGTCCATGTGCCCTTCGCGCCCCGAAGTCGAAGCAGGTCCGCCCGCGTGCGGCATGTACAATCCGCGCGGTTTTCGTAGCGATTAAGGTCTGGAAATTTATCACACTCAGTAGATACGTCTCGAAGATCTGTACATCGATGGATCGACCTGTCACATTCATTAGCGGTTGGTTTGCAAAGGCAGGCGTCCCTTCGGGAATGGCGTAAATATCACCATCAAACTTAAAGTGACGCAGATAATCGAGGAATTCGTCGCTCATATCCGGTGTTGCTTTGCTTTCCTGCAACCACTTTAGATCGGCATCGGTAAAGCGAAGATTAAGGATGTAGTGGATGACCTGTTCCAGCCCGGCGAAAATCAAATACTCGCCCTGTGGAATTCTGCGGATAAAGTAGTTTTCTGTGCAGATTGCATTATTTCCGCTATCGAAGTCGGTTTTGCCCATCGTGAGTTCATAGTAGTCCACGAACAGTGACATCTTTGACTCTGTAAGGAGGGCGGATTGGGGGGCTTTCATCACATCTGTGCCTGCGAGAATCATAGAATCTTCGCGGCGGGAGAGGAAGCCGCGCCCCCTTGTTCGTGGTGGTAACCATCAGCTCGATACAGTAACTGACAATACCGATAACCAATGCCCTGTACCGTGTTGCCAGCCGTTTTGATGTTCGGTTATTTCGCTAACTAATTTTCATGAATAAGTTCCCGAAAGAAATCAGTAATGGTCGGGGCGCCGCAAATCATGCGGGTCCCATAGTTTGAAATATATACTTTAATAGAGAAATTTAGTTAGCAATCAGCAACACAAATATAGTGACAGTTTGATGCAACGATGGTATACTATTTTTCATCAATTGTCAATCTGTTTTTAGGAATGAGTGCCATCAAAAGGAGTTTCAAAACACAATGCAAAATTTCACGCCAGAGCAATTACGCAAGGTTACATCCGATATTTTTAAAGCCGCGGGTATTCCAGACGAGGATGCCCAAACCATCAGTCAACTCCTTGTTGATGCGAACCTCGCCGGACACGATTCACACGGCGTTATCCGAATCCCTCAATATATAGGTCTAATGAAGTCCGGGCAGATTAATCCGAGCGTACCGATGGAAATTGAGCGTGAATCCCCATCGCATGCCCTGATAAACGGCAATTGGGGATTTGGACATGTCATCGCCAAGAAAGCGATGTCGCTCGCAATTCAGAAAGCAAAATCGAATACCATCAGTGCAATCAGCATCTACAACTGCAATCACATCGGGCGACTGGGCAGCTATCCGGTGATGGCAGCAAAGGAGGGATTCGTTGGTATGGTGATGGCGAACGCGGGCGGGGCTGCCTTGTACGTTGCGCCATTCGGTGGCACCGACGGGAGACTTGCGACAAATCCAATCTCCATTGGAGTGCCGGGACGCGATAAGCCTATCCTCCTTGACATCACAAGCAGCGTGGTCGCGCAGGGAAAGATCCGAGTTGCGCTCAATCGTGGGGATTCGGTGCCGCTTGGGTGGCTGATTAACGGAAAAGGTGAACCCACCACAGATCCACGCGAACTTAATGGCCCGCCGCCGGGAGCACTATTGCCACTCGGCGGGATTGCCGGGCACAAAGGCTTTGCGCTCGGTTTGATGATTGATGTGTTGGGAGGGGCGCTATCCGGTGCTGGATGCAGTGGCTCTGGCAATACACGGCTCTGCAATGGCGTCTTGATGATCGCGATTAACATCGCATCTTTTACTTCGCTTGAGGATTTCTATCACCATGTTGATGAACTTGTCGCGCATGTAAAGTCTTCGCCGCTTGCCCCGGGATTTGACGAAATCTTGGCTCCGGGCGAAATCGAATCACGCACAGAACAACGTCGCTTGCAAGAGGGAATACCGATCGACGACGAAACGTGGCGGCAGATTCAAGAAACGGCGGCAGAGGTTGGGATTTCAGGACTTGAAGTTTTAAGCAAGTTTAAATAGATACATTTAACATTTGATTCCACTAAAGCCAGCATTGACGCGGATTTAGTCTTCCAAAATTGTATTTCGAGTACGTTCAAAAATCTCAATGGCATATTGTAGGTGAGCAGGTGAAGCAATGTTAAACGAAACGCCAAAGTCCTTAAGGGTCATGTCAGGGAGATTCTCTCGGCACTCCGCAATTTGAATGGGGGTAAAATCTCCGTGTGCATCAACCCGAAAATGGGTCGCACGTTTTGAGGAGTACGTGCCCATCCACCATCTTCCGCCAATTGTCATACGAATCCTACCAACCCGGGGACGGGCAATCGCACCACAGGATTCGACGTACTTGAAGAACTGTTTGGCAGTTTGATAAAGTTCTTTATTGTCGGCAAGTGTGGCAAGGAATTGTTCACGTGTCATAAGCTGCTTCGCATTGTATTGATAATGACGCTGTTCCTCTTTAATTACAGGGGTGCCAAGCACTGTTTCGGTGGCAACGAGGATTTCATCAGGAGATTGATA
>JADFGN010000695.1 GCA_022567695.1 Candidatus Poribacteria bacterium | reverse complement strand
AGTTTTTGATCATGCCTAAAGTATATCATATTTTATACTGAATGGCAGGGCTAACATAAAAATAGGCGTATACGCAAGGAGAACGAGCAATTATATCCCAAGTCTAAAAGAACTTGGGTTTTACGGGCTTCACCTATAAAATGTGGCGGATTTTGATTAAACTCGCTTGGAGAAATATCTTTCGCAACAAACGACGCACAATCATTGCAGGAATCGCCATTGGCATTGGTTTGGCTGCGCTGATCTTTGTCGATGCGCTCTGGATTGGTATGGAGCGGAATATGATAAAGGCCGCTACCGCTTCCTTTCTTGGTGATGGGCAAATTCATCGGGAAGGTTTTCGTGACACGCAAGAAGTCGAAAAGACCATCAATGACCTCGGCGCATTGACCTCAAGTCTGGAACAAGAAGCGATTGTCGCACATTTCACACGCCGAACGCTTGCTTTCGGAATGATAACGTCCCCGGCAAATGTCGGTGCGATTAACTTGATGGGGATTCATCCCCCCACAGAAAAGTACCTGTCTCAGATTGATGATGCGATAATAGAAGGGACATATTTTGAGGGAAATAGTGAACGTGATATTGTTATTGGCAAGAAACTCGCGGAAACTCTTGAAGTTGAAATGGATAGTCGAGTTGTCGTAACCGTTGCTCAAGTGAGGAATGGTCGTCGCGTTCCTTCCGACAGTGGGGATTTTTCCCAAGAGATGTTTCGGATTTCAGGAATTTATCATCTCGCGGACCAGGAGATGAACAGCGGCATGGCATTTGTTCGGCTTGAGAAGGCGCAACAAATGCTTGCATTGGGTAACGGCGTCCATGAGATTGCCATTAAATTTACCGATACAAAATATGGTCAGGATAAAGACCTCCCTTTTTGGGATGGATATTCCCGGCATGGAAATCAAGCTTCTAGTTGGACCGAAATTTTACCCCAATTGGAAGCCACATTTGAGATGATAAAATTCAGTCGGTACATCATGGGGGTTATGCTCTTTGGAGTCGTTGTGTTTGGAATCGTCAATACACTTTTTATGTCACTGTACGAGCGGATGTTTGAATTTGGCGTGTTACGTGCTATCGGCACTCGGCCCTCTGGCATGGCACAATTGATTTTATTTGAAGCGGGTGCGCTGGCAATCTTGAGCATCGTATTCGGCGTCATGCTTGGTTTTGTTGTGACGTATTTTTTTACAATAGTCGGGCTGGATTACACCGGAATCGAAATGATGGGAGTCACGATACAGGAGCTAATCTATCCCATTATGAAACCTGAACAGTTCGTTTTCTACCCTATTTGGGTTTTTGTTTTCACAATCATCACTGGGTTGTATCCTGCCTGGTATGCGGCGAAAATGTCTCCGGCAGATGCAATGCGGAGAAGTTTTTAGTATTGAAGATTGAAAATCGAATGTTTTACGGAATAAATAATAGGAGATAACGTTGAAGAATACCGGTGTGATTGTCACAGAAGGAATCAAGAAGGTCTATTCAGAAAACGCTGTGCCTGTACATGCACTTCGCGGAATTGATTTAAGGATTCAGTCTGGAGAGTTTACGGCGTTGGTCGGACCATCAGGTTCGGGGAAGACAACTTTTCTCAACATCATTTCCGGGTTGGATACGCCGACAGAGGGAAAGGTCTGGTTGAATGGAAAGTTACTATCCAGCATGAGCGGTAATGAACTCTCAGATTTTCGGCGGGATAACATCGGTTTCATTTTTCAAGCCTATAACCTCATTCCTGTGTTGACGGTCGAGGAGAATATCGAATACATTATGCTTCTTCAAAGCGTGCCGAAAATCGAACGGCATAGGCGGGTGACTGCGATGCTTGAGGAGGTAGGGCTTGCAGGGTTCGCCGATCGGAAACCGCCTAAACTCTCAGGCGGACAACAACAACGTGTCGCGATTGCACGCGCAATGGTTTCGCAACCAACGATTATTCTGGCCGATGAGCCAACGGCGAATCTCGACTCGAAAACGGGAACAGAGCTTTTAGATATGATGATGGTGCTTAATGAGCAAACTGGTATGACGTTTATATTCTCAACCCATGAACAGATGGTTATGGACAGAGCGAAACGTCTGATATTGCTTAAGGATGGGCAAGTTGAAAGTGACGAGATTAGATCGTAAGGAAGGTGCTGAATACCATCGGACGAGCGGATTTTGGATACTTGCTTTATCTTTCATCATATTACCCACCTCTGGATTTCCTTCTGACACCTTTGAGATTGGTGGATACTATAAGAATTTCTTTACTATTTTCAACTCACCAGGGCCTGAACCGATCATTGGCGCGGTCAGCAACCGCATACGAATCAATGTTTCTTATCATCCAAGCGACCTGATCTTGTTTAGTACATCCTACAATTTATCGCCGCGAATTCAGGACACTTCGTTATTTGAGGAACAACCGACGTTCGCTACTATCAATCCATTCGCGTATCGAATTACAGATCTGGATTCACGAGTGTATCCGGATGAAGATGATACCGTCGGGAGTTTCGGGATATTTCAGAATTTGGACCTTGCGTCTATTTGGTTGAGTACAGCCGTCGCTGATATATCCATCGGGCGACAAGCAATTGCGTGGGGCAGTGCGCGTGTGTTCAACCCAACGGATATTCTCGCACCTTTTACGTACAATGAATTAGACACTGAAGACCGTATTGGCGTAGATGCGATTCGAGTGCGGATTCCCATCGGAATGCTTGGGGAATTAGACACCGGCTATGTGTTCGGCGAAGATTTTGACTTTGAAAAGAGTGCTTTCTTTCTCCGAAGTCAATTTAACTTTGCAGAGACTGACACGTCAATTTTACTTTTGGGATTCCGAGAAAATCTCCTCGTCGGTTTTGATATTGCTCGCGCAATTGGCGGGGCGGGATTCTGGCTTGAAAGCGGCTATGTGTTTGCCGATGCCTTGGGTGATGAAGCCCACAGCGGA